>CAZIOD010000137.1:0-3803 GCA_964540785.1 uncultured Terricaulis sp.
GGTCCGGTCCGGTTTTTAGTCAATACGCATCACCCAGCCGGGCGACGCGCGCCGCGCCTTGGAAAGGCCGTTGAACCGGCCTAGGTAGCGCGCGAGGAGCTAGGACATGGGTTTGCGCGTAGCGGTTGTCGGCGCCACCGGGAATGTGGGCCGGGAAATGTTGGAAATTCTCTCAGAGCGCCTGTTTCCGGCCGACGAGGTTGTGGCGCTCGCTTCGCGCCGTTCGGTCGGCGTTGAGGTGAGCTATGGCGACAAGACGCTGAAGTGCAAAGACCTCGAGCACTTCGATTTCTCCGGCGTCGATCTCGTGCTGATGAGCGCCGGCGGGGCGGTGTCGAAGGAATGGTCCCCCAAAATCGGCGCAACCGGCGCGGTGGTGATCGACAATTCCAGCGCCTGGCGCATGGACCCGCGCGTGCCGCTGGTGGTGCCGGAAGTTAATCCGGACGCCGTGCACGGCTATGACAAGCTCAATATCATCGCCAATCCGAACTGCTCCACCGCGCAGCTCGTGGTGGCGCTGAAGCCGCTGCACGACCGCGCCAAGATCAAGCGCGTCGTGGTCGCCACGTACCAATCCGTCTCCGGCGCCGGCAAGGACGCGATGGACGAGCTCTGGACTCAGACGAAAAAGCTCTATGTCGCCGACGAGATCACGCCGGAAGCCTTTCCCAAGCAGATCGCCTTCAACGTGATCCCGCATGGCGGCGACTTCATGGACGATGGCTACACAACCGAAGAGTGGAAGATCGAAGTCGAGACCAAGAAAATCCTGGATGCCTCGATCAAACTCACCGCGACGAGCGTGCGCGTGCCGGTGTTCGTCGGCCATTCCGAAGCCGTGAACATCGAGTTCGAAAACGAGATCGAGGCGGAGGAGGCGCGCGACATCTTGCGCGAAGCGCCCGGCCTCATGGTGATCGACAAGCACGAAGACGGCGGCTACGCCACGCCCATCGATTGCGTCGGAGAGTTCGCCACCTTCGTGTCGCGCATCCGCAACGACAAAACCGTCGAACACGGGCTTTCGCTTTGGGTGGTCAGCGACAATTTGCGCAAAGGCGCCGCGCTTAACGCCGTGCAGATCGCTGAACTCATGCTGAACAAAGGCTTGTTCAAGCGCTTGGCCGCCGCGTGAAGCTCGCCGCGCTGGCAGCCGCACGATCGCGGTTGTGAGCGGCTCTGACATCCGCCGTTACAAAATATGCATGCGGCCGGCCTTTTACCGCTCCTGCACGCGTGCTGCCTGCTCCCTATCTACGAGCGCAAGGGGATGAAATGCCGACCATCGCCATTGAGCAGCCGTCAGAGACGGACATCGACGCCATTCACGCCATGCTGCGCGAGACCTATTGGTCGCCGGGCATTCCGCGCGATGTGGTCGAACGCGCGTGCGCCAATTCCATGTGTGCGATCGCGCGCGATGAGCGCGGCAGGCTGCTCGGCTTTGCGCGCGTCGTTACCGACAGGGCGACATTCGCCTGGCTTTGCGATGTCGTCGTGCTGCCCGGCAAGCAGGGCAGAGGTCTTGGCCGCGCGCTTGTGGGCCTTTTTCTCGATCATCCGGAACTGCAAGGCTTGCGGCGTTGGCTGCTGGGCACCAAGGACGCGCACGGCGTTTACACCCCGCTTGGCTTTGAGGCGCTCGATCATCCCGATCGGCTGATGCAAATTCGCAATCCCGCGCCCTACGGGCGCCGAACGTCGTGACCGACGCCGCGCTTCCTTTGTCGCCGCAGGAGGCCGAGCGCCGCGCGGGCTTCATTGCCGCGGCGTCGGCCTATGTGATTTGGGGCTTCCTGCCGCTGTATCTGAAGCTCGTCGCTTTCGCCGGCGCCGCTGAAGTGCTCGGCCAGCGCATCCTTTGGAGCATTCCCGCGGCCACGATCGCCGCCTTCATCATGAGCGGCGGCGCCCCGCAGGCGCTGCGCGAGTTGCGTGTGGCGCTCAGGCCGAAAATGCTGCTCACGCTGACGGCGTCGTCGGCGTTCATTTTTGTCAATTGGGGCATCTACGTTTATCTCGTGCTCAGCGAGCGGGTGATCGAGTCCGCGTTGGCGTACTTCCTGGCGCCGCTGGTCGCCGTTGCCGTTGGCGTTCTTTTCTTCAAGGAACGCATCACCACGCCGCAACTTATTGCGCTTGGGCTCGCGCTGGTTGGCGTGATCGTGCAAGGCTGGGCGCTCGGCGCGCCGCCTTGGATGGCGCTCGCGCTCTGCGCAACATGGTCTGTGTACGCCGTCATTCGCAAGCGTGCGCCGGTGCCGGCGGCGATCGGCATGCTGATCGAAACGCTGGCGCTGGCGCCGCTCGCAGTAGGTCTTCTCTGGTGGGTCAGCGAGCAGAGCTCGCTCGCGTTCACCTTCGGCTGGGCCGAGGCCGTGCTTCTCGCATTGGCTGGGCCGTTGACCGCAATCCCGCTGATGGCGTTTGCGTTCGGCGCGCGGCGCGTTACTTTTGTGACTCTCGGCCTGTTGCAATTCCTGGCCCCCACGCTGCAATTTATCACCGGCATCGTGTTCGGCGAGCCCTTCGGCGTGCTGCGCGGCGTCAGCTTCGCGCTCATCTGGGCCGGACTTGCCTTTTTCTCCTGGGACACGCTGCGCCGCGCGCACGTTGCGCGCATGCGATCAGAATGAACCACGCCGCCGCGGGTGCGAGCGGAAGCGCCGCGAGATAGTTCAGCGGCAGCGAAAGCCCCGCGCCCCAGGCAAGGATCAGAGCAAGCAACTCGAACCGGTTGCGCGGCGCGCCCAGCATCGCGGCGCCAACGGCGAGCAGTGTGAAATCGTAGAAGAAGAGATAGGGCGAAATCAGCAGCGTCGCCGCGCACATCGCCGCGCCGGCTACATTTCTGTCCGCGCGGCGAAACAACCACAGCGCAAGCACCAACGCGGCAAGCGCGCTCGCGCCATGCAGGCCCATGGCGAAGCTCTGAGGCAGGCCGGCATCGATCAGATGGCCGAACAGGCTCCCATAAGCGGGCGTCGAGATGCGCTGGCTCGCTACCAGATCCTGCGCTGCAGGCAGATTGGCGAGGAAGCGCAAATAAGACTCGAATCCGAACGCTGCGCCCGCTGACGCCGCAAACGCCACGACGCCCACGGTGGCCGCCGCGAAGGCGCGCCACCTGCCGCTGAGCGCAAGCAGCAGCGGCCACAAGACGGCGAGGTGCGGCTTGACGGCCAACAGCGCCACAAGCGCGCCGGCCGCAAGCGGGCGGCGATCCAGCCAATAGAGCGCCAGCCCGGAAACACCGGCGATCAGCAGACCGCTCTGGACCGTGCCGAGATGGAATAGCGCCGCCGGCAGCGTCACTGCGAAGATGAGCGCGCGCGAATCCGGCAACAGCTTGCGCGCAGCGTAGAGATAAAGCGCGCCCGAGCCGATCAGGAAAACCACCGCCGCGGCTGGATAGGGCAGCAGCGCCAGCGCGGCCGCCGCCAGCAGAAAGGTCGGTGGGGGATGCCACGGCGCAACCACCGCAACGCCGGGGGCGGCGAGTTGATGATAGGTCCGCGCCGTCTCCCAGTCGTGTACGCCCCCTGCATTGCCGTCGAGCGCCGCGCGCCCCGCACTCCAGTACGCGATAAAATCGCCAAACAACGGCTGGCCGTCTGCCAGCACCAGGCCGTGCGCGCCATCGAGACGCGACAGCATTGCGCCCAGCAACATGAGCGCGACAACGAGGGCAGCTGTCTCGAAAACGCGCCGGTTCAGAGGCATGCGTAAAGCGCGTCGATCAGCCGAAGCGAGCGCGGATCGCCCATGATGTGATGCGATTGCTTGTTCATCACATAGCC
>CAZIOD010000137.1:3903-6266 GCA_964540785.1 uncultured Terricaulis sp.
TCGCCGAACTCGCCGCCGCGCGACGGCTTCTTCATTTCCGCGGCGCGCGCGTGTTCGCTCTCGGGCGTGCCGATCTGGAAATCGATGCCGAGCGGTTCGCAGATGTCTTCGCGCAAGATGGTCCCGAGCGAGCGCCCCGCAGCACGTTGCACGATCGCCCCTGCGATGTAGCCCCAGGTCATCGGATGATAGCCGCTGGCCGTTCCTGGCGGCCAGAGCGGTTCGAGCGCCGCGATCGCTTCGGCGCACGCCGGCGGGTCAAGCCAGAGATCGGGGTCGATCTCGGTAAGAAAACCGGGCACGCCCGCCATGTGCGCCAAAGTCTGCGCAATGGTGACCTTGTCTTTGCCCTGTGCGCCGAAAGCCGGCCACAGTTCAGCGGTCGGCGCCTCGTAATCCAGCGCGCCCTGATCGTGCAGCATCGCCACGATCAGCGCGCTCACGCCTTTGGTGGTCGAATAGACCGGCACGATCGTGTCTTGCCTCCAGGGCCGTGTCTGTCCGCGGTCGGCCCAGCCGCCCCAGATGTCGACGACAACGCGATCTTCCACGATCGCGGCGAAGCCCGCGCCAAGCTCCTCGGCGAGCTCGGCGTCGAACGCCTCCGCCACGCGTTCGAATCCGGGCGCCACAATGCCGTGCGCCATCATGCCAGCTCCAGATGCCGAGCGCGCGGCCACGTCACCGGTTCGGCCAACACATCCTGCGCTTCCGGCAGCAGCAGATCGTCGCTGTCAGCGGCGATGGAACGCACGATGACGTCGTAGACAGCGCCGGTGGCGCCTTCGATCGCCAAGGTCAGCGCATCGCCGCGCACGCGTCGTGCGACGAAGAGGGCTGAGAGCAAGTCTCCCGCGCCTTTTGGCGCGCGCGGCAGGCGCATCGTTTCGCAGAACCACTCGCTGCCGGGCGCCACGTAAAGATTGCCGAGACCGGTGGCGGTGCGGATCGACGAGACGAACACCGGCTTGCCGTAGCGGCGCGCCGCGTCGCGCGCGGCTGCCGGGCTGTCGATAGTGCGCCCTGCCATCAATCCAAGCTCGTACGCATTCGGCAGCAGCCAGTCGGCGCGCGGCGTCAGCCCGTTCAGCACCGCATCCGCCACCGCGTCGCTGACGAACGCGCGCCCGTCATCGCCCACGACGGGATCGCACGCGAAGATGGCGCCAGGGTTGGCAGCCTTGATCTGCTCCACGGCGTCAAGGATCACCGCGACCTGCTCGCCGGCGCCGAGATAGCCGGTGAGCACAGCGTCGATCTCCGCGAACACGCCGTCGGAGGCGAGGGCGTCGAGCATGCCCTTCAGCGTCAGCGCCGGCAGCGGGCCGCCGCCCGGCGTTCCCCGATCCGGGCGCCGTCCGAGCAGCGTCGTGGGCAGCGTCAGCACGCGCACGCCCAAGCGTTCCATCGCAAATGCCGCGACGGAATTGCCGACGCGCGCGCCGACCACCTGGCTTTGGATCGACAGAATCGTCGGCGCGCGGGTAAGAACATCGCTCATGGGCGGCGCAGATGGTCGCCTTTCAGGCTGCAACGAGCAAGCGATGATCAACGTCCGCCCGCGCCGGTCCTGCCTTTATATGCCCGGCGCCAACGCCAAGGCGCTGGAAAAAGCCAAGACCCTTCCCGCCGACGTGCTGTTGCTGGATCTGGAAGATTCTGTCGCGCCGGGCGCCAAGGAGGAGGCGCGCGCGCAGGTAGCCGCCGCCGTCGCCGGCCGCGGATATGGCCGGCGCGAAGTCGTTGTGCGGGTGAACGCGTTGTCCACGCCGTGGGGCAGGGACGACATCGCTGCGGGCTGCGCCGCTGCGCCCGACGGCATCCTCGCGCCAAAGGTTGAAAGCGCGGCCGATGTCGCCGCGCTCGACGCTGCGCTGAACGAGCAAGGCTTTCCGCGCGACGCTGCGCTCTGGGTCATGATCGAAACGCCGCGCGCGATCCTAAACCTTGCCGAAATCGCCGCCGCCGCGCGCAACACACGGCTTTCGGCCTTCGTGCTCGGCCTCAACGATCTCGCCAAGGAGACGCGCGCCCGCGCGGCGAGCGGGCGCGCCGCGTTCCACGCCGCTCTGTCGCTCACCGTCGCCGCCGCGCGCGCCGCCGGCATTGCCGCGATTGACGGCGTCTATAACGACATCGCCGACGCCGCCGGCTTCGAAGCGGAATGCCGCCAGGGCCTCGAATTCGGCTTCGACGGCAAGACGCTGATCCATCCCAGCCAGATCGATGTCGCCAACGCGACGTTCGCGCCGTCGCCAGACGAGATCACCCGCGCCCGCGCTGTGATCGCCGCCTTCGCGCTGCCGGAAAACGCCGGCAAAGGCGTCATCAAGGTCGATGGCCGCATGACGGAATTGCTGCAC
>CAZIOD010000138.1:0-6221 GCA_964540785.1 uncultured Terricaulis sp.
TCGCTCGTCGCATTGGGTGAACATTGGCCAACTGCCCTCCAGCGGAGCGATGGAGAGATTATACGACTGGCGCCGGGGGTGTTGGATAGATTTTTTCGCGCGATGTTTGGCGCGCGCTATGGACGTGAAGGATCGCAGACAAGTGCGGGCGGCTTGTTAGCGCCCGAACACCTGCGCCAGTTTCGCCATCTGGTCGTTCACGGCGTTCGGCGCTTCGGCGCCGCCTTCGTACATCGTCTCATCCAAGCGCCGCACGCGCTCATAGATCGCCCCGCCGCGGATGATGAGCGCCTTCAGCGCTTCGGGCAGGTCGTCGGCGCCCACGAAGCTCGCACCCGCCTGCGCGTCGCGAGAGATGAGCCGATACTTCTCGCTCGCCGCTTCCGTCATCTGGATTTCGCCGTCGCGCACCGCACGCTGCACCAGCAGCCAGGAGGCCACCTGCATCAGCCGCGTCGTCAGGCGCATGCTTTCGCCGGCATAGGCTAGCGCGGCCGCGCGGGAGAGGCGCTTGGAGGCGGCCCGGCCCGGGCCGTCGAGATAGGCGGCGGTCTCCTCAACCAGCGCCATGCCCTCCTTGAAGGTGCGCTCGAAAAGCTCCGAGCGGGCGAATTCCATCGCCCGGTCAGGATCATACACCCTCGTTGGGGAAGCTTGGTTCGTATCGGTCATCGGGCCGCGAAGGTCGCAAGTGGCGGGCCATGCGGCCCAAATCGTTAAGAAGGAGGCGCGCCAAAGACCGAATCCGCCGCCGCCCGCTGCGCGCGCTTGGCGGCGATGGCCTTCTCGCAAAGTTGAATTTCCCGCTTGAGCGTTTCAATGCGAGCTTCAAGATCGTCGATCGACGCGTTCTCCAGCTGCGCCTCGAGCGGGAGCGGTTTCTTGACTGGCGGCGCGAAGGGATCGTCGTCGAACATGGGCCTGACCTCCAGGCGCCAGTGTACCCCAAAACGGCGGCGCGTTTAAGCGCCGGCGGAGCGGAGGATGCGGCATGCGTAAGATCATTCACGGGAACGACCAGCCGCTCACGCTCGCTGTGGTGGCGCGCCCGGAACCCGGCCCCGGTGAAATCCTCATCCGTGTCGCCGCCGCCGGCGTGAACCGGCCGGACCTCACCCAGCGCGCCGGCTTTTACCCCCCGCCGCCCGGCGCGCCCGAGACGCTGGGGCTGGAGGTAGCGGGCACGGTAGAGGTAGCGGGGTCTGGAGTGACACGCTGGCGGGAAGGCGACGAGGTCTGCGCGCTGCTGCCGGGCGGGGGCTACGCCACCTACGCCATCGCACACCAGGGTTCGGTGCTGCCTGCGCCGAAGGGACTCTCGCTCGTGGAAGCCGCGGCTCTGCCGGAGACCGTCTTCACGGTCTGGGCCAACGTCTTCCAGACCGCGGCGCTCAAGCCGAAAGAGCGCATCCTCATTCACGGCGGCGCCTCCGGCATCGGCACCACGGCGATCCAGATGGCCAAGGCGCACGGCGCGCGCATCTACACCACCGCGGGCAGCGACGAAAAAGTGAAACTCTGCGAAGCGCTCGGGGCCGATCGCGCCATCAACTACAAGACCGAGGACTTTGAAGCCATCGTCCGCGACCTCGGGGGCGCCGATGTCGTGCTGGACATGGTGGGCGGGCCGTACGTTCAGAAAAACCTGAACGTGCTCAACGAGCACGGCCGGTGCGTCATCATCGCTTTCCAGCAAGGCCCGCACGCGGAGCTGAATCTCATGCGGCTGATGCTGAAGCGCCTGACGCTCACGGGGGCCACCCTGCGCTCGCGCTCCAACGAGGAAAAGGCGCGCATCGCAAGCGAAGTCGAGCGCGTCGTGTGGCCATGGATCGAGCAAGGCAAGCTGAAGCCCGTGATCGACAGCACCTTCCCGCTCGCCGACGCCGAGGGCGCACACCAGCGCCTGCAAAGCGGCGCACACGCCGGCAAGGTTGTGCTGGTGACGCAGAATTAAGCGCGCCAAAGCAACGGCTACCGGTCGAAGCCTATTTTGGCACTAGGCAAGGAACCCCACGCGCGTAGGCTTGTTGCCAGTGCGATGGGAGTAGCCTCGCAAACATACGCGCCCAGTCGACGGCGCGCGATGATCGCGCCCGATGCGCGCGCTTGCGCGCAGAACTCCCCTGGATGTCGAGCAGCGCCGGGATGAACCGAGATGTATAGACCCGATCCCCAGCAGGCCGTGCCGCAGTTCAGCCTGCACGACCTCGGCTGGAACCAAGTCTCGTTTCTGGAAGCCTTGCTGGACGGCCTGTCACGTCCCGAAAAAGCGATCCCGTGCGCCTATCTCTACGACCGCCGCGGCATGCGCTATTTCGAACAAATCTGCCGCTTGCCTGAATATTATCCGCACCGCACCGAGATCCGCATCCTGCAAAGCCATGCGCCGGAAATCGCCAAGCTTATCGGGCCTGAGGCGGTGCTTTACGAACTTGGCAGCGGCTCACTGGCGAAGACGTCGCTCTTATTGGATAAGGCGGACCGGCCCTACGCCTACGTGCCGATCGATGTTTGCCGCGACGCGCTGATCTCGTCGTCGACAGAGATCGCCGCCGCTTATCCGGAGCTTCGGGTTGAGGCCGTGTTCGGCGACTATGCCGCGCCCAGCCTGTTGCCGGACATCGACAGCGCCGGACGTCCGGTCGCGTTCTTTCCCGGTTCGACCATCGGCAATCTCAAGCGCCGCGAAGCGGTCGCGCTGCTGAGACAATGGCGCGCTCGGCTGGGGTCAAACGGCATGATGATCGTCGGCGTCGATCTAAAGAAGGATCGCGGCCTTATCGAACTGGCCTACAATGACAGCCAGGGTGTCACCGCAGCTTTTATTCAAAACGTGCTCACGCGGGCCAATCGCGAGTGCGAGGCCGATTTTGACATAAACGGATTTCACTACGAAGCCCGGTACGACGAAGATGATGGCTGCGTACGCATGGACCTGATCAGCCGACGCGATCAGGACGTGCGCATTGGCGCGCTCGACTTTCATTTTGCGCGCGACGAAGCACTGCACATCGAGGACTCTCACAAATATTCCTTGGAGGACTTCGCCGAGCTTGCCGGCGCCGCGGGCTTCTCCGTGGCGCACGTCCGGACCGATCCGCGCAACCTGTTCAGCGTACAGATTCTAAGCGCAGCGTCCTGAGGCAGCCGTCAGGGCTTAGCGCGGCCAGATCGCACCTTGGAATTGTGCGTGCGTTCGACCCCGCCATAAACGTCTTCTTCTTCTACCGGCCGCTTGGCCCCGCCATGCTTTGGATCGGCCTGCGGAGGCGGCGCGCCGGCCCCTTCCGGCAGGCCCGTCTTGCTCGTCGGCGTAGGCTTCTGGGCGCGCGGTTTTCTCGTCATTGAGCTCCACTCCTGCGAACAAAACCGCTTGGCCGGCGCGCCAGTTCCGGAACGGCGCGCGCACGTCTCCGTTTCGCATGCGTGGAGATCGCCGATGCAAGAGACGGGTGACAAGCGCAAGGCCGCGGCCAAGGCCGGTCGACAGCGGACGATTCAGGCTCAGGTCGATCGAAAGGACAAAGCCAAAAAAGCGACGGCGAACGGCGCTGGCAAAGCCAAGCAGGCACATCAGCCCAACGAGAACGGCAAGCGCGAAGAGCACGCGATGCAAGCCGGCGCGCGGCGCTATCCCGAGCCGCCGATGCCGGGGCAGCACTTGAAAAAGCCGGGCAAGGAAGCCGATCTCCAACTCCAGCCCATGTACGATGCGCCCTATTATGAGGGTTCGGGCAAGCTGAAAGACATGGTCGCGATCGTCACAGGCGGCGATAGCGGCATTGGACGCGCCGTATGCGTGCTCTATGCGCGCGAAGGCGCAGACATCGCCTGCATCTATTTGAGCGAGCACGAAGACGCCGAGGAGACCAAACGCGCCGTGGAAGCCGAAGGCCGGCGCTGCCTGCTCATCGCCGGCGATGTTTCACAGCGGGATTTCTGCTTCAACGCCGTCGACCAGGTGCTGGAGGAGTTCGGCCAACTCGACATCCTGGTGAACAACGCGGCGTTTCAGATTCACACCGTCGAGTTCGAGGCCATCAGCGAAGATCAATTCGACGAAACGCTGAAGACCAATCTCTACGGCTATTTCCACATGGCGCAGGCCTGCGCGCCGCATATCCGCGAGGGCGGATCGATCGTCAATTGCGGCTCGGTCACCGGCATCAAGGGCAGCAAGGATCTGATCGATTATGCCATGACCAAAGGCGGCATCCACGCTTTCACCCGATCTCTGGCCGGCCACCTCATTGCGAAGGGCGTCCGCGTCAACTGCGTCGCGCCCGGCCCGGTTTGGACGCCGCTCAATCCCGCCGACAAGCAGGCCGAAGACATCAAAGAATTCGGCGCGCATTCCAAGATGAAGCGCCCGGCGCAGCCGGAAGAGATCGCCCCCGCCTTCGTTTTTCTCGCCAGCCCACAGACCGCCAGCTATATCACCGGCGAAATCCTGCCGGTCATCGGCGGATATTGAGCTGGCGGTCTAGCCGCGCCACCCGCTGGCGCACGGCGCGTAGCGCCCTTTCCAAGCGCCCGCCGCCGCGCTATATCCGCCGCAACTGATCCTGGGTGCGCCCGGTCAGCCCGTTGCTCCTCCGGCCCCAAGCGCCTGGCGACGACGCCGGGCGCTTTTGCATATCTGGAGCCTTGAAATGTCCGCCAACGTCCTGATGCCGAAGGCCACCGCCGTGTGGCTGATCGAGAACACCTCGCTCTCCTTCGGCCAGATCGCCGAGTTTTGCGGGCTGCATCCGCTTGAGGTGCAGGGCATCGCCAATGAGGACGTGGCCAAGGGCATCCGCGGCGTCGATCCGATCGCCGGCGGTTTTCTCTCGCGCGAAGAGATCGCCAAGGGCGAGGCGGACGAAAGCTACAAATTGAAGGCGCTGGAGCAGAAGCGCATCGAGCTGCCGCAGACCAAACGGCGCGGCGCGCGCTATACGCCGATCGCCCGCCGCCAGGATCGCCCCGACGCCATCGCCTGGTTCTTGAAGAACCACCCCGAAGTGCCGGATTCCAAAATCGTCAAGCTGATCGGCACCACCAAGTCGACCATCGACCAGGTGCGCAACCGCACGCACTGGAATTCGAACAACATCAAGCCGGTCGATCCCGTCACCATCGGCCTCTGCACCCAGATCGAACTCGACGCCGTCGTGGCCGACGCCGCCGCCGCCAAGGCGCGGGCCGAAGCGCGGGCGCGCAAGGCCGAAGCAAAGACGCTGAAAGCGGCGCAGGAAACCGTCCCGCCGGAAACGTACGAACAGCGCGACGGCGAAAGCTAGAGCTCGGACTGCGCCGCGTCGCGGACGAGGACGAGTCCGCGGTCTTTTCACTCATTTTGCTGCTCGCGCCGTCGTCGTCGCGCGGCGCAGAGGGCGGTGCAGCGGTTGAACGTGGGTTCGCCGAAGAGATGCACGACTTGCGCGGGTTCGGGGCGCAGCGCCGAGCGCGCGCGCGGTTCGTTGCGGCGCAGGAGCCGCGCAAGCCGCACAGCACTTGAGTGCGGGGCGTTATAGGCGCGCCGCAGCGCTTCGAGCCGCTCGGCGACCGGCCAGGCGTTGGCCGGATCGCGCGGCGCGCGCTGTGTGGCGGGCAGCGGCGGCGCGCTGCGCGCGCTGGCGCGTAATCTGGCGATGCGCAGCCCCGGCTGCGGACGCGGCAAGACGAGCTGCGGCGCAAGCTTCAGCGGAGGCAAGCGCTGGCGCGCGCTGCGGCTGCGGCGGCGCATGCGGCGCACCTCCGGCACAACGCGAAACGAAACGCGCCAGTCGTCCGGCTTGTCGGGATAGAACTCGTAAAGCTTGCGCAGGCGCGGGCGCGGCGCGCGCTTGGTTGACGGCTGCAACGGCACGTCATCAGCGAGCGCAAGCGCCTCGATAAACAGCAGCCGGCGCATGAACGCCTCGCCGGCGCGCAGCCAGGGCGCGATCAGCGCGCGGGTCTTGCGCGAGAGCGCGCCGGAAGCGGCGATGTCGCTGGGCTCGCCGAAGAGATCGAACACGAGGCACAGGAACGCGCGCATGGCGCGCCAAAGCTGGGCTGGCGCGGCGCGGTTTGTGTAGGTGCTGTGTTCGGAAGAGGTCATGCGCCGATGATAGGCGCGGATTTGGCTCGGTCGGATTGGCAGCGATGCAGGGCGCGGGCGCGTGGCGACGAGAGGTTGTTTTCACGACCAAAATGCGGGCCGGAGGCCCGCGATCCCAGGGGGATAGAGC
>CAZIOD010000139.1:0-5958 GCA_964540785.1 uncultured Terricaulis sp.
ACGGATTCTGGTCGGCGCTGACGATGGCGACGACGCTGAAGCTTCCGATGCTGTTCTTCATCGAAGACAACGGCTACGGCATCTCGACACCGGGCTGGCTGCAGACGCCCGGCTGCAACATCGCCGAAAACCTCGCGAGCTTCAAAGGCCTCAAAGTGCTCGATGGCGACGGCACGGATCCGGTCGAAGCCTCGGAGCTGATCGCGGATGCGGTGGCGCACGTGCGCGAGGGCAATGGCCCTACTCTGTTGCACCTCACGGTGCCGCGGCTGCAGGGACATTCTTTCCAGGACACGCAGGCGTACAAGCCGAAAGACGTGATGGAGGCCGAATGGGCGCGCGATCCGCTGCCGAAGCTGAAAGCGCACGTCGTGCCGTCGCTGATGAGCGCGAAGGATTGGGACGCGCTGGAAAAGGCGACGGAAGAACGCGTGCGGCGCGCCGTGCAGATCGCCGATCAGCGGCCGGTGAGTGACGCTTCGAACGTGACGCGCTTCGTGTTCAGCGAAGACGGCGCGTTGCAGGAGGAAGGCGGGCTTTGGAATGCGGGCTATGCGCCGCCGCCGACGAGCGATGTGGCGAAGCCCGAAGGCGCGCGTATCAATATGATCACGGCGATCCGGCGCACGCTGGATCATGAGCTGGCGGTCAACCCGCGCGTGCTGGTGTTCGGCGAAGATGTGGGGCCGAAGGGCGGCGTGCATGGCGTGACGCTTGGCTTGCAGGAGAAGTACGGCGAAGCGCGCGTGTTCGACACTTCGCTTTCCGAAGAAGGCATTATCGGCCGCGCGGTCGGCATGGCGATCGCCGGGCTGATGCCGGTGCCGGAGATTCAATTCCGCAAATACGCAGACCCAGCGACGGAGCAGATCAACGATTGCGGCACGATGCGCTGGCGCACGGCGAACAGGTTTGCCGCGCCGATGGTGGTGCGCATGCCGGTCGGCTTCTTCAAGTGCGGCGATCCTTGGCACAGCCAAACCAACGAAGTGCAGTTCGTGCATTCTCCCGGCTGGCGGGTCGCGTGCCCGTCGAACGCGGAAGACGCCGTTGGCTTGTTGCGCACGGCGCTGCGCGGCAACGATCCGGTGATGTTCCTCGAACATCGCAACATGCTCGACGCGGCAAGCGCGCGCCGGCCTTATCCGGGTGATGAGTTTGCGCTGCCGTTCGGCGTCGCCAAGCGCGTGCGCGAGGGAGGCGCCATCACTGTGATCACCTGGGGCGCCATGGTGGAGCGCTGCGATGCGGCCGCCGAGCAAAGCGGCGTCAGCGCCGACATCATTGACCTGCGCACGCTGACGCCTTGGGATTCTGCTGCGGTCCTGGAGAGCGTCAAGCGCACGCATCGCTGCCTTATCGTGCATGAGGACATCGGCACGGGCGGTTTCGGCGCCGAGATCGCGGCCGTGGTGGCGGATCAGGCGTTCCTCGATCTCGATGCGCCGGTGGCGCGGCTGACGATGCCGGACATCCCCTCGCCGCATCATCCTGAGCTGATGGAATGGGCGTTGCCGTCCGTCGAGCGCATCGCCGCGAAGCTGCAGGAATTGGTGCGTTTCTGATGGCTGAGCTTCACGACATCCTCGCGCCTGTCGAGCAGGAAGGCACCAAGTCCGTTGTTCGCGCCTGGCTGAAGAAAGTCGGCGACGCGGTCCAGCAGGATGAGCCGATCGTAGAATTGGAAACCGATAAGGTCGCTGTCGAAGTGCCGGCGCCCGCTGACGGCGTGCTGATGGCGATCGCGCTGAACGAAGGCGATGAAGTCGCGCCGGGGACCAAGCTTGGCGTCATTTCCCTCGTCATTCCGGACGCGGCGAAGTCGCGATCCAGAAGCCAGGGGCAAGCGACGGAAAAACGTCATCTGGGTTCCGGGTCCGCCGCTGGCGCGGCGTCCCGGAATGACGATGCCAGAGAAATGCGGCTTTCGCCTCTAGTAAAGCGGTTGGTGGCGGAGCATCGACTCGATATCGACGCGATCAGCGGCACGGGACGTGATGGACGCATCACGCATAAGGACGTCGAAGATCACATCGCGCGCGGCGCTCTTGGACCGTCGGCGTCCTCGCCGGCGAGCACCGGCGCCATGAGTAACCCCGCCGGCGGGGACGCCGGCGGTGCAAGACAGATTCCGCACGATCCGATGCGGCGCTCGATTGCCGAGCACATGGCGCGTTCGGTGGCGACCGCGCCGCATGTGACGGCTGTGTTCGAAGCCGATTTCAGCGCGATCGCCGCGCACCGCGCCAAACACAAGGACGCTTACGCCAAGAACGGCGCGCAGCTCACCTATTCTGCGTACATTGTGCGGGCGGCGGCGGAGGCGATGAAGGTCTCGCCCAACGTCAATGCGCGCTGGCATGACGATTTCCTCGAAGTGTTCGAGGACGTGAACATCGGCATGGGCGTGGCGCTTGGCGACAAGGGACTGATCGTGCCGGTGATCAAGCGGGCGCAGGCGCTGACGCTGAAAGAAACCGCGGCGGCTTTGACCGATCTCACCGAACGTGCGCGCAAGAATGCGCTGAAGCCCGCAGACGTGCAAGGCGGCACGTTCACGATCTCAAATCACGGCGTTTCCGGCTCGCTGGTGGCGACGCCGATCATCATCAACCAGCCGCAATCGGCGATCCTGGGCGTCGGCAAGCTGGAGAAGCGCGTTGTGGTGCGTGAGGGCGGCGGCGCCGATGCGATGGTGATCAAGCCGATGGCGTACGTGTCGCTCACCATCGATCACCGCGTGCTGGACGGACACCAGACCAATGCCTGGCTGATGCGCTTTGTCGACGTGCTCGAAGCTTGGCCGCAGGAAGATTAACATGCTGCACGACATCGCACCGCGCGCGCCAGATCCGCTCTTGAAGATCATGGCCATGTTCCGCGACGATCCGCGACAGGACAAGATCGATCTCGGCGTCGGCGTTTATAAAGACGAGAGCGGCGCAACCCAAGTGATGGCGGCCGTGAAAGAGGCCGAGGCGCGCCTGCACGCGGCGCAGACAACCAAAACCTATGTTGGCCAGCAGGGCGATAGCGAATTCCTTGACCTGTTCGCCGCGCTCGCTTTCGGCAACCTCGGCAAGGAGCTGGTCTCCATCCAAACCGTCGGCGGCACCGGCGCGCTGCGCCTGGGGTTCGATCTCTTGAAGGCGGCGGGCGCCAAGCGCGTGCTCGTTCCGGCGCCGACCTGGCCGAACCATCCCGCCATCATTCGCGCCGCGGGGTTGGAGCAGATTGACGTCGCTTTCTTCGACGTTGCGCAACAGAGCATCGACATAAAGGCGCTGCTCGCAGGTTTCGATCTTATCGACCGGGGCGACGCGGTGCTGCTGCAAGGCTGCTGCCACAACCCACTCGGCGCCGATTTCGACGCCGCGCAATGGGACGCGCTCGCCGAAGCGGTGCTGGCGAAAGGCGCCATTCCGTTTGTCGACGTTGCCTATATCGGGTTCGGCGATGGAATCGAAGCGGATGTGGCGGGTTTCAACCGCCTGCTCGCGCGCGCGGCCGAGGCGGTGATCTCGACCTCATGCGCCAAGTCGTTCGGCGTGTATCGCGAGCGAGTCGGCGCACTCTACGTCAAGGCGCCTGCCGAGGCGCGCGATGCGGTGCGAAGCAACCTTTTCGCAATCGCGCGCGCCAATTATTCCATGCCGCCGGACCACGGCGCGGCATGCGTGCGCGAAGTTTTGAAACAGGAGGATCTGCGCGCCAGCTGGCGTGCCGAACTCGACGCTATCCGCGCCGACGTCAAAGGCAAGCGCGCCGAACTCACCGCCAGCCGGATCAACGCCATTCCGATGCACCTGATAGGCGCCCAGAAGGGAATGTTCACCACGCTGCCGCTGAACCAGGCGCAGATCGACGCGCTGCGCGAGGAGCATGCGGTCTACGTCACCGACGCCGCGCGTATGAACGTCGCCGGCCTTCGCCGCGCCGACATCCCGCGCTTCCTCGACGCACTGGCGAGCGTAACGGGTTAACTCCGCCTTCGGCCTATCGGGTTTCGAGCGTGCCACGGGCGCCTTGACCTACTGACCATAGGTCATTACATGGTGACCCATGGTCAGTAGTCGCGTTCTGCGCCGACGTTTGCCGCCTGAGGAGCGGCGCGAGGAAATCCTGCGCGCCGCCGAGCGGCTCATCGCTGCCAGGGGAGAGCAGGTGCGCGTGGAGGATATTGTCAGCGCCGCGGGCGCCGCCAAAGGCACCTTCTATCTTTACTTTCCTTCATTCGACGATCTGCTCGAGGCTCTCCGCTCCCGAGTATTTCAAGCCTTCGACGCTGCGCACCCCTTCCACGCGCCGCAAAGCGGCGCAGCGTGGTTAGAGCGCTTGGAAGCATTGGCGCTCGCGTTCGTCGACGCCGTCGTCAACATGAAGGCGCTGCATCGCGTGCTGTTTCACAGCGACTTTGCGGCGCGCAGACCGATCCCAGCCGATATTGCGCCCGTCAATCGCCTGATGGCGATCATACGCAATGGCGCCGCTGCCGGGGGCTTTCGAAAGGTCAGCTCCGCGCCAATGGCGCGCCTGCTGTTCGCAATCATTCATGAAACAGCCGATGCGATTTGCGAAGGAAACAACGCCAAGGCGGCGAAGGCGGCGTTGAAAGACGCGCTGCGCAGCTTGCTGGCCCCACGTCCGGAGGAGCGAGAGAAGACGTGACTCGCGGCATGGTCTTGGCTATCGGCGGCACGCGTGGCGTTGGACGCGAGATCGCGCGTCGTCTCGCAGGCCTTGCGGATTGGGAGGTCCGCATTTTGGCGCGAGATCCCATCCGCGCACGACGCGATCTGCCGGAGAACACTGACATCTGCAGGGGCGATCTTACTCAGCCGCAGTCCCTCTTCCCCGCCGTCCGAGGGGTCAGCCACATCGTCTTCACCGCGGGCGCGCCCAGCGGGAGGTACGCTTCGGAAGACCTCGTGCGACGCACCGATTACGAAGGCGTGCTGCATACGCTGGCCGCCGCGCGAGAGGAGCGGCCGGTTCCGCGCTTCCTTTATCTCAATTCGATGGGGGTCGAAGCCCCTTCTCTCGCTGGCGCGTTCATCAACGCGTTGAAGCGCAATACGATGGTCTGGCGACGCCGCGTTGAAGACGAAATTCGTGCGAGCGAGCTTCCTTATTCCATTATTCGCGTTGGATTCTTGTTGAACCGTCCGGCGGGCTGCAAAGCGATCGATTTGAGGCAGGACTCTCCACCGCTTTCTTTTGCCAGGAAGATCGCGAGGGCCGATGTCGCCGAGGCTTTCATCGCGGCGTTGGACGCGCCCAATACCGTGCACACCACGTTCGACATTGCCTGGGGGCGAGGACCTCGGCGTGACACCTGGCCGGATCTCTTCGCGCGGTTGCAGCAGGACCGCTAAGCCGCGTTCATGGTCAGCAGATCATACGCCGCGACGGTCTCGCCGTTGCGATTGGTCACCACGACATCCCAGCGCACTTCGCCCTGGTCGGGCTTGCGTAGGGTTTTGTCTTTCACGGTGAGTGCGACCTGGATCGCGTCGCCCGGTTTTACCGGTTTGACGAAGCGTAGATTGTCGAGGCCGTAGTTGGCGAGCACCGGGCCCGGATCGGGATCGACGAAGAGGCCGGCGGCGAACGCTAAAATCAGATAGCCGTGCGCGACGCGGCCGCCGAACAGCGGATTGGCTTTCGCAGCTTCTTCGTCCATGTGCGCGTAGAAGGTGTCGCCGGTGAAGTGGGCGAAGTGTTCGATGTCATCCATGGTGATTTCGCGCGATTTGGTTTTGAGCTGATAGCCGATCGGCAGATCGTGGAATTTGCGGCGGAAGGGATGCTGTTCAGCGCTTTGCGTCGGCATGCCGGCGATGTAGCGCCTGACGATGGCGCTCAGGACGCGCGGATGGCCTTGGAGCGCTGTGCGCTGCATGTAGTGCGTGACGCCGCGCACGCCGCCCATTTCTTCGCCGCCGCCGGCGCGGCCGG
>CAZIOD010000140.1:0-5849 GCA_964540785.1 uncultured Terricaulis sp.
ATGGGGCAGGGCTATGCGCTCGAAGGCGCCACAGCCGCGATCGACTGGGCTTTCGATCATCTCGGCTGGGACCACGTCATCCACTGCATCGACAAGCGCAACGCGCCTTCGATCGCTCTGGCGCGCCGGCTTGGTTCGCACCTCGAGCGCGAAGACCATCGGCTCGCGCCGCCGTTCGAGGAGCACCTGGTGGACATTTACGGCCAGTCGCGGGCCGAGTGGAGGGCGCGCCGCGGGGCTTGATCGTCGCTTCGCGGTTGCATCGCCGCACCGCCTCGCCGAGTCTTGCTGCAAAGATTGGGGGACCACATGCGCATCTTCGCCGCGGCGCTCGCCGCTCTCGCCTTCGCTTCGTCCGCTCACGCGCAGCAGAGTACGCCTGAAATAGCGCCGATCAGCGCCGAGCAGCAGCGTACGGTCGATCGCTTGCGCGCAGCGGCGCTGGAGAGCGATCTGGCCTGGGAAATCGTCGAGGATCTCGTAACCGAAGTCGGCCCGCGCTTGGCTGGTTCCGAAGCTGAGGCTCACGCCCGCGATTGGGCCGTTGCGATGCTGCGCGAGCAGCGCTTCACCAATGTGCGCGTCGAGCCGTTCACGATTCCCTATTGGGACGCAGTGCGCGAAGAAGCGCACATCGTCGGGCGTACGCCGCAGCCAGTGACCATCGCCGCGCTCGGCGGCTCGCCCACGACGCCGCAAGGCGGGCTTGAAGCGGAGGTCGTGCGCTTCGCCGACATGGCGGCGCTCGAAGCTGCGCCGGACGCCGCAGTTCGCGGCCGCATCGTGTTTATAGACGAGCGCATGTCGCGCACCATGGACGGCTCGGGCTATGGCGCGGCCGTCGCCAAGCGCGGCCGCTGCGCGCCGGTCGCGCAAAGCAAGGGTGCTGTGGCCTGCTTGATCCGCTCGGTCGGCACCGATCCGCACCGGTTCGCGCACCAGGGCGGCTCTTCGCGGCAAAGCCAAGGCGCGTCGCTCCCCGCAGCCGCCCTCTCGCCAGCGGACGCCGATCAGCTCGCCCGCCGCCTTGCGCGCGGGCCGACGCGGGTTCATCTCAACATCGAGGCGGACATCCGCGAGGATGCGCCCTCGGGCAACGTCATCGCCGAAATTCGCGGCCGTGAGCGCCCCGAAGAGATCGTGCTGCTGGCTGCGCACCTGGACTCCTGGGACCTCGGGCAGGGCGCCATCGATGACGGCGCCGGCGTCGCCATCGTGACAGCGGCGGCGCGTCTCATCCGCGATCTGCCGCGCCGCCCGCGCCGCACCATCCGCATCCTGCTTGCCGGCGCGGAGGAAAACGGCGTGCATGGCGGCGCCGCCTATGCGCGCGAGCATGCGAACGAAACGCACATCGTCGCAGCCGAAAGCGATTTCGGCGCCGGGCGCGTCTGGCGTTTCCGCACACGATTTGCCGACGAAGCGCTGCCGTATGGCCGCGCGATCCAGCGCCAGCTGGCGCCGCTCGGGATTATAGCAGGCGACAACCAAGCCGGCGGCGGCGCCGACATCAGTGCGTTGCGCGCGGCTGGCGTGCCGGTGGCCGATCTCAGCCAGGATGGGCTCGACTATTTTGACTATCATCACACGGCGGACGACACGCTGGACAAGATCGAGCCCGAAGCGCTCCGGCAAAACGTCGCCGCCTGGGCGGTGTTCGCTTATCTCGCGGCGGAAAACGACTGGGTATTCGGCGCCAGCGAATAGGGCGTTTCAAAACCAGCCCGCCTCGCGCAGCGGCTTAACGTTGGGCCGGCTCACCGGCGCTTCGGCGCCGCCCTTGAGCTGCAGAACGATGCGATCGCCTTCGCGGCGCGACCCGGTGACCGCGTCGCGCGCCACCCACCAGGACCGGTGTGTCTGTGCGCCCTCCATGCCCTCCAGCTCGGCGATGGCGTCCGAAAGCCGCATCAGGATGAGGTCGGCGCCCTTCGAGGTGTGCAGGCGCAAATAGTGATCCTGGGACTCCACGGCGTAAAGAACGCCGCCTTTGAGTTTTGGCGGCAATCGGTCGAGGAACTTGATGCTCGGCGCGCCGGCCGCCGGCGCATGCGTTATCGCGCCGGGTTTGGTGTCGAACGCACGATCGACCAGCCAAGCGACGGCGGCGATGCCGATGCTTATGCCGAGCACAAGCCCGTAAAGCGTGAGCCAAAACGAGCGCGGCACCGGCTCCCCCATCGCCTGCTGCACCAGCAGGATGGTGGCCGTGACCAGCACCGCAACCAGCGCGGTGGTGATGGCGTAGTTGACCGGTGTAGGAAACCGCCAGGGCAGCCTGGCTAAGGCAGAGCCTAATAGTGGTCCGCCAAACCAGCCCTCAGCGACCAATAGCACCCAGTAGAGAAACCCTGCCCAAAGCGGCAGGTCAGCCGTCGCGCCGAACGGATTCGTGAAGGTCAAAAAGCCGCCAACTGCGACGACCGCTGCGATATCGCGCCAAATCGGCGCCCCCGTCCACGAACCGCCACGTGCGGAGGTCTGCATTTTACGCTTCGCCAATGGCGCCGCGCCGCCATTGGCGACGGGATGCAGCGGACTCACGGAAAACAAAAGGAAAATGTCGCCGGCTCATGGCTTCCCTTGGCTGTCGCAAACGCGCTTCACGAAGGAGGCAGAGATGAACCGGAGCGTTGTCATCAAGTCAATTGCAGGCTGCGCCGTGCTGGCCTTGCTCCTGACCACGCCTGTCGCGGCGACGGTCGGACCGGTTTCTCTGCAGGTGCAGATCGACAATGTCGACACCAGCGGCGGGCCGGTGCGCGTGGCGCTGTTCGACCGCGAGCGCTGGCTCTCTCCGCGGGCGTTGGCAGGCGTTCAAGCCGCGGCCCGTGAGCCAAGCATTACCGTAGATGTTTCCGCGCCGCATTCCGGTCGGTTTGCTCTCGCCGTCTATCAGGATGTGAACAACGACGGGCGCCTCAACCGCAATATCGTCGGCGTGCCGACTGAGCCGGTCGGCTTCTCCAACGGCGCGGCGATTCGTTTCGGCCCGCCCAGCTTCGACGCCGCCGCGGTCGAGGTGGGCGCACATGGCGCGACGATCAGCGTGAGGCTCCGCTGATGTCTCGTCCATTCTTCTCTGCAAAGCCGGCTCGGACAATGACGTGGGCCCTTCTCGGCCTGGGCGCCGCCGCACTCGCCGCAAGCGCGCCGGCGATCTTGCGCAGCGTGGACGGCGTATCGTTTCAGCCGCACGCGCCCGATTGGGCGCTGTTCCTGGTCCTGCCGCTACAAATACAGATCCATGTCGTCGCCGCAATCGCAGCGCTGGCGATCGGCACGATCATTCTGCTGCTGCCCAAGGGGAAGGGGCCGCACAAGGCGCTCGGCTGGAGCTGGGTCGCGGCGATGGCAACGACGGCGGCGTCGAGCCTCTTCATCACCGGCCTTAATGGCGACTTCTACTCGGCTATCCACTTGCTCACAGGCTGGACCTTGATCGCCCTGCCAATGGCGGTGGTCGCCATTCGCAAGCGCAACGTCATGACTCACCGGCGGATCATGACGAGGCTTTATATCGGCGGCCTGATCATCGCCGGCCTGTTCAGCTTCATTCCCGGGCGCTTCATGTTCGAATTCCTGTTGGGTTAGCAGGGCGGCGTTTTTGCCGGTTACACGGACAGCGATTCGACTTTAGAAGCAGGCGCCCATGGCCAGCCTGCTGCGCAACGTCGCCGCGCTCATCGCCGCCGTCGCGATCCTGCAGCTCGCGGCCGGATTGTTGGGCGTGCGCATTCCGCTCGCCTTTACCGCAGACGGCTATTCGCGCACCGCGCTTGGCCTTGTTGCGGCAGCGTATTCGGCCGGCTTCATGATGGGCGCTATGGTTGCGACCGCACTGCTCGCGCGCGTTGGACATATCCGCGTGTACGCGGCCTGCGCGGCGATCTTCTCGGCTTCGACGCTTCTGCTGCATTTCACCGGGGACGTGTGGTCCTGGGGCCTCGCCCGCATGATTGCCGGCATAGCCGTGGCGTTGATGTTCGCGGCGATCGAGAGTTGGCTTTCCTTTTCGATCGACTCGCGCGTGCGCGGCGAAGTCATGAGCGTTTACATGGTGCTCACCAAGGGCGCGCTCGCCTTGGGGCCCTTCTTCGCCTTCGGTTATGCGCCGCCGGAAGCCGAGCCGTGGATGATCGCCGCTGCGATTGCCGCGCTCTCGATGGTTCCGATCTGCTTCACGGCGGCTGAACAGCCCGACCCGCCAAAAGCGCAGCCGCTGGCGCTGGTCGAGCAATTCGCTACCGCGCCCGCGGCCGTGATCGGCAGCTTTGGGGCTGGGCTGGTGAATGGCGGGGTACTGGCCATGGCGCCGCTTTATGCGGCCGAAAACTACGGGCCGCAGGCGGCAAACGAGTTTTACTCGGCGGCGTTTATTGGCTCGTTATTGCTGCAATGGCCGGCAGGCCGCGTCTCCGACCGAATCGACCGGCGGATGGTCATCGCCGGTCTTGCAGGGTTGGCCGCGATTTCGGCCTTCGCTCTTGCCTTGTGGAGCGGCGAGCTTCTGGGCTGGTCGGCGACCCTGATTTTTTGCCTCTGGGGCGCAGGCGCGCTCTCTTTCTACGGCATCGCCGTCGCGCACATGGTTGACCGCGCCGAACCCGGCAAACTCGCGCAATCCGCCGCCGGGCTGTTGTTCGTCTGGGCGGCCGGTTCGGTAATCGGGCCGCTGGCGATTGGGCCCCTGGTCGATTTCTTCGATGTCGCCGGGATGTTTTGGTTCGCCGGACTGGCGGCGGTATTCGTCACAGGCGCCATGTTCTGGCGGCGCAGCACGCGTGAAGGGCCGGTGGATAAGGGCGAATTCGCTGCGCAGACCGAAACCAGCGTGGCCGCCGGTGAAATCGCCTATGGAGATGAGGCGCCGGCCGCAGGTGAAGAGGCGCGCATCTAGCCGCTTGGCCTCGGGCGCGGCCGCCTTGTAAGAGGGGGCAAACGCGAAGGGGCCTCATGAACATCCACGAGTATCAGGGCAAAGCCGTGCTCAAGAGTTTCGGCGCGCCCGTGCCGCGCGGCTATCCCGCCTTCACCACCGAAGAAGCCATCGATGCGGCGGCCAAGCTCGGCGGCTCGGTGTGGGCGGTGAAGAGCCAGATCCACGCCGGCGGGCGCGGCAAGGGCAAGTTCAAGGAGGCCGAGGCGGGTGAGAAGGGCGGCGTCAGGATCGCCTTTAAGCCCGAAGACGTGGGCCTCTTCGCCTCGCAGATGTTGGGCAACACACTGGTGACGCTGCAGACCGGCCCGTCAGGGCGCGTGGTCAATCGCATCTACGTCGAAGAAGGCGTGAAGATCGCCAAGGAATTTTATCTTTCCGTTCTGGTCGATCGCGAGCAGGGACG
The DNA here is from genome assembly GCA_964540785.1 of uncultured Terricaulis sp. Taxonomy (GTDB): domain Bacteria; phylum Pseudomonadota; class Alphaproteobacteria; order Caulobacterales; family Aquidulcibacteraceae; genus Vitreimonas. The sequence continues at coordinate 5,346 of CAZIOD010000140.1, forward strand.
TGTCGCGTTCGTCGCCTCCGAAGCAGGCGGTATGAACATCGAGGAGGTTGCGCACGAAACGCCGGAGAAGATCACCACCGTCGGCATCGATCCGCTGACCGGTCCGACCAATGCTGACACCGAAAAGATAGCGGCCGCTTTTGGCATCGACGGGGACCTCGCCGTGCAGTGCGATGGGCTGATCAGGAAGCTCTACGACGCTTTCACCAAGAGCGACATGAGCCTCCTGGAAATCAATCCGCTCATCGTCACCGAAGACGGCAAACTGATCTGCGCAGACGCCAAGGTGAGCTTCGACCCCAACGCCGAATTCCGCCACCCGGAATGGGAAGAGCTGCGCGACCTCAGCGAAGAGAACGAAAAGGAGATCGAAGCCTCCAAGTTCGACCTTTCCTACATCGCGCTCGACGGCGAGATCGGCTGCCTCGTCAATGGCGCGGGCCTCGCCATGGCGACAATGGACATCATCAAGCACTTCGGCGCCGAGCCGGCGAACTTCCTCGA
>CAZIOD010000141.1:0-5829 GCA_964540785.1 uncultured Terricaulis sp.
GCGCTCAATATCGCGCTCACCGGCTCGCGTTATGCGCTCTTCTCAGCCGACAGTTTTGCGCAGGATTGCGGTCTGCCGTCCGCGCCGATCGATCCGTTGCTGGTGTTCCACATCGTGTTCGGCAAGAGCGTGCCGGACATTTCGCTGAACGCCGTCGCCAATCTCGGCTACGCCGAAGGGCGCTTCCTGGCGCCGGTCTATCCCGGCGACACGCTGAACGCCGTCTCCGAAGTGCTGGGCGTCAAGCAGAACTCCAACGGCAAGACCGGCGTCGTCACCGTGCGCACCGAAGGCTTCAACCAGGATGGCGTTCCGGTGCTCTCCTATGTGCGCTGGGTGATGGTCAACAAGCGCGACGCCGCTTCAGCGATCACCGACGCGCCCGCGAAGACCCCCGCATCCGCCGTCACCTCATCGGAATTGCTGCTGCCGGCGGGCCTCGATTTCACCAATTACAACTTCGCGCTCGCCGGCTCGCCGCACGCGTTCGCGGATTACGAAATCGGTGAGAAGATCGATCACGTCGACGGCATGACCGTGGAGGAGGCCGAGCACCAACTCGCCACGCGTCTCTATCAGAACACGGCGAAGGTGCACTTCGACGCGCTGGCGCAGAAAGACTCGCGCTTCGGCAAGCGGCTCATTTATGGCGGCGTCACGATGTCGCTCGCCCGCGCGCTCGCCTTTAACGGCCTCGCAAACGCCGCCTACATGCTCGCCATCAATGGCGGGCGGCACGTCAATCCGTTGTTCGCGGGCGATACGCTCTATGCCTGGTCCGAAGTGCTGGCCAAGGAAGATCTCGGCGAAGCGGGCGCGCTGCGTCTACGGCTCGTCGCCGCGAAAAGACCCTGCGCCGATTTCCCGGCAAAAAACGCCACCGGCGAATACGATCCCGACGTGGTGCTCGACTTCGATTACTGGGCCGCAATTCCCAAACGCTGAGCCAAGTCATCCTGGCCACGCGAGCGTAGTGAGAGCAGAGCCAAGACCCGCTGCACGCGGGCCGATGCAGCTCTGGCGCCCGGCTCTGCCGTGCTGCTGCGCTTCCGGCCTGGATGAGTCTCCATCTGCGGTCACAGCGCGACTTGCGCGGCGATCCACGCGCGCATGCGCGCCTCCACCACATCCATGGGCAGCGCGCCCGCGCCCAGCAGATGATCGTGGAAGGCGCGGATATCGAAGCGATCGCCGAGCGCCGCCTCGGCTTCGGCACGCATGCGCCTGAAAGTCAGCTCACCGATCTTGTAGGCGAGCGCTTGTCCGGGCCTTGCGATGTAGCGGTTCACCTCGGCAGTAATATTGTGCTCGGACAGCGCCGTATTGTCTTCGAAACACTGCCGCGCTTGCTCGTAGCTCCATCCCAGCCAATGAATGCCCGTGTCGGCGACCAGCCGGCAGGCGCGCCACATCTCGTACGAAAGCTGGCCGAACCGTTCGTAGGGCGTGGTGTAAAAGCCGATATCCGAGCCGAGGAATTCGGCGTAAAGGCCCCAGCCCTCGACGAACGAGGTGAACCAATCGGTGCGCCGGAAATAGGGAACGTCCGGCTGCTCTTGCATCAGCGCAAGCTGGGTGTGATGTCCGGGCGTCGCCTCATGCAGCGTCAGGGCCGGCATTTCGTAAAGCGGACGTTGAGCGAGATTGTACGTGTTGAGATAGTATGTGCCCGGTTGACCGAGAGTCATGCTGCCGGTGTCGTAACCCGCCGTCGGGGCTGTTGAGGCAATCTCTTCCGGTGTGCGAACGAGCGCGTAAGTGAGCTGCGGCAGCCGGCCAAACAGGCGCGGCAGCGCTGCATCGGCGCGGCGCGTCAACAAGGCCACGTAACGCTCCAGCTCATCGGCGTTGCGCGCATAAAATTGCGGATCGGTGCGCAAGAATCGCAGAAAATCCGCAAACGAACCGCGAAAACCGGACTCCGCGATCGCCGTATCCATCAGCGCGCGAATGCGCCGCACCTCGGACTGGCCGAGCGCGTGCACGTCCTCCGGCGTCATGTTCGTTGTCGTGAATGAGCGCACGAGATAGCTGTAATATGCCTCCCCGTCCGGCAGCGTTCGCGCGCCCAGGACCGGCCGCGCGGCCGGCGCGAGTTCGGTCTCCAGAAAGCGCAGCAAGGCTTGCTCGGCCGGTTTGATTTCGTCGCGCACGATCGCCAAACCGCGCGTCCGCAACGTCACGCGCTCCGCTTCGGACACGGTGGACGGCAAGGTGTCGAAGGGCGCGAGCAACGGGCTTTCCTCCGCCGGGCGCTCTGCCGTGAGGCGCGCGACCGTGATCGCGCGGTCGACGATCTGCCGCGGTTGAGTCCAACCCGTGGCGATGCCGCGGCGCTGATTTTCGATGTTTTGCTGCATCGCCGCCGGCATGGCGCTCAGGCGCGCGATCCAGGCCTCCGCATCGGCACGCGAGCGCAGCGGCGTGCTGCGCCCAAGTCCATCAAAGCTTCCCCCGCCGCCCAAGCGGGCGGTGTCGAAGCCAATGCGTTCCAGATTGTCGTCGATCGTGCGGAGCAGCAGAATACGATTAAGCGCCGCCGTGTCCGAGAGCTGGCGCTCATTCACCGCCGCTACGCGTGGACGCAACGCGGCAAGCGCGGCGCGTCGCACCTCGACCGCCGCCGGCGAGAAGTCCGGCAGGCGCGAGAGCGCTGCATCCTCGCCCCATTGTCCGGACGTGATGGGATCGAAGCGCCGTTCGATCAGCTCATGCTCGGCCAGCAATTGGTTGAGCGCGCGTTCAGCGCGGGATTGCGCGGCCGCCGGCGACGCGAAAGCGAGCGCGCATAGCGCAATGATGACGATGCGAAGCATGGACGACCCCCTCTGGGAGAAAGCTAGCCACGCCGAGCCAAAGCGTCCATGGCGCTGAGACGAACCGCTTCGTTGGACCGCGCGCCTTCAGATCGGCAGGTGTGCGGCCACGCCAAAGCGCAGGCCCAAACGAGTTAAGACGCGCGCCTGCCGCTCGCACCGGCCGCGACGGCGTTCGGGCTCTGTTGCGCCGCGGTCCAGCGCCGCACCCGCTGTTCGAGCACGTCCATCGGCAACGGGCCCGCGCCCAAAACCATGTCGTGAAAGCTGCGCACGTCGAATTGCGCGCCCAGCTGTGTTTCGCTCTCGCGTCGCAGCCGCACGAAGGTCAGCTCGCCGATCTTGTAGCCAAGCGCTTGGCCCGGATCGGACACATAGCGTTCCAACTCGGTTGTTATATTGTGCGGCGAAAGGGCGGTGTTGTCGTCGAAACAGTCGCGCGCCTCTTCGAGCGACCAGCCGTACCAATGAATGCCCGTGTCGGCGACCAGCCGGCACGCGCGCCACATCTCGTAGGAAAGGCGTCCGAATTCTTCGTAGGGCGTGCGATAGACGCCCATCTCTTCGCCGAGATATTCCGCATAAAGCCCCCAGCCTTCGACATAGGCGGTCAGCATCGCGTTGCGGCGGAAGTAGGGGAGTTCTCCCAGCTCCTGAGTGAGCGCAACCTGCAAATGATGCCCTGGAACGGCCTCGTGCAGGGTCAGCGCCGGCAATTCATAGAGCGGGCGTTGGTTCAAGCGCGCGGTGTTGACCATGTAGGCGCCGGCCTGCCCCAAAGCGAAGCTGCCCGACATGTAGCGGCCGGTCGTGAACCCCTCCGCCATCTCGCGCGGCACAGGGCGTACGCCGTAGGTCAGTCGCGGCAGCGCGCCGAACAGGCGCGGCAGCTGATCCTCCGCGCGCTTGGCGATTTCCGCCGACTTCTCGAGCAGATCCTCAGGCGATTGCGCATAGAAACGCCGGCTGGTGCGCAAATAAGAGAGGAATTGAGCGAATGAGCCGCGAAATCCAGCTTGCCGGATCGTCTCGTCCATTTCTCCGCGGATGCGCGCGACTTCCTCCAGTCCGAGTGCGTGAATGGCTTCCGGCGTCATCGCCGTCGTGGTGTGGCGGCTGACTAGGAAACGATAGTACGCCTCGCCGTTCGGCGTCGCGCGGATGGAAGGGCTGGTGCGGGCGGAAGGCAGGTAGTCCTGGGCCATGAAGCGCACGAAGGCGTGTTGCTGAGGCTGAATTTCATCCCGCACCAGGCGCAAAGCTTCAGCGCGGAGCCGCGCCTGTGTCGGCGCCGGAATCGTATCCGGCATGGCCGCAAGCGGCGCGAGCAATGCGCTGTCTTCCGCAGGCGTCGCCGCTTGCGCTTGGGCCGTCGCGAGAGCGCGCTCGGCGACCGGGCGCGGCTGCGTCGCGCCCGTGGCAAGGCCACGGCGCATATTGGCGACATTATCGCGATAATAGCCCGGCAGCGCGGCCAGACGCGCCAGCCACGCCTCCGCATCGGCTTCGCTTCGGATCGGCGTCGCTTGCGCCAGGAAATCCGCCAGCACGAAGAAGCCGAAATCGTTGTTGAACGGCGTCCGCGCCTCGTCAAAGGCGATGGCGCCCAACGCATCGGCGATGACGTGCGTGAGAAAGGCATGGTTCAGCGCTTCGTCCTCGCTCAGCGATGCGGAATCGATGCGCGCCAATCTGCGCTGGAAGCGGCTCAACTCTGTGTGCGACCGCGCCTGCGTCTCGGCCGATACGTCCGGCAGGCGCCGCAGCGCGTCCCGATCGCCTTCGAAACCGGCCGCGATCGGATCGGCCGCGCGGCTCCACGCCTCGTACGCGGCGATAACGGCCGCGAGCTCAGCCCGGTCATGGTCGCGCGCAATGCCGGGCGCGGCGCCTGTCAGCCCGAGCACAAGCAAGGCCAGTCCGGCGGACACCCGGCGGAGCACTTACGAACTCCTTAAAATGTGCTGCCGGCTGGCCCCGCCTTGCCTCACATTGACTTGAGAGGCTCCGCGCCTAATGTCGCGCGCGCAAGATTCCGCACCCATATCAAGCAAGAAGAGGCGCTCGATGGCCGGCGCACCCCGCCCGGAAACGCGACCCATATCGCCGCACCTGTCTGTCTGGCGATGGCACGTCACGATGTTGAGCTCGATCCTGCACAGGGTCACCGGGATGGGCCTTTATGGTGCAGCCATTTTGTTTGCGGTTTGGTTGATGGCCGCCGCCGCTGGACCGGAAATTTACGCCCCGATGCAGTCGTTTCTGGTTTCTCCGCTTGGCGGGGTCCTGCTGTATCTGGTTGTCGCCGCGCTGGCCTATCACCTCGCCAACGGCATCCGGCACCTGGTGTTCGACGTGGGCAGCGGTTTTGCCCTGCCGGACGCGAACGCCAGCGCCTGGTTCGTCATCCTCTTCGCCATCGCCGCCCCCATAGGCCTGTGGGCGCTCGTCACGTTTGGAGCTTGATGAGATGATTATGCCGCAAGCTGACGTGCGCACGGATCCCTCCCCGCAAGGGGAGGGTGTCGCGAAGCCTGCTTCGCGACGGGCGGAGCGGCAGCGCCAAATTCTGAACGTTCGCCGCCGCCCATCCCACCCGACAAGGGAGGGACAACAATGAGCGCGCGCCAACGCAGCATGCGCACCCCGCTCGGCCGCGTGCGCCATTACGGAGCCGGCCACGAAGGCACCGGCCACTTCATCGGCACGCGCGTCACCTCCGTCGCGCTCGCGATCCTTGCGCCCTGGTTTGCCGTTAGCGCCGCGCTCTCGATCCGCGACGCGAGCTATCTCGGCGTCATCGATTTTCTCACCGACCCGTTCAATGCGGTCGGCGTTATCGTGCTGGTCGCGATCGGGCTCTACCACATGTCGCTTGGCATGCAGGATGTCATTCTCGATTACATCGCCCGGCCGATGACCAAAATCGTTCTACTCATCCTAAACGCCTTCATTCCCTTCGCGCTCGCGGCCGGCGCGATCTTCGCCGTGCTGCTGGTCAATTTCGGAGCCT
>CAZIOD010000142.1:0-5801 GCA_964540785.1 uncultured Terricaulis sp.
GCTATGCGAAGGGATCTGGAGCCATGAAGTTCACCGTCAATGTCGAATGCTCGCCTGAGGAAGCGCGACGCTTCATGGGCCTGCCAGACGTCACGCCGATCAACGAGCAGCTGGTAGCGGAAATGGGCAAGCGCATGGAACAGAACCTGGCGCTGATGAGCCCGGAGACGATGATGCAGTCCTGGATGAGCGTCGGCACGCAGGCGCAGGACGCCTTCGTGAAGCTGATGACCTCGGCCGCGGGCAGCGCCACGGCCGGGCGCGCTTCACGTGAAAAGCCCTAAGCCAAGCTTAGATATTTTCACATGAAACCGGACACGATCGTCGCACTCGCGTCTGGCGCGGGCCACGCCGGCGTCGCCGTGATCCGGCTCTCCGGGCCGCAAGCCGGGGCGACACTGCAGGCGCTGACGGTGCGCGATCTCCCCAAACCGCGCTGCGCCACGCGCGAAGCGTTCTGCGATCCGCGCACGGGCGTTTCGCTCGACGATGGCTTGGCGCTCTGGTTTCCGGGGCCGGCGAGCTTCACCGGCGAAGACGTGGCCGAGCTGCACGTCCATGGCGGCCCAGCCGTCATCGCCGCGGTCATTGACGCCTGCCTGAGCCAGCCGGACGTGCGCATCGCGGTGCCCGGTGAATACACCCGCCGCGCCTTCGAGAACGGCAAGCTGGACCTGGCCGAAGCCGAGGGCCTCGCTGACCTCGTGGATGCCGAGACCGAGGGCCAGCGCCGCCAAGCGCTTCGTCAGCGCCGCGGCGCTCTCAGCAGCGTCTATGAGGCTTGGCGAGCCCGCTTGATCGAGGCTGCCGCGCTGATCGAAGCCGAGATCGATTTCCCCGACGAAGACCTGCCTGGCGAACTCTCCCGACGCGCTGGCCCGCTGCTGCATGCGCTCGTCGCCGATATGGACGCACACCTCAACGACGCTCACCGAGGCGAGCGCATCCGCGACGGCTATCGCATCGCCATCATCGGCCCACCCAACGCCGGCAAGTCGAGCCTCCTGAACGCGCTGGCCAAGCGCGAAGCGGCGATCGTCAGCGACATCCCCGGCACCACGCGGGACGTGGTGGAGGTCCGCCTGGTCCTGGCCGGCTACCCAGTCTGGATCGCCGACACTGCTGGCCTGCGCGAAGCCGCCGACGCCATCGAAGCCGAAGGCGTCCGCCGCGCGCTGGCTCGGGCCGAGGAGGCTGATCTGCGCATTGGCGTCGTCGAAGCTGGTCAGGACGTGCCCGCAGCCATCAGCGCCGTGCTTGGCCCAGGCGACCTGCTGGTCCGCTCCAAGCTTGACCTTCTCGGATCGGCGGCGGCGGCCGGCGAGACGCAGGCGGTCCATGTCAGCGCCACGACTGGCGAGGGCCTGGCTGAGCTGCATGATCGGCTCGAAGCGCGCGTCGCCGAAGCGCTCGGCCGCGAAGAGGCGCCGGTGCTCACGCGGGCGCGGCATCGGCGGTTGGTGGAAGAAGCGCGGGCGGCGCTGATGCGCGCCGTCCCGGCGCTGGATCAGGGGCCTGAATTGGCTGCGGAAGACGTGCGCGTTGCGGCCGATCAGATCGGCCGTTTGACGGGACGCATCGATGTCGAAGATTTGCTCGGAGAAATCTTTTCGAGCTTTTGCATCGGCAAATAAGAGTGCTCAAAAACCCGCATTTTATGCGGCGTTTCACGCGAAACTGGTGAACCGAAATTAGCGGGTTGCACGTGAAATCTTGGACCGCTGGCGTCCTCGCCGGAATACGAGAAAGACGCTCAGTCGCGTTTCGTCTTGGCGAGACCTGACGCCGGCGAGGGCGTCGGCGGTCCAAGTGCAGTGACGCGCTCAATCGCGTCCTATATGTACCCTCAAACACATGAGCACCGAGCGCTCCTACGACGTCATCGTCATCGGCGGCGGCCATGCAGGCTGCGAAGCTGCGGCCGCGGCTGCGCGCTTCGGCGCGCGCACGCTGCTGCTGACGCACAAGCTCGAAACCATCGGCGAGATGAGCTGCAACCCGGCCATCGGCGGGCTGGGCAAGGGCCACCTCGTCCGTGAGATCGACGCGCTCGATGGCGTCATGGCCCGCGTGGCCGACGCTGCCGGCATTCAGTTCCGGCTGCTCAACCGCTCCAAGGGCCCGGCCGTCCGCGGCCCCCGCGCCCAGTCCGACCGCAAGCTCTATCGCCAGGCCATGCAGGCCGCTCTGGCCGAGCAGGCGGGGCTGACGATCGTCGCGGCTACGGTCGAAGACATCATCACCACCGTCATCCCGGGCGAGCGGAGCGAGACCCGGGACCCAGGGGCAAACGACGAGCTGGCGGCTCCTGGGTCCCGGATGCCGCTTCGCGGCTCCGGGATGACGGAGTGTGTGATTGGCGTTCGGACTGGGAGTGGAGAGGAATATCGAGCCGAACGCGTCGTCCTCACCACCGGCACGTTCCTCAAGGGCGTCATCCATATCGGCGACAGGCGCATCCCGGCGGGCCGCCATGGCGAAGCGCCGGCGATTGGGCTCTCGGACCGGCTCTACGGCGCGGGTTTCGCGATGGGCCGGTTGAAGACCGGCACGCCGGCTCGGCTGCAATCCAGCTCGATCGATTGGGCCTCGCTGGAGAAGCAGCACGGTGATGAGGAGCCGTCGCCGTTCTCGTTCCTGACCGAGCGCATCACCAACCCTCAGGTCGCCTGCGGCGTCACTTACACCAACGGCGAAACGCACCGGATCATCGAACAATCGCTGTCCAAGAGCCCGGTCTATTCCGGCGCGATCAGCGGGCGCGGGCCGCGCTATTGCCCGTCGATCGAAGACAAGGTGGTGCGCTTCGCCGAGAAGTCGGCGCACCAGGTCTTCCTTGAACCGGAAGGCCTCGACGACGACACCGTCTATCCGAACGGCATCAGCACATCGCTCCCCGAGGACGTGCAGGAGCAATTCATCCGCACTATCCCTGGGCTCGAAAACGTCGTCATCAAACGCCACGCCTACGCGATCGAATACGACTACGTAGATCCGCGCGAACTGATGCCAACGCTGGAGACGAAGCGCATCAAGGGCCTTTATCTCGCCGGCCAGATCAACGGCACCACCGGCTACGAAGAAGCCGCAGCGCAAGGCCTGATCGCCGGTCTCAATGCGGCGCGCGCGGCGTCCGGAGCAGGGCCGTTCGAGATCACGCGCGCCGAGGGCTATATCGGCGTGATGATCGATGACCTCGTCACGCGCGGCGTCACCGAGCCCTATCGCATGTTCACTTCGCGCGCCGAGTACCGGCTCTCGCTGCGCGCCGATAACGCCGACCAACGCCTGACGCCAAAGGGCATTGAGCTTGGCTGTGTGGGCGCCGAGCGGGCGCGTGTTTTTGCCGATAAAATGCGGGAAATTGAAGCAGCGCGCGCACTGGCAAAGACGCTCAACCTCACGCCAGCGCAAGCCGAAGCTGCAGGACTCAAAGTCAACCAGGACGGGCAGCGCCGCAATGCGATGCAGCTGCTCGCATACCCATCCGTCGAATTCTCGCAGCTCGCCGCGATCTGGCCGGAGCTGGGCGCGCTGTCGCGCCAAGCGCGCGAGCAGCTTGAGATCGACGCCATGTATTCGGGCTACCTCGAGCGGCAGGCGCTCGATGTGCAAGCGTTCAAGCGCGACGAGGATTTGCGGCTCGATCCTGCGCTCGATTATGCGCGTGTCGGCGGGCTATCCAACGAAGTGCGCGAGAAACTCGCGGCCGCGCGTCCCGTGACGCTCGGCCAGGCTTCGCGCATCGAAGGCGTCACCGCCGGCGCGCTCACCGCATTGCTCGCGCATGTGAAGCGCCAACAAAGGAAGCCCGCATGAAACTCGAGCGCGACACGCTTTTCATTCTGCGCGCGCCATTCGAAGATCACGCACTCGAGGGGACGTGGTTTTGCACGGCCTGCGCGGCAATGGAGGGCATGCTGCTGGCGAACCCGCACTGGGCGCGCGCGATCGACGTGAAGCGCATGCCGTTTCCGCGCCCGCGGCCGGAGATGATCGCGCTCATAGGGGAGGAGAACCAGTCCATGCCCGCGCTGGTGCTGGCCGATGGCTCAACCCCCCCCGAGGGCGCGAAGGCGTTTGAGGACCGCTACTTCCTCGATGAGCCCAAGCCCATCGCCCGCTACTTGGCCGCGACCTATGGTGGGGCAGGGCCGCACCCGTGAGCCCGCGCCAGTGTGTTAGAGCATGGGTGGACGCGTTCAATCGGGCCGACGTGGAAGCCCTGTCGGCTATGTACGCCGAAGACGCGGTCAACCATCAAGTAGCGAACGAGCCGGTCGAAGGCCGTGAGGCTATCCGGGCCATGTTCGCCGAGGGGTTCGCGCAGGCCGAGATGGTCTGCATCCCCGAGAACATCTTCGAGGAGGGCGACTGGGCCATCCTGGAATGGCGCGACCCCAAGGGCCTGCGCGGCTGTGGCTTCTTCCGGTTCACGGACGGTCAGATCGCATTCCAGCGCGGTTACTGGGACAAGCTGAGCTTCCTGCGCCTCCACGGCCTGGAGCAGGACCGGTGAGCTACGGCCCGGCGGAGTTCCAGGCGCAGTTCGGCGTTTCACAGGAAACAATGGAACGCTTGGTTACGTACCGCCAGCGCCTGGCGGAGGCGTCCGCGCGCATGAACCTGATCGGGCCCAAGGAGCTTGACCTTTTTTGGTCTCGGCACGTGCTCGACAGCGCACAGCTGCTAAAATTCGCGCCGCAGGCGAAGCGCTGGGCCGACTTAGGGTCGGGGGCGGGATTTCCCGGAATCGTGCTGGCCTGCATGTTGACCGGCGAGCCTCGGGTTGCCGTCCATCTCGTTGAGGCGACAGAGAAAAAGGCAAGATTCCTAGAGGCGGCCGCGGCGGAGCTTAAACTGCCAACCGAGGTATTCAACTGCCGGATAGAGGCCTTCCGGGTCGGCCAAGGTCCGTACGACGTGGTTACCGCCCGCGCCCTGGCGCCCTTGCCGCGACTCATCGCCTATGCGAAGCCGATTCTCGATCGCGGCGCGATCGGGCTCTTCCCAAAAGGCGCGAACCTCGACGCCGAGCTGGCCGCCGCATCGAACGCTCTAGAGGGTGGGGCGTACCGGGCAGACGTGCTGGAGAGCCTGAGCGATCCGCGCGGCCGCATTGTTCGTATCCGCAAGGCCGCCTGATCGCCTGTGCTCCTTCGGAGGAGTGGACATGCGCGTATTGGCGATCGCCAACCAGAAGGGCGGGGTGGGCAAGACGACGACCGCCATCAATCTCGGCACCGCCCTGGCGGCGGCCGGGCAAACGGTGCTGATCTTCGATACCGACCCCCAGGGCAACGCTTCGACAGGCATCGACATCCATCCGCACGACCGCACCGTCACCAGCTACGACGTGCTGGTCGGGCAGCATCCGTTGGGCAAAGCGATCCTGCCGACCAAGGTGCCCAATTTGTACATCACGCCTGGCGATGCGAATTTGTCCGGGGTCGAGACCGAGCTGATGGCGGGTGCGCGCGCACAATTCCGTTTGCGCGACGCGGTGTCGAATTTCCGCGCGGAATCGCAATTGGGCATCGATTACATGCTGATCGATTGTCCGCCGTCGCTGAACGTTTTGACGGTGAATGCGCTGACGGCGGCGGACGGGGTGCTGGTGCCGCTGCAGACAGAATACTTCGCGCTTGAAGGTTTGGCGCAATTGCTCGCGACCATCGACGCGGTGAAGCAGAACCTCAACTCCGCGCTCGAGATCCAGGGCGTTGTACTGACCATGTTCGATAGACGCACGACGCTGTCCGATCAGGTTGCGCAAGAGGTGAGGGCGCACTTCCCGGACA
>CAZIOD010000143.1:0-5673 GCA_964540785.1 uncultured Terricaulis sp.
TTCGGATTGTCCGCCGCGACGCGGTAGTGGCCCGCGAGCGCAAACTCCAGGCCGCCGCCAAGCGCCAGGCCTTCGAGCGCGAACGCCACCGGCTTTCCGCACGTTTCCAGATCGCGATAGACACGGTTCAAACCGAAGCCGCGCTCGAATTGCGCCTTCAGCTTTTCTTCTTCGCTCTTGGGCTTGGAGTCCGCGCTGACGCCGCGTTCGTTCATTTCGCCGAGATCGGCGCCGGCGCAGAAGCCGCTGGTCTTGCCCGACGTGAAGACGACGCCTTTGATCTTGTCGTCCTTCTTGATCGTGTCGACGATCTCATAGAGGTCGCGCACGACGCTCGCCGTGATCGTGTTCATGGAGCGGCCCGGCACGTCGAACGTGATGAGCGCGATGCCGTCGCTGTCGACGTCGATCTTGAAGTTTTCCATCGGACCTACCCTCTTCGTTCTGTTCTATCTCGAAAGCGGCGGCGGCCGAGGCCGCCGCCCTTCGTCGTCTTAGTTCACCCGCTCGATCACCATGGCGGTGCCCATGCCGGCGCCGATGCAGAGCGTGATCAGCGCGCGTTCCTTGTCCGCACGCTCCAGCTCATCGACCATCGTGCCGAGGATCATGCCGCCGGTGGCGCCGATCGGGTGACCCATGGCGATGGCGCCGCCATTGACGTTGACCTTTTCCATATCGAGATCGAGCGCCTGCACCCAGCGCAGCACGACCGAGGCGAACGCTTCGTTCAGCTCCCAAAGGTCGATGTCTTCCTTCTTGAGCTTGAGCTTACTCATCAGCTTGCGCGTCACCGCTTCCGGACCGGTCAGCATGATCGACGGCTCGGTGCCGATCGACGCGCCGCCGACGATGCGCGCGCGCGGCTTAAGGCCCAGCGCATCGCCCATCTCCTTCGAGCCGATCAGCACGGCCGAGGCGCCGTCGACGATCCCCGACGAATTGCCGGCATGGTGGACGTGATCGACTTTTTCCACTTCCGGGTAGCGCTGCTGAATAACCGCATCGAAGCCCGGCATCACTTCGCCCTGCATCTTGAACGAGGGCTCGAGCGCGCCGAGCGATTGCAGCGTCGTATCGGGGCGCATGTGCTCGTCATGATCCAGGAGCGTCACACCCAGCTGGTCCTTCACCGGCACGATCGACTTTTTGAAGCGGCCTTCCTTCCACGCCTTCGCCGCGCGCTGCTGCGACTGCACCGCGTAATTGTCGACGTCGGTGCGCGAAAACCCATACTTGGTCGCGATCACGTCGGCAGCGACGCCCTGCGGCGTGAAATAGGTCTTCATCGCCACCGAAGGATCGGTCGCCCACGAACCGCCTGTCGAACCCATTGGCACCCGGCTCATGCTTTCGCAGCCGCCGCCGATGGCCAATTCCGCTTCGCCCGACTTCACTTTCGCCGCAGCGATATTGCACGCTTCGAGGCCGGAGGCGCAGAAGCGCTCCACCTGAATGCCGGCGACGCTCTCCGCGTAACCCGCGTTCAACACGGCGATGCGCGCGAGATTGCCGCCCTGCTCGCCGATCGGCGAGAGCACGCCCAGCGCCACGTCATCCACTTTCGACGTATCGAGATTGTTGCGGTCGCGGATGGCTTCAAGCATCTGCGTCGCCAATTGCAGCGAGGTCTGCTCGTGCAGCGAGCCGTTCGACTTGCCTTTGCCGCGCGGCGTGCGCACCGCGTCATAGATATAGGCTTCAGCCATGTTCTTCACTCCAACATTTGCACCCTGCGTGGGACCGGAGTCGTCCCGCGGCGCATCGCGCCTACTCCGCTGACCGCTGCGCCCGGGCCGGGCGCAGCGCGGCAAACTAATGCGCCTCCCCGCCCGCGATGGTCACATCGCCCTTGAACGAATTGGCGATGAAACAGGCTTCGTGCGCTTTGTGGTGCAATTCGCGCAGACCTTCGGGAGACGGCCGGGTTTCGCCGCCCCATTCGATCTGCGGGTTGAGCGTCACGCGCGTCATTTGCATGCGCCCGTCGGCGCCCTTCGCCAGTTCGCCTTCGGCCTTGTCGACGTAGGAATTGACCACAAATCCCGACCGTCGCGCAAAATCGAGAAAGAACAGCATGTGGCAGGACGAGAGCGCCGCCACGAATAATTCTTCCGGGTCGGCCGCATCTTCGCGCGACAGCGGCGGCCGCACCACGTGCGGCGAAGACGACGCCGGGATCGAGAAACCGGCGTCAAAAGCGATGTCATGGCCGCGCGAATATTTGCCGTCGCTGAACGGCTGATCGCCGCGCGTCCAGGTGAGGGTTGCCGTGTAGGTGCTCATCAAAACGCCTCCGCTGCGAGCGCCATCACCGGATCGGCGCCCGCTTTCAGCTTGGCCAGATGCGCGCTCGCGTCCGGCAGCATCCGCGCCAGGAAGTAACGTCCCGTCGCCAGCTTCGCATCGTAGTACGGATCGGCTGCCCCGCCGTTCTTCTGCGCCGCCAGCGCCGCCTTGGCTTGCAGCGCCCACATGTACGCAAGCGCCGTGAGGCCGAAGAGATTGAGATAGTCGTGGCTCGCCGCGCCGGCATTGTCGAAATTGCTCATGCCGTTCTGCATCAGCCACATCGTGCCGTCTTGCAGCTGCGCCTTGGCCGAACCCAGCGCTGTCACGAACTCCTTCAGCTCTGCATCGTCTTCGTGATTGGATATGAAATCGTCGATCTCGTTGAAGAAGGCGAAGATCGCCCGTCCGCCATTGGCGCCGAGCTTGCGGCCGACCAGGTCGAGCGCCTGAATGCCGTTCGTGCCTTCATAAATCATGGCGATGCGGGCGTCGCGCACGAACTGGCTCATGCCGTGTTCTTCAATGTAGCCATGGCCGCCGAAAATCTGCTGCGCGTTCGTGGCGTTCGCATAGCCCTTGTCGGTGAGGTAGCTTTTGATCACCGGCGTCATCAGGCCCATATAGTCCTCGGCCTTCTCGCGCACCTTCTCGTCCGGCGAGACCAGCAGCAGATCGCCGTTGATCGCCGTCCAGAATGCAAATGCGCGCGCGCCTTCGTTGAAGGCTTTCGCATCCATCAGCATGCGGCGGATGTCCGGGTGGACGATGATCGGATCGGCCGGCCCGTTCGGGTTTTTCGCGCCGGTGATCGAGCGTCCTTGCAGGCGCTCTCTCGCGTAGGCCGCGCCGTTCTGATAGGCAACTTCGGATTGCGAAAGCCCCTGCAGGCCAACGCCCAACCGCGCGACGTTCATCATCGTGAACATGGCGGCGAGGCCCTTGTTCTCGACGCCGCAGAGATATCCGACCGCGTCATCGTAATCGAGCACGCACGTCGAATTGCCGTGGATGCCCATCTTCTCTTCGATCTTGCCGCAGACGACGCCATTGCGCGCGCCCAGCGAACCATCGTCCTTCACCAGGAATTTCGGCACGATGAAAAGCGAAATGCCTTTGGTGCCTTGCGGGGCGCCTTCGATGCGCGCGAGCACCAGGTGGATGATGTTGTCCGCGAGATCGTGTTCGCCGGCGGAGATGAAAATCTTCTGGCCGGTGATGCGATAGGATCCGTCGGCCTGCGGGATCGCTTTGGTGCGCAACATGCCGAGATCGGTGCCGCAATGCGGCTCCGTCAGGTTCATGGTGCCGGTCCACTCACCCGTCACCAGCTTCGGCAGGTAGATTTGCTTCTGTTCCTCGCTGCCGTGGCGATGGATCGCTTCGTAGGCGCCATGGCTGAGCCCCGGATACATCGTGAACGCCATGTTGGCGCTGCAGCACATCTCGCTCCAGGCCAGCGCCACGACATGCGGCAGACCCTGCCCGCCGAAGGCCGGATCGCTCGACAGCGCCGGCCAGCCGGCTTCGACATATTGCTTGTACGCTTCCTTGAAGCCCGGCGGCGTTTCGACCGAGCCGTCGTCAGCTCGCTTGCAGCCATGCTCATCGCCGACCTTGTTCAGCGGCGCCAGCACGCCTTCGCAGAACTTGGCGCCCTCTTCCAGCACCTGCTCGATCAGGTCCATCGGCGCATCGGAGAACGACGGCAGGTTCGAGTAACGCTCGATATCGAGAACGTCTTTGAGAAGGAACTTGTAC
The DNA here is from genome assembly GCA_964540785.1 of uncultured Terricaulis sp. Classification (GTDB taxonomy): domain Bacteria; phylum Pseudomonadota; class Alphaproteobacteria; order Caulobacterales; family Aquidulcibacteraceae; genus Vitreimonas. The sequence continues at coordinate 4,051 of CAZIOD010000143.1, forward strand.
TCTCTCAATGGCGCTTTGTAGGACGGCATTCGATCCTCCGGATCGGGGAAATAGCGCGCAGCGAGTGGAGCCGAGCTCCCTCCCTATTCGCTATTCCCTATTCGCTATTCGCTCAATGAGCGTCTTCGAGACGCTTCTTGGCTTCGGCTTCAAACGCGCGCGCCGCCCCCATCGCGGCGCTCGTGGCGGGCTTGGACAGGAACCGCTCAATCTTGGCGATGCTATCGTGCAGGATTTCGATTGCGGCATCGATGTCTTCGCGCTGCGCTTCCAGAGCGACAATGCGCGCCTTGTACGTCTTGAGCGCGGTCTGCGCCTGAGCGCGCTGGTCGACCTTGTAGAGATCGAGGATCTCTTTGATCTCGATCAGTGAAAGGCCAACGCGTTTGCCGCGCAAAATGAGCTGCAATCGGGCGCGGTCGCGATGCGAATAAACCCGGTTCAGGCCGTCGCGGCGCGGCGTCAGCAATCCCTTGTCTTCGTAGAAGCGCAGGGCGCGCGGCGTCACCTCGAACTCTCGGGCCAGCTGTGAAATCGTATACGTGCGTTCAGTCTGCGGCATGGGAGAAGCCTCCTCGTTTAGGCGACCCTAGCCTTCCGTTTACGCTCACGTCAACGTAAGTTGACGCCTGCGTCATTAACTTTTCGTCGCACCGTCCACCGTGAGGAGCTTGACGTCGATGTCGGCGATGGCGCCGCAGCCGTTCAGCGCCATGGTCAGATCGAGTTCGGCCAGGAGGTATTCCATCACCGCGCCGACCCCAGCCTCGCCCCCCAAAGCCAAGCCATAGGCGTAAGGGCGGCCCACGCAGACCCCCGATGCGCCCAACGCCAGCGCTTTGAAAACATCCGCGCCACAACGCACACCGCTGTCGAACAGCACCGGAATTCTACCGTTCACCGCCTTCACCACGAGCGGCAACGCATCGAGCGCGCCCATGCCGCCATCCACTTGGCGCCCGCCGTGATTGGAAACGAGCACGCCGTCATAACCCTCGCTCACGGCTTTGGCCGCATCGTCGGCGCGCATGATGCCTTTGAGAATGACGGGAAGTTTCGTCCACGATCTGATCTTGGCGATGCGCGCCCAATCGAGTCCGGGATCGGAAAACACCTGCGTGAACGTCACGGCCGCCGCCATGGGATTTTCCTCTGGCGATTGCGACAGCATCGCGCGGAACGCGGGATCGGAGGTGTATTGGGCGATGCCCTGTCCGCGAAGGAAAGGCAGGAAGCCGAGATCGAGATCGCGCGGGCGCCAGCCGAGCGCCGTCGTATCGAGCGTGATGATGATCGCCTGGCAGCCGCAGGCTTCGGCTCTGCGCACGAAGCTTTCGGCGATCGCGTCCGATTTTCCCCAATATAGCTGGTAGAAGCGCGGGCCATCGCCGTTCGCCTTGGCGATTTCCTCCATCGGAAACGAGGCCTGTGAGGAAATGATCATCGGCAGGTTGAGCCGGCCCATCGCCCGCGCGACCGCAAGATCTGCGTCGGGATGCATCATTTCCAGCACGCCGATCGGGGCGCTCAATAACGGCGCTGCCGCGCGCGCGCCAAATATTTCGCAACCGAGATCACGCTGACGGGCGCCCGCCAGCATGCGCGGCGCAATGGGATAGCGCG
>CAZIOD010000144.1:0-5629 GCA_964540785.1 uncultured Terricaulis sp.
GGCACGGCGACGGTCGGGCATCTCTATCTCGATTGCTTTCACGCCACGCGCGACGAGTTCTATTACCAGGCGGCGATGGAGGTCGCGGACGGGCTCATCGCCGCGCAGCATCCGGCCGGGGGATGGAATTATCTGCACGATTTCGCGGGCGAGGAGAGCGCGCGCCGTTGGTACGACACGATCGGCAAGAACGGCTGGCGGCTGGAAGAATTCCACCACTATTACGGCAACGCGACCTTCGATGACGCCGGCACGTCGGAAGCGTCGCAATTCCTGTTGCGCCTCTACCTGGAAAGACGTTCTCCGCGCCTGCGCGCGCCGTTGGAGCGCGCCATACGCTTCGTGCTCGACAGCCAGTATCCGAACGGCGGCTGGCCGCAGCGTTACCCGCGCGCGGAAGGGGAGGCGGATTATATCCGCCACATCACCTTCAACGACGATGTCGCCGGCGAGAACATCAAGTTCCTGCTCATGGTCTATCAGACGCTTGGCGACGAGCGCGCGCTCGCCACGATTCAGCGTGCGATGGAGGTTTTCGTGGTCACGCAGCAACCTGCGCCGCAGGCCGGCTGGGGCTTGCAGCATCATGTCGAAACACTGCGCCCGATAGGCGCGCGCAGCTACGAGCCTGAAGCGCTAACGGCGCACACTACAGCGGTGAACATCGCGCAGATGCTCAATTTCTATGAATGGACCGGCGAGCGTCGTTTTATCGAGCGCGTGCCTGAGGCGCTGGCGTGGCTTCAATCGGTGCGCCTGGAGGACGATCAGGTGCGCATGCCGGGCCGGCACTATCCAACTTTTACGGAGCTTGGAAGCAACCGCGCACGCATCGTGCATCGTCGCGGATCGAACGTCGTGAACGGCGCGTACTATTGGGACTACAACCCGGACAAGCCGATCACTCATTATTCGCAATGGCGAAATCTCGACGTTGGAGCGCTGATGGCGCGCTATGAGCGATTGCGAGACGTGCCCGCAGCGGAATTGCTGCAATCGTCTCCGCTCCGACCCAGGCCAGACTTCCGCCTGCCGCGCTTCTTTACAACGCGGAGCATCGAGGTTTCGGACATGAATTCCAATCGTGGCGCGGGCGCACTTGCGCGACCTACTGCGGAGCGCGTGGCCGAGCTGGTCGCGAGCCTGAACAAGGAGGGGTATTGGCCAACCCCGCTCAGCGCCGCCAGCAACCCCTATCGCGGTGAGGGCTCAGCCATTCCCGCGTCAGGAGATTTCTCTCAAACGCTGGTCGGCGACGCCACCGATACCTCGCCCTACACGACGACCAGTCCCACCACCGGAATTTCGACCGGAACATTCATCCAGAACATGAGCGCCCTTTTGCTCAGCGTTGATTCAGGCGATCAGGAGGAGCATTGAGGGGCCTCGGGGAGGGAGCCCCGGGGTGGGGACTTAGCCGTGGCTGAGCAACAGGGCGAAGAACGGACAATCAGGCTGGCTTCGATCGTCTCGATCGACATCGTCGGTTTCTCAGCCATGTCGGAACGCGATCAGCGTAATGCCGCACGCAAGGTGGAAATGCTGCGTGCGCGCATCGAAGCGGTGGCGGGCAAACACGGTGGGCGGCTGTTCAACACGGCAGGCGATGGCTTCATGCTCGAGTTCGCGTCTGCCGGTTCGGCGCTGGGCGCGATCCAGGAAATTCTCGACAAGCGAGGCAAGGGCGAGCCGCGCCTGCGTGTCGGCGCCCATGTCGGCGATGTTGTCGTTACCGCGACGGAAGACCTGTTGGGCCACGGCGTCAATGTCGCGGCGCGTTTGCAGGAACTCGCCGAGTCCGGCACTGCGCTGGTCTCCGCCGAATTCCGGTCGATGGCGCGTTCGAGCCCGCAGGCGGCGTTTCAGCGAAAGGGCAACAAGCCGCTCGACAATATGGAGCAGCGTGTTCAGACGTTCGAAATTCTGTCAAAACGGCAGCGTTTCGCCCGCGGCGCGCGGCGCACCGGTACGTTCGCGGTCGCCCTCGCGGCGCTTGCCGGCGCCGTTTACATGGCGCCGACCGCATACCGCGCATTTCAGGATCTCTCCGGCGCGCAAAGCCAGGTGAGCGCCGCAACGCCGCAAGAAGCGGAGCAAGACGACGCCTATCTCGAAGCGGCTTCTGCGGTGGCGCCTGCTCACCAGGCAGGCGATATCCTCCGCGACTGCGAAAACTGCCCGGAAATGGTGGTGCTCACCGGCGGCTTGTTCGTGATGGGCTCGCCGGCGGACGAGAGAGGCCGGCGCGCCGACGAAGGGCCGCAGCGCGAGGTGTCGCTGGCGCCGTTCGCGCTCAGCCGCACCGAAGTGACATTTGCGCAGTGGGACGCCTGTCTCGCCGACGGCGGCTGCAATGGCTATTCGCCCAGTGATGGCGGACACGGCCGCGGCGATCGACCGGTGACCAATGTCTCATGGGACGATGCGCAGGCCTATATCGCCTGGCTCAACGGCCGGGCGGGCGAGGAAATCTATCGGCTGGCGTCGGAGTCGGAGTGGGAGTACGCGGCGCGCGCCGGCGGGGTGACGCCCTATGCGTTCGGCGCGACGGTAACGGCGACTCAGGCGACTTACCGTGTGCGCGCAACGACGGCCGTGGCCGCTTATGACGCCAATGCGTTCGGCTTGCATGACATGCATGGCAACGTGGCCGAATGGGTCGCCGATTGTTATTCGCCGAATTACGATCTCGCGCCGATCGACGGCGCGGCGGTAGAGGCTGAAACCTGCACACGCCGGGTTCACCGCGGCGGGGGATATGCCGATCAGGCGCCTGCACTGCGCGCCGCTGCGCGGCAACCGGCGCAACCAAACTTGCGCAGCCCGAGCGTTGGCTTCCGCATCGCGCGGGCGCTCGACTGACAATCATCGAAACTTGTTGTCGCAGTGTGACCGCGGGCACAGACAATCTTCGCCTGCGGTCACAAAATGCACGCGGGGGAAAGCGCCCATGCATCGCCAGGGGAAGAAGTGCGCATGAGCGCCTCGTTCATACTCGCGCAGATTTCGGACACGCACGTCCGCACAGATGATGGCGAAGCCGCGGCGCGTCAGTTGGCGCGCGCGTTAGAGCAAGCACGCCAATACCGTGCGAACGCCATCCTGATATCCGGCGATCTGGCCAACAGTGAGCGCACTGACGAGTATGCCCTGTTCGCCCGGGCGATCTCGGATCCGCCCGCGCCGGTTTATGTGTTGCCCGGCAATCACGACGACCGCGACCGCATGCGCGCGGCGTTGCCCGAACACAGCTATTTGCCGGCGACGGGTCCGCTTTCGTTTGTGATCGACGATTATCCGGTTCGGATCGTGTGCGTCGATCAGATCGTACCGGGCGAGACACACGGCGTGTTTACCGAGGAGCAGGCCGGCTGGCTCGACCGTACACTGGCGCAGCGGCCGGAACGGCCTACCATTGTCGCGCTGCATCACCCCCCGTTCGCAACCCACGACGTCTTGTTCGACCAGATCGGCTTGCGGAACGCTGAAAGGTTCGCATCGGTCGTCAGACATCATCCGCAGGTGGCGCGGGTCATCTGCGGCCACCACCACCGCCTGGCCGTAGGGCAGGTGGCGCACGCGCCGGTAATCGTGGCGCCCTCGACGTCGTGGGCCTACGGGCTAGCCCTGCACGAAGGACAGGAAATCGCGCCGAGGACGACCGAGCAGCCCGGGTGGATGCTACACGCTTGGTCGGCGCAGAGCGGGTTCGCCAGCCTTTTCATGGGGTTATGACTGCACTAGCGGATTGCAGAAAAGTTAGAAAACAAGGGGATCATTTCTCGGACGCGAACGTTCTTGAACCGGCGCCGACCTACTCCCCCCGCCCAGGCGCCACCGCAGCACGGGCCGGATCGTCAGATCCGGCCCACCTGCTTTTCCGACTGCATCAAAATCGAAAGAACCGTCGAAGCGCCGCATCCGGCGCCTGTGTTCATCTGAAAGATTACGTGATCGGCGCCCGGCTCCGAAAGCGTCGGCGGCCCGACTATAAACCGCCGACGCCCCCTTCAGCCCTGGTCGTCACCAGATCACCCGCGCCCATGCAAGCGGCGCAGCGTGCGCGCGTCAAGCACATCTTGTCTGACTGTTACAACATGCGATCCGCGCGCGGCGCACAAAGCACACCTTAGGGCGCTCGACTCTTCGTTGATTGACCCTTCGGCGCCTGCGTGATGTGTTCGCGCCCAATCCGACTAAGACCGCAAACACGAATTCCGCGAAGGGGAACGGGATGACCGATTTCTATGTCCGGTGGGGCGATGACGTTCAACCATACATTCTACAGCTGGCGTCGGAACACATCGGCACGTTGCGCTTGTACTGCAACCGAACCATCCGAAGCCTGCTCGAGAAGCGTGCAGGGAAAAGCGCTGTGATCGCCGTCACCTCGCGCGTCGATACAGACATGCTTAAAGCAAAGGCGTTTCACAGGTTCCCAATGTTCGGGTTCGAGTTCGAGCTGCGCGAGAGCGCTAAGAAGCAATTGGGCCACAAGCAGGAATTCGTGCTCAGATTTGCCGCCACGCCTGATTTTGAACCCGAAGACATGCCGCCCCGGTTGCGTCGTGTCGATGGCAAGTCGGTATCGGCGCAGCCGACGCGACGTCGCCGGCCCCGCGCCTACGCGCCCGCCCAGGCGGCGCCGCGCGCGCAAAAGCCTAGAAAGCACGGGCTTGGAATATTGGCGTACCGACTTGAAACAGTGTGCGTGTGGATACGGACGCGGTTTGCCGCGTTGACGTCATCATTAGGAATCAAATTGTACAATATGCGCGGCTCATACCTGAGGTTGTCCCGATGCGCGTTTGCCATGTGGAGACGCCGCCCGCGTGTTGAGGTCCCGCGAGTTAGAGCGACTTTTTTAACGTCTCGGCATAAATGTCAGCCTGACGCGGCGAGCGTCGCGCGCCTGGAGCCGCGGCTGATAGGAACAACCCTTAGCCTTCTGCTCTTCACGTACGTAGCGCCGCGGCCGGGAATCGATTGGAACGCGTATCCGTTCGGCCGATTGGCCGAGGATGGTGAGCGAATACGTCTATGAGATCTGTCAAAGAACTTCGCCGGAAAGCGGCATCGCGCGCGGGGCGAAAGGCGCGGGTCTATTCGACGTCGGAAGCGCGCGCCAATTTCGCCGAGGCGCTGGAGACGGCGCAGGTGGATAACGCCGTGATCGGGTTCGACCGCTATGGACGCACCATCGCGGCCCTGGTGCCGGTCGAAGCGGTCTACATGCTCGCCGGCATGGGCCACATGGTCGCCCCGGGCGTGCGCGAGGAGATCGAGAGCTTTTCGCAGCAATTCGTCGAGAGCGTCCCCAGCCGCGTGGCGGCGCCGGAACCGACGCCGCGTGCGCCGCCGCCGAAGCGCGCCAAGAAGGCAGCGGGACGGAAGAAGTCGAAACGCGCCGCGAAAGCCCGGCACGGCTGAACCATTCGCAGTTTGCGCTACAGCTCTCGCAGCGTGCTATAAGCGCGGGCCACGGAGCTTGCCATGAAAACTCGCGCGGCCGTCGCTTTCGCACCCAAGCAGCCTTTGGAAATCGTCGAGGTCGATCTCGAAGGCCCGCGCGCGGGCGAAGTGCTGGTCGAGATCAAGGCCACCGGCATCTGCCACACCGACGCCTACA
>CAZIOD010000145.1:0-5562 GCA_964540785.1 uncultured Terricaulis sp.
AACAGCATCGGAAGCTTCAGCGTCGTCGCCATCGTCAGCGCCGACCAGAATCCGTTGGTCGCCACCGAAGCATCGCCGCCGAGCACGACGCCGATCGCGCCGTCATAGGCGCGTTCGCCCAAGACGCTCTTGTGATATTCGATCGCCTGCGCGTAACCGGAGGTTGGCGTGTACTGCGCGCCGACGCCGCCGCACATAGGCAGCGCCGAGGCGCCGGTTGCATTCGGATAATTGAACACAACGCCGATATCGCGCCCGTCGCTATAGCCGCCGGCGCGGCCCATCGCCGAGCCCAGCGCATCCTCCAGCGCAACACCGAGTGACAGCAAAATCGGCCGCGAGCGATAGTAGCCGCACATCGCATCCTTAGGGTGCGTCAAATGCAAGCCGAGCAGCACCTGCGCCATGTCGTGACCGCGCGCGCTGAACTGGTAGAAAATCTTCTTGCCCGGAACGAGCTCGCGCTCCTCGATCGCGTCCATGGCGCGCGAACAGAGGACAAGTTCGGCGACACGCTTCCAGTCTGTTTGCGGCAGGGGCCCTGGCGCGGGCCTGGGTTTAGCGCTCATGGAACGCGAAGTTACTCGCATTGCAGCGAAATTTCAGCAATGTTTGAGGTGCATCGGGGCCCACAAATGCATAAATGGTGCAGATTATTGGGTGGATTTGCATGAGCCGTGAACGGGTCCAGCTGGACGAGGCCGACATCCGGCTGCTGAAGGCGATGCAGCGCGACGCCGCTGTCTCTCAGGCCGACTTGGCGGAGATAGCCGGCGTCTCGCCCAGCCTTGTCTCGCGCCGCCTGGCGCGGCTGAGGGAAGCGGGCGTACTGCGCGCGATTGTGGGCCTTGTGGACGCCGAGAGCGCCGGCCTTACGTGCGCCGCTATCATTCGCATTCGCCTCAAGGATCACGCCGCCGCCAGCGTGAAGGCGTTCCGCGATCTCGTCGCGCGCATGGACGAGGTCACACTTTGCGTCATGCTCACCGGAGAGGCGGATTATCTGATCAAGATCGTCGCGCGCGACCTGCCGCACTTTCAGGAGATCGTGCAGTCCAAGCTGCTTCGCTGCGCCGCCATCCAGCACATGGAAAGCTCGATCGTGCTGGAGCATTTGAAGAACACAACGGAACTGCCGCTCGAAGGCTAAGCGGATTTCGGCGCAGTCTCGACCTCTTGCGGGCGGCCGGTGGCGCCGGAAGCGGCCGTTTGCTGATAATAGCGCAGCCGGCGCTCGTCGTTCAGGATGGCGATCAGCTCTTCAGCTGTCGCCGGGCGCGAGACGAGGAAGCCCTGCGCCATGTCGCAACGCATCGCTGCGAGCAAAGCGAATGCGGCCGGCGTCTCCACGCCTTCAGCCGTGACTTCGAGGCCCAGTCCGTGCGCCAGGTCGATGGTAGAGCGCACCAAAAGCGCATCGCGCCTGTTCGACGTGAGCGATTCGATGAACATCTTGTCGATCTTCAATTCGTGCGCTGGCAATTGCTTCAGGTAGGCGAGCGACGACAAGCCGGAGCCGTAATCGTCGATGGCAATGCGGATGCCATGCGAGCTGAATAATTCCACGTGTTCCAACGCCAGCTTCGGATTGTCAATTACCGCGGTCTCGGTGATCTCGAAACAGAATGGATGCGGCGCGTGCTTCACGATGTCGAGCGCGTGTCGTGCAAAATCTGCGTCACTCAAGAGGCGGGCGGAGATGTTGACCGACAGGGTTAAAGGCCAGCCTGCATTGGAGAGCTTTTTCTGGGCGCGTACTGCGCGCTGGAGCGCGAAATCGGTGAGAGCGCGAATGTGTCCCGTTTCCTCCGCCATCGGCACGAAGAGATCTGGAGGAATGACGCCGCGCGTAGGATGCGTCCAGCGGATCAGGCTTTCGGCGCTGTCGATGCGCCCGGTGCGATAATTATACTTGGGCTGGTGGGCGAGACAGATGTCGCCTGTCTCGAGAGCGCGGCGCATTTCCCCCATCAGCGAAAGGTTGCGCGCCGGATCGCCGTAAGCCGCCTTGTCGAACATGGCGATCTTCTGCATCGTCGAACGCGCCTGGTCCAGTGCGACGCTGGCGCGTTCGACCATTTCCCCAGGACTTTCCCCTTTTGCGCGCGGTTGCGCCAATCCAATCGTCACCGTAACGTCGAGTTCCTGGTCGTCGAGCAACAAGGGCTGTTCGAGGTTGGCGATGAGGGCGCGCGCGCGTGTGCGCGCATCTCCTTCGTCTTCGGCCAGGAAAGCCACGCCAAGCGTATCGTTGGAGAGCTGGCCCATCGGCGCATTCGGCACGAGGCGCGCCAGGCGTGTGCCAAGCGTGCGCAGCATGCTGCCGGCGAGCGCATAGCCGATCGCGCCGCGCATGTGCGTGAAGCGGTCGACGCCGATCGCGGCGAGATAGAGCCTTTGGGGGTGCTGCGCCGCGGCGAGACGGCGTTCCAGCGCCAGGCGATTAGGCAGCCGGGTGTCGCTGTCGTGGTAGGCCAGTTGCGTGATCTTGCGCTCGCGCTCGCGGATTGCGCCGATCATCGCGTTGAAGCTGTCGGCGAGCCGGGAAAGTTCGTCCTGGGTCGGCACGACGACGCAGTTGTAGAGCCCTTGCTGCAGGCCCTTCGCGGCGTGTTCCAGCGATGATAGCGGCTGGGTGATGCTGCGCGCAAGCATCCAGGTGCCGGCAATGAGAATGACGATGCCCATGACGCTGATAGCGGCAAGCGTGCTGAACAAGGCTCCGTAGGGCGACAGCGCGTTCGCGAGCGGATACTGCAGCAGCAACACGGCGCGCGTGCCGTCGAGCGAGGGCAGGGGCTGCACGAACGCGATGGCCCGGTTGTCCGGCGTGCGCTCCATGCGCGGTTCGCGCCGCGCGAGCGCGTCCTCGACGAACCCGTCGAGCCTTTCACTCGCCTCACTTCCAAGTCGCGTCCACTCTTCGCGCTTAATGAGCACACTGGCGTCGAGCGGCGTAGACGACAGCGCTTCAAGCGCCTGCAGGTGCGCATTGTCTATGCGGGCGCCGAGCACGAGCCAGCCCAGCCCGCCGGGAATTGGCGCCGTCGCCGCCTGGTAGACGCTGTCGCCCACCGAGAGCGCGCCGCTCGGGCTCGTGTTGCGTTCGAGCGCGATCTGCAGGCCGGGAGAGACCGAACGGTTTGACTCTGCGCCGACGACCAATCCCTCACGGGTGACGAGGAACGCAAGGTCGGCGCCGCCGCGTGTGCGCATGTCGTTCAAATACGCGCGGATCGCAGCTTCGTCGCGTTCGAAGGCCGCCCGTTGCAGAGCGGGCAAGCGAGCGGTCTGCGCGGTGTTGTCTTGCAGGCGTTCCAGGCGCAGCGCTGAGATGCGTTCGAATATGGCGCCGGTGCTGGAAAGCTGCTCGCGCACCAATTGCTGCGTGTTATCGGAGATCGCAATGTAGGCGATGGCGCCGATGAGGAAGAGAACCAGGCAGAAGAGCCCAGCGTAAAGAACAGTCAGCTTCACGCGCAGGCGGCGAAACATAGCCCCTACCCGTTTGCTAACGATCGCTGGGTGGAATCGGACCCCATGCGCCGGTAGTACGCGCTCCCCATTAAAGCGAGCGTTAACTCGGCGTCAGTGGTCGCCGTGTCCGGCTTGCGCGCTCCCCGGCCGGCGTACCGGCAGCAAGACGTCGATCTCGCCGGCGCCATCAAACCTGAGGCGCACGGGGATCGTTTCGCCCTCGGCGAAGGGCCGCGCGACGCCGAAGAACATCAGATGCCGCCCGCCTGGCGACAGCTCGATGGACCCGTTGGCGGGAATGGCCAGACGCGCGACGGCCCGCATTTGCATCACCCCGTCCTGCATCGCCATTTCGTGCACCTCGACGCGCTCGGCTCGTGCGCTTGAGGCGCCAACCAGCGCATCCTCAGCGGCCGTGTCGTTCACCAGCGTCAGATAGCCCGCCGAGACATCCGCCCCACCCGGCGTGGGTGCGGCCCACGCGTTCTCGGCATGCAATGCGCCGCGCGCGTCTTCCGGCGCGTGCGGCGCTTGCCCGCAAGCTGCGAGCGCGAAGAAAAGCGAAACCGCCAGAATTCTCATGGGCCCCCGTGTACTACGTCCCTTGGCTGCGTAGCAGGCGGTGCTTTGCCGCAAACCCCAATTCACTTGCGGTTGATCGCAGACGCGGGCGTACTAGGTCCAGAAGACGACCTCCAGGAGAAATGCGCCATGTTCCAGCTGTCCCCGCTCCCGTTTGCCGAAACCGCGCTTGAGCCGCTAATGTCGCGCGACACGCTCAACACGCACCACGGCAAGCACCACGCCGGCTACATCAAGAAAACCAACGCAGCGCTGGCTGAAAAGCCGAACGCGCCGACGCGTTTGGAAGATGTAGTGCGGCTCGCAGCGAGGGAGAGAGATCAAAAGCTCTTCAACAACGCAGCGCAAGGCTGGAATCACGGGTTCTTCTGGCAAAGCCTTTCGCCCGACGGCGGCGGCAAGCCGCAGGCCGATTTGGCGAGCGCGATAGATCAGGCCTTTGGCTCGTTCGACGCTTTCCGTGAGGAAGCGAAGGCGAAAGGCGAGGGCCACTTTGCCTCCGGCTGGCTTTGGCTCGTCTCAGACAGCGCCGGCACGCTGAGCCTGCAGGACTTGCACGACGCACAAACGCCGATCGTCGACCCTAACGTGACCCCGCTCTTCACCTGCGACCTTTGGGAGCACGCCTATTACCTCGACTACAAGAACGAGCGCGGCAAATTCCTCGATGGATTTTTCGACAAGCTCGTGAATTGGCGCTTCGCGGAAAGCCAGTACGCCGCGGCGCGGAAAGCGGGCGAAGGCGGCTGGGCTTACCCGAGCTAGGCTGGCGCCACATCCGGTCCGCGAGGGGCAAGGATACGTTCGGCGGCATGGACGCGCGGGCGCTTTGACGCCATAACTGGCCCCAATCCGTCCACCTTTGGGAGCCTTCGCCAATGCGCGCGATCCAGAATTACATCAACGGCAAAACCGCGACCGCGAGCGGCGGGCGCGCCGGCAAGGTTTTCAATCCCAACACCGGCGCGCAGCAGGCCGAAGTCGCCTTCTCCGCAGCTCGCGATGTTGACGCCGCAGTGCAGGCCGCGCTCGCCGCCCAGCCGGCCTGGGCCGCCACCAACCCGCAGCGCCGCGCGCGGGTGATGTTCAATTTCAAGGCGCTGGTCGAAAAGCACATGGACGAGCTGGCGGAGCTGCTCTCGTCCGAGCACGGCAAGGTCATCGCCGACGCGCGCGGCGACGTGCAGCGCGGTCTCGAAGTGATCGAATTCGCCTGCGGCATCCCGCACGCGATGAAGGGCGAATACACCGAAGGCGCCGGCCCCGGCATCGACGTCTATTCGATGCGCCAGCCGCTCGGCGTCGTCGCCGGCATCACGCCGTTCAACTTCCCAGCCATGATTCCGATGTGGATGTTCGGCGTCGCCATCGCCTGCGGCAACGCCTTCGTGCTGAAGCCGAGCGAGCGCGATCCGTCCGTGCCTGTGCGCTTGGCCGAACTTTTCATTGAAGCCGGCGGCCCGCCCGGCATTCTCAATGTCGTCCACGGCGACAAGGAAGCCG
>CAZIOD010000146.1:0-5535 GCA_964540785.1 uncultured Terricaulis sp.
GGCAAGCGCAGCTCATTCTATTCCGATTACACGTTCGGGGTCTGGAAGGACGATGAGCTGACGCCCGTCGGCAAAGCCTATTTCGGTTTCACCGACGAAGAGCTGATCGAGCTCGACAAGTTCGTGCGCAATAACACGGAAAACCGCTTCGGCCCGGTGCGCGAAGTCAAGCACAGCAAACAAAAGGGTCTGGTGCTGGAAGTCGCGTTCGAAGGCCTGCAACGCTCCACGCGTCACAAATCAGGCCTCGCCATGCGCTTTCCGCGCATCTCCCGCATCCGCTGGGACAAAGCGCCGAAGGATGCAGACACGCTGGAGGCGTTGGAGAAACTGTTGAGGCGACGGCGCGAGCCTAGGCGCTGCTCGCTCCGCCCAGCAAAGGACGCTGACGAATGCGTCGGACCGAAATAACAGTGACTCGTCCCTCCGCCTCGAAGCCGTCGCTCGCGATGGCGCTCATCAATCGCGCCGCGCGTTCGTCAGGTGACGACTTCGGCAGAAACAAGATGATCGCCCCGGGCGCCTGGAGTCGGTTGCGTATCAACAGCTCTCCGAAATCGAAGTCCTCAGCGACCAGCACTCGGCGCTCCGCCGCGGCAAGCGCCACCAACTCAAGATCGGCTGCGCGGCGGTCTGTTTCGGCGGCATAGTGACGGGCTTGCCGCCCATCACGGCGGGATCGATTTCAATACGCGGGTGGGCAAGAGACATGCGATAATCATACATGCTGCGTGGACGCACGTCAGCCGTCTTGTTTTGGCATCACCACCCGCCCCCGCCGCCGCCTCCTCCGCCGCCGCCGGAAGAGCCGCCGCCGCCCGAGCCGGACGAGCCCGAGCTTTGCGGCATGGCGCTCGACACGCCGGTATTCATGTTGCTGACGATGGCGCTGGTGACGCCGGCGAACGAGCGCGAACTGAAATCGCCGTGGCTCCAGCTCGGATTGTAGCGCGCGGCTTCTTCAGGGATCAGCCGCTCGAAATGCTTGGTCCAGGGCTCTTCCACGCCTAGCGCGACGGCATAGGGGAGAAACTTTTCGTAGCGCTCCGTCGTCATCGGCGGCGGCGCTTCGCTGCCCGGCTCGACTGCGTTCAACTGCAATTGCTCGGCTTTCTCCATGTAAAGCCGAAAGCCCTCGATATGCGTGCGCACGTCCTGACCCTTCGGCGTCGGCGCCGGCATGAAATACATGAAAGCGATGTTCATCAGCGCCAGCGCCAGCACACCGATCGTGTGCCAAACCGTCCATGTCACCGTCATGTTCACGGTGACGATGACGGCGACGACGCTCAGCACCAGCGCCAGGATCGTATAGCCGATATTCCACTTGAAATATTCGCTGCCGTACTTGCGGCCGAGGGTTTGCTGGAACGCATTGTAAGCGGAGGTGAAGCCGGCGTCGTACTTTTCACCCAAAGTCTTAACGCCGCCGCTGGCGAACACGCGCTTCTCCAGCGCACGGTCCTCGTCGGTGACGAACGAGGATGCAGCGCGCCGGGTCTGCATCAGCCGCGTACGCTTCTTGTCGGAGGCGTCGATCTCCACCATGCCCTTGACGGCGAGGTTCATCAGCGTCGCGATCAGCGCGCGGTGGCCGCTCATTCCACGATGATAGATGTAATGCGCCGCCGCGGGTGAATAGCCTTGGGGCGGCTCATAGCGCGGAAACACAGGGCCCTTCGGCGGATCGCGCCCTACGCGGTCCCAGCTGCGGTAGAGAAAAACAAACAGCGCCGCGAGCGAGGCGAGAAGAATGCCGAGCGCGCCCCAGCGCTGCCACCACAGCGCGCCCGCATCCAGCGCCGAGGGCGGATCGATCAGCCCCTTCTCGAAGCCGACAGCGACCGTCAACCCTTCGCGCGGCGCCAAGGGCCGCGTGGTTCCGAACGAGTGGCGATCGCCATCGGCGCGATAGGCATAATCGCCGCCCGACGCGCCAAGCGGGCCGGTATAACCCGCCGTCTGCATGATATTGGCGCCTTCAGGCAACACGATCGTCGCCCGCGCGCTCTGGATCGGAAACAGCCAGTAATTGCCGGTCACGTTCCAATACACTTCGTCGTAAGCGTCGAAATAGCGGACCTGGTTGGCCACCCGATAACGCAGCTCGTAGCGATGCGGGCCATGCGGGATGATCACATCGGGGTCGCCGATGCGGATGCGATACGCGTTGCCCTCAGTTTGGGTCTCGTACGGCTCCCGTTCGCCATCGCGCGTCACACTCAATACGTTGTAGCGGTAAGCGTAGCGCTGGCCGGCGCCTTCAAAGTAGCGCGGCAGATCGCGAAAAATCCCACGCCGGATCTGCATGCCTTCGGCCGTGACATCGATCGTCTCGGTGACGACGATATCCCCGTCGCGCTGAACCTCGATGATCACGTCGAAGCGATTGATCTGTTCAACGGCAGACGCGGGCTGCGCGAAAACCAACGCCGCCAGCAGAGCCAAGCATAGCGCAACGCCGGCCAGTCCAGCCCGGACCGCCGGCGCCCTCGCCGGCATGCGCCGCGCCGTGCCCGCTGTGTTATCGCCGTGCCGCTGTGGTAAGAAAAACCACGGCCGCACAGCGTCTGCACGGCGAACACAGCGCGTCTGCGCTCCACTCTGATTTCGATCGAGCGCTGTCATGCCTGCGTCGCCACCTTCGGCACGGCGCGATCGTCTTCGCCGATCTCGAAATATTTGCGCTGCCTGATCCCTGCGGCGCCGGCGACGATGTTCGGGGGAAACGTCTCCACCAGCGTGTTCAACTCGCGCACCGCGCCATTATAGAAGCGCCGCGCCATCTCAATCTTGTCCTCAGTGTCCGAGAGCTCGTTCTGCAGATCGAGAAAATTCTGGCTCGCTTTCAGATCCGGATACGCCTCCGCCACCGCCATCATGCGCGCCACCGGCCGCGCAAACTCGCTCTCGGCCGCCCCGCGCGCGGAAGGATCGTCGCCCGCCGCCAGCGCCTTGGCGCGCCGCTCCGCGATTTCGGCGAACAGCGCCCGTTCGTGCGCCGCATACGCCTCCACCGTACGCACAAGCTGCGGCACCAGATCGGCCCGCCGCTTCAGCTGCACATCGATATCGGCCCAGCCATTATTGACCATCTGCCGCTTGGCGATCAGCGCATTGTAGATCACTACAGCTGCAATCAGCAGCACCGCCCCAAGCGCGAACAGGATGATTTGCGTCAACATTCAGAGCGCCGACACGATGTCGGTTTGGACGAAATCATCGCCCACATAGAGCAGCGGCGCCTGGTTCACCTTCGCGAGTGCATAGGCAAAACAGTCGCCGAAATTCAAGCGGCCGCCGCCTTTGAATCCTTTGCCGTACCGAATCCGCGCCTCCAAGGCGATGCGGATTAAGTTCTCATCAATCGCCGCAATCGCTATATCGAAACTTGTCAAAAAGGCATCGAGGTCTGGAATGGCCTTCAACGGCTCTCGGCGTCGCCCCGCCAACACCGTGCCGGCTTCGACATAATTTGGAGCCGCCATGACGCGCGTTCCTTGGGGCTCCATCGAAAGGCGTATGGCAAGGGCATCGGCGCGGGGTTCGCCGAGCATCATGGCGACGACAGCCGACGAGTCGACGACCAGCAACGCTAACTCACATCGCCGCTTGCTTCATCCCACTCTGTCTTGGTGACCGGCCGCGAGACATCGTAATTGCCTCGGATGCTCTTAGCGAAGGCCTTGATCCGGGCCGCTCCTTCGCGCGCGCGGCGTTCGCGGGCCAGCCGCTCGGACAGCGCCTTGGTCACAACGTCGGTCACGCTCTCGCCGGTCAATGCGGACAATTCCTCCGCCAGCCGCTCGGCTTCGTCGTTTTCAAGTTCAAGCGTCATGGGCCACCTATAGCACAGAGATGATTGGGTTGCATCCTTGGCCAGATCGGAACTCGAGCCCCGCCTCACGCGATTTACGCGCGTCATCCACCAGGGAAAACAAGAACGTGAACACCCCAAGACGGGACATCCGCCATATTATGGCGGCGCTCGCCGCACTCGCGCTGCTGACCGCCTGCGGCCAGCGTGAGGGGCAGGTGGGCGAATTCTCCAACGACATTTTCGGCAACGACATCATCGTGGAATCGCTGCGCGATCCGGCGATCCCGGGCGTCGCGTGCCACGTGTCGTACTTCGACCGCAGCGTCATCGACCGCCTGCGCCAGGGCAATTGGTTCGAGAACCCGTCAAACTCGGCCGTCTCCTGTTCGCGCATCGGCCCGATCGACCTGTCCGGCGTGCCCACCGGCCAGGCCGGGCAGGAGATTTTCAACCAGCGCCAGAGCCTCTTCTTCAAGAACGTCGCCGTACGCCGCATCGTCGACCTCGACAACGCCTCGCTCGTTTATGTCTCGCACTCGCGCGAAATCGTCGAAGGCTCGGCCAAGATCGATCTCTCCACCATCCCGCTCACGCCCGAAGAAGTCGCAGCTGCGCGGGGCGGCTGACCCGGTATAGCGCGCAGCGTCAGTCCGACTTGGGGCTCAGCTCCACGTTTACGCCGTGACGGTACACCAGCTCGCCGCCGAGCGCGCCGCCTATGGCGGCTACGATCAATGCCGCAACGCCCGCAACGATCGCCCAAGCGCTCGGCGGCGTCAAAACCGCAAGGCCTGCGTCGAAGCGGCCGAAGCCGCTGACGGCGGCGAGCGTGACGGCCAGCACCATGAGAACAGCGTGCCAGCTCACGGTCTTGGGCGCCTTGGCATAAGCCCGGTCAAAATCCAGGGCGCCGATGCTCGCCGCAATCAATCCGAACAACGGCGCGGCGGCGCTCAGAGCGGCGCCGACCGACCAAAACTCCACGCGATGCGTCAGGATCGCGCCGAGGTCGGCCAGCGGCGCCAACGCGATGCACGCGAGCGGCGCATGCACGCTGACCGGATGAAGCGGATGCAGCTTCACGCCAGACCCAGCACGCTACTCAATAGACAAACAACGCCCGCCACCGCAGCAAGCGCGTGGATGACGACGACCGCCTTCGGCGGCGGCGCTTTGCGCAGCTGAAAGCTCATCATGTAAAACCCGCCAAGCGCAGCGACGACGAGCAGTACGGCGCCGATCACAAGCGGCAAGCTCTGCATGCCGGCATAGAGCGCGTAGAGCAGCACCACGAGCCCCGACGCCGCCAACAGACCGTGCAAGATCACCGCGCTCCAGGGCGGCGCGGCTCCGCCGAAAATGCGCACGGCCATGTAAAGACCGAACACTGCGGCAAGCAGCAGTAGCGTGACGGATGTGAGGATCATGGCCTACTCCCAATTGCATGAGGATCGTGTGCGGCCGCGCGCGGCCGCACACTCGCGTTCGCTGACGGCGCATAGTCCGCTGCGGCTTCGATAGTCGCCCTTTCACAGGCTTTGATGCGATCCCCGCCGGAAGGTTCCCGGTAAGCCCTCTTTCTCAGGCGTGGCAAATGCTGGGCCCGTCGAAGCGCGACGCCGCTTGCCGCGCCCGCGCGGCGGCGGCTCACTCCATCGGGCCCAGGCTCACGCCCGGCGGCACTGGCGTGTCATCCGGCACGAAGAAGTCCGGCA
>CAZIOD010000147.1:0-5484 GCA_964540785.1 uncultured Terricaulis sp.
TCACGTCCAGTTTCTCGAGCGTCAGCTCGATCCATGGATCGGCGAAAGTCCAGCCGCCCATATTCTTGGGCTCTTCCTGGCACCAAACGAGTTCGGCCTGCGGGAAACGCGCCAGTTCATGCATCACCGATTTCATCGGCCAGGGATAGAACTGCTCCAGACGCAGCAGATAGATATCGTCACGGCCGCGCTTTTCACGCTCGTCCAGAAGGTCGAAATAGACCTTGCCCGAGCACAGGATGACCCGGCCGATCTCCGCGTCGGGTTTCAGCTGCAGCGTCGTGTTGCCGTTGCCGATCTGCGCATCGTCCCAGAGCACGCGGTGGAACGAAGTGCCCTCGGCCATATCTGCCAGCGCAGAAACACACTTCTTGTGCCGCAGGAGGGACTTAGGCGTAAATACAATCAGCGGCTTGCGGAAGTCGCGGTGCAGCTGGCGGCGTAGCGCATGGAAGTAGTTCGCCGGCGTCGTGCAGTTGACCACCTGCATGTTGTCTTCGGCGCATTGCTGCAGAAAGCGTTCCATTCGCGCCGAGGAATGCTCCGGCCCCTGTCCTTCGTAGCCGTGCGGCAGCAACATCACGAGACCCGACATGCGAAGCCATTTGCGCTCGCCCGAAGAAATGAACTGGTCGATGATGACCTGCGCGCCGTTTACGAAGTCCCCGAACTGGGCTTCCCAAAGCGTCAACGCCTTCGGCTCGGCCGTGGAATAGCCGTACTCGAAGCCAAGCACCGCCTCTTCCGAGAGCAATGAGTCGATTACCTCGTAATGCGCCTGGCCCGGACCAAGATTGTTGAGCGGCGTATAGCGCGCCTCGGTCTCCTGATCGATGAAATGCGAATGGCGCTGGCTGAACGTGCCGCGCGCCGAATCCTGGCCCGAAAGGCGGACGTGGAAACCCTCGTCGAGCAACGTGGCGAAGGCCAGATGTTCGGCCAACGCCCAGTCTATGTTCTGACCCGCCTCGACCGCCTTGCGCCGCCCTTCCACGACGCGCTGCACGGTTCGATGCATGTTAAGGTCGCGCGGAATCTCAGTGACGCGGCGACCAAGCTCACGCAGCTTCTCGATTGGCGCTTCAGTCTTGCCGCGGCGGTCATCATCGGCCGGCAACGTGAAGCCGGACCAAACGCCATCCAGCCAATCGGCCTTGTTGACCCGATAGCTCTTACCGGCTTCGAATTCACGATCAAGGAAAGCGTTGAAGTCCTCGACCCATTCCGCGACATCGGCCTCTGACACGACGCCTTCAGCGACAAGTCGCTTGCCGTAAATCTCCAGCGTTGTCGGCTGCTCCTTGACGCGCCGGTACATGATCGGCTGCGTCATGGTGGGATCGTCGCCTTCGTTATGGCCGAAGCGGCGATAGCAGAACATGTCGATGACGACGTCCTTACCGAAAAGTTGGCGATATTCGGCCGCCACTTTTGCCGCGAACGTCACGGCCTCGGGATCGTCGCCATTCACATGAAAGATCGGCGCCTGCACCATGAGCGCAACGTCGCTGGGATACGGCGAAGAGCGCGAGTAATGCGGCGCTGTGGTGAAGCCGATCTGATTGTTGATGATGAAATGCATGGTGCCGCCGGTGCGATAGCCCCGCAGGCCGGACAGCGCGAAGCATTCCGCCACTACGCCCTGCCCCGCGAACGCCGCATCGCCGTGGATCAGCAGCGGCAGCACCCGCGATCGGAGTTTGAACAGCGCCTCGCCCTCTTCCTGCCAGGTGGCGCGCTGCGCCTGCTTGGCGCGCGCCTTGCCCAGCACAACTGGGTTGACGATCTCAAGGTGGCTCGGGTTTGCCGTGAGCGACAGGTGGACCTGATTGCCGTCGAATTCGCGATCCGACGAGGCGCCCAAATGATATTTCACGTCTCCTGAACCGAGCACATCGTCGGGCGTTGCCGAACCGCCCTGAAACTCGTTGAAGATCGCCCGATAAGGTTTGCCCATCACCGCCGCAAGCACATTGAGGCGGCCTCTATGGGCCATGCCGAAGACGATCTCGTCGACGCCCATCGCGCCGCCGCGCTTGATGACTTGTTCGAGCGCCGGGATCATGGCTTCCCCGCCGTCGAGGCCGAAGCGCTTCGTCCCCGGATGGCGCTTGTGCACGAACTTTTCGAAGGTCTCGCCTTCGACCAACTTTTTCAGGATGGAGCGCTTTCCCTCGGGCGTGAAGGCGATTGCCTTGTCTGGCCCTTCGATCCGTTCCTGGATCCAGGCTTTCTCTGCCGGATCGGTGATGTGCATGAATTCGACGGCGAAAGTGGAGCAATACGTGCGCTGCAAAATCGCAAGCATCTCGTTGATCGTGGCGGTTTGCAGCCCGAGCACGCCGTCTATGAATATTGGGCGATCGAGATCGCCAGGGCCGAAGCCGTAGCTGGCCGGATAGAGTTCCGCCGGGGGCTCGCGTACTTCGATTCCCAGCGGGTCGAGATTTGCGGCGAGGTGTCCGCGCGTGCGATAGGCGCGGATCATCATCAGCGCACGCACGCTGTCGCGGGCGGCCGATTGCACATCCTCGGTTGACGCGCCGGGAAATTGCGCCGCGGCCTTGCGTTCGATGTGATCCTGTAGCCCCGCCCAATTGCCATCGAGCAGCCTGGTCGTCTCCGTCGTTTGCGGCTGCGCCAGATCGGCGCGATACCAGGAGGGGCCTTGCACCGCCGCGCGAACGGCGGCGGGGTCGTCATGCAGGTGCTGGAAAAAGGTGCGCCAGGACGCATCCACCGACTTGGGATCCCTGAGGAACCTTTCGTGCATCTCTTCCACGAACACAGCGTTGCTGCCGTACAGGAAGCTGGTTTCTAGGAGAGCCGTGTTAGGCAAGCTGCGGGCGTCGTCCGCCATGGGAACGGGTGACCTCTCGGAAAATCTGCGTCGGGGGCGCGGTAGATATAGGTCGCGCCGCCCTGCGGCGCCCCTTCTAGAGCGCACCGGTTAAGGAATGAAGGGCTGCATTGGCGCAGGGCGCGCCCCGACAGCCCGCCTAGCCCTTCAGCACGTCGGCCATCGTTCGGCCCAATGCCGCCGGGTGCGGCGCAACGCGGATTCCAGCCGCTTCCAGTGCGGCGATCTTGGAGCCGGCGTCGCCCTTGCCGCCCGAAATAATAGCGCCGGCGTGGCCCATGCGGCGGCCGGGCGGGGCGGTGCGGCCCGCGATGAAGCCGACCGTCGGCTTCCAGCGGCCTTTTTTCTTTTCGTCGGCCAAGAACTGCGCGGCGTCTTCTTCGGCGCTGCCGCCGATTTCGCCGATCATGATTATGGCTTGGGTTTCATCGTCGGCGAGGAAACGCTCGAGTACGTCGATGAACTCCATCCCCTTCACCGGATCGCCGCCGATGCCGACCGCCGTGGTCTGGCCAAGGCCTTCATTCGTGGTCTGGAACACGGCTTCGTAGGTCAGCGTGCCAGAGCGCGAAACGACGCCCACCTTGCCCTTCTTGAAAATCTGCCCCGGCATGATGCCGATCTTGCACTGCTCCGGCACGAGGACGCCCGGGCAATTGGGGCCGAGCAGGATCGATGCCGATGACTGCAGCTTGGCCTTCACCCGCACCATGTCGAGCACCGGGATACCCTCGGTGATGCAGACGATGAACGGGATCTCGGCATCGATGGCTTCCTCGATTGCGGCTGCCGCGTGCGGCGGGGGGACGTAGATGACGCTCGCGTCCGCACCGGCCACTTCCCTCGCTTCGGCAACAGTGTCGAAAACGGGCAGGCCGAGATGCATTCGCCCGCCCTTCCCCGGGGAAACCCCGCCCGTCATGCGCGTGCCGTAGGCGATCGCCTGCTCGGAGTGGAACGTGCCGTTCTTGCCGGTGAAACCCTGGCAGATGACCCGCGTGGAAGCGTTGACGAGGATGGACATTCGGCCCCCGGAGGCGCCGGTTTCGGGACCGGCGAAGCGGCAAGGTCCTAGCCGCCTCGGCCAGCCGATGCAAACCGGCGGAACGCCCCTTGCGCCAGTTGGTTCTGCCCGCAAGCAGCTAAGGGAGCCCGCGATGCACGACCGTTCCACCTGGTGGCGGCCCGAGGATCACCCCGGCCGCCAAGACTGGCGCAGCCGTCCCCGAGAAGACCGCCCCTATTGGTGGCGCGACGATAATCTGCCCTTCGACCACGACGAAGAGCGGGCGCGCCGCGCCTACGACGAGGAGCGCGAGCGTGAGGCGCGTTACCGGGCCTACGAGAGCGAGCGCCGCCGTCGTAATCATCATCGCGGCTGGGGCGACCGAGCCGCGGACGAGGTGAAGTCCTGGTTCGGCAACGAGCGGGCCGAACGCCGACGCGAGATGGATCAAGAGATCGAGGCGCGCGAGGACGAACGCGACCGCCGCGACGAACGCCATGAGCGGCGTGATTATCGGGGCGTCGGACCGCGCATGCGGCATGACGATGACGAAGACCTGCGCGAAGAAATCAACGACCGCTTGCGCGACGATCCTGATCTGGATGCGTCAGATATCCTGGTGCGTGTGATCGACAACGAAGCTATCCTCGACGGCGCGGTGCGCAGCAAGCGCGATCTCGAACGGGCCCAGCATCTTGCCGATGACGTGCCCGGGGTGGTTTATGTGCGCAATCGGCTGCGCGTCGGGCGCTCTAGCGATGACCGGGTGCGGCGCGCCACCATCGGCATGGGCTACGACGACCGCCCCTCGCGCCGCGTGCACCGCGAACGTCGCTGGAGTTAGCTCATCACAAACGCGTTGAGCTTATTGCCGTCGAGATCGCGGAAATAACCGGCGTAGAAGCCGGGCCAGCGCTCCCCGGGCGGGCCTTCGCACTTGGCGCCGAGCGAGATGGCGAGGTTGTAGATCGCATCCGCCTGCGCGCGGTCCTTGCATTCGAGCGCGACCATGACGCCATTACCGACCGTGGCGGGATTTCCGTCAAAGGGCTTGGTAAGGCCAATGCCAGCGGCGCCGCCGGGCTTACCCCAGGCGATGAAGCCCTCCGCTTCGCCGCCCATCATGCGCGTGACGCCCATTGCTTCGGCGATCTTGTCATAGAACGCGGCAGCGCGTTGCAGATCATTCGTGCCAAGTGTGACATAGCCGATCATGTGCCAACCCTCCGTCCCAATCCAAGCAGCTATTGCGCTCTTGCCAACTATCCCTTCACAGCCGCCACGATCTTTCGCGCCGCGTCTTCCAAATCGTCCGCCGCGATCACGTTGAGGCCGCTATCGCGGATAATTTGCTTGCCTTGTTCCACGTTGGTGCCTTCCAGGCGCACCACCAGCGGCACGGTGATGCCCTCTTCCTTCACCGCTTCGACAATGCCGGCAGCGATGACGTCGCAGCGGGCGATGCCGCCGAAAATATTGACCAGGATGCCTTTCACGTTGGGATCTGAAAGGATGATCTTGAAAGCCGCTTCAACCTTCGCCTTGTCGGCGCCGCCGCCGACATCGAGGAAGTTCGCCGGCTCGGCGCCGAAGTGCTTGATGATGTCCATTGTCGCCA
>CAZIOD010000148.1:0-5392 GCA_964540785.1 uncultured Terricaulis sp.
GAGGAGAAAGGCGCTATGCAGAAGCAACGCCGCTATGATGGGGTGGTGATGGGTCCTGACGGGAATCCCCTCACGATTGACGATTTGCCGCCGCCCGGCACGACGCGCTGGGTGATCCGCCGCAAGGCTGAGGTGGTCGCCGCTGTGCGCGGCGGGCTGCTGACGCTCGAAGACGCGTGCGCGCGTTATGGCTTGTCGGAAGAAGAATTCGACGGCTGGCGCAAGGCGATCGAGAAGCACGGTCTTCCAGGCCTGCGCACCACGCGCATCCAGCACTATCGCGGGGCCGGCGTCTAAGGGCGCCGCGCCGTCGCGACGGCGCTTCACCGACCGCACAAAAAGCCCCCGCTGAGCCGGCGGGGGCTTTTGCGCGTGCGTCAGCAGACACCAGAGAAGGCCGCAACTCACTGACCACTCGCTCCCCGCTCATTTACCATTGTTTCACGTCCGGCCCGGCAATTTCTGCCCACCGGTGAGATTTGCCCAGTGATTCTTGGATGAGGCTGGGCGCTCATCGCTTGTGCAGGGGCGGGCGTGAACGGCTTCACCCAATTGCTGCTGAAGGCTGGACCGACGCGATTATTCGCGGCGCTGGGCATCGCCGCTGTGGTGGCCGCCCTGCTCTTCACGCTCGTGTTCCGCATCGGCGGCGAAGAAAAGGCGCTGCTGTTCGCCGGCGTCGACATGCGTGAGGCGGGAGAGATCTCGCAGCGCCTGGAGGCGGCGGACATCCCTTTCGAACTGCGCGGCGACGGCTCTTCAATTTTCGTCGCACGCTCGCGCGTGCTGGACGCGCGGATGATGCTGTCGGCCGAGGGCCTGCCCTCCCGCGGCTCCATCGGATACGAGATTTTCGACGAGCCCGATGCGCTTGGGCAGACGCAATTTCAGCAAAACATCAATCGTCTGCGCGCGCTCGAAGGGGAACTCGCGCGCACCATCGCATCGCTCGATGGCATCGCCTCGGCGCGCGTTCACCTGGTGCTGCCCGAACGGCAGCTGTTCGCGCGCGAAGCCGAGCAGCCGTCGGCGTCCATCGTGCTGCAGCTGAGGCGCGATGCGCTGACGCCAGACCAAGTGCGCGCCATTCGTAATCTCGTGGCGAGTGCAACACCTGGGCTCAACGCCAACCGCGTCACGATCCTCGACGAGACCGGGCGGTTGTTGGCTGCGGCTTCGACTGACGAAGGCGCCGTCGCCGAAGGCGTCGATGCGCGCCAGGCCGCGGTAGAGGAGCGTATCCGCCGCACCGTGACGAACATCGTCGAAGGCGTCGTCGGACAAGGCAATGCGCGCGTGCAGGTCAGCGCAGAGATGGACTTCAGCCGTATCAGCGAAACTTCAGAACGCTTCGATCCTGAAGGTCGCGTGGTGCGGTCGACCTCCACGACCGAGGAAACCAGCACCGACGGCGGCGAAGGCGGGGCCGCAAGCGCCGGCGTCAACGTGCCCGATGCGACGGCGGGCGTTGCGTCGCGAGCGGGCGGGCCCGAAAGCTCATCGAGCCAGGAGACTGTAAATTACGAAATCTCGCGCACTACGCGCACCGAAGTGAGCGAAGGCGGGCGAATCCGCCGGCTCTCCGTGGCGGTCGCGGTGGACGGCGTCACGGCGCCGGGCGAAGGCGACAACGCCCAGCCGCAGTACCAGCCGCGCAGTGAACAAGAGATGCAGCAGCTGACGCAATTGGTGCGTTCCGCGGTGGGCTTTAACGCCGAACGCGGTGACGTCGTCGAAGTCGTCAATACGCAATTTGCGCGCTCCGCGCCGGGCCCCGCAGCGGAAGAGCCGGGCATGTTTGCGTTTCTCAACAACCTTGACGCGATGCGCATCATAGAGATCGTGGCCGCGCTCATCGCGTCGCTGGCCTTCGTGTTTTTCGTCCTGAGACCGCTCATTGGCGGCCTGATGCGCGGCGGCGCCAATGCCGCAGCGGGCGGCGTCCCTGCCCTGCCGGGCGCTGGCGGCGCAGCCGCCGCGCTCCCTGCACCCGATCCGGCGATCGCGGCCGCGCACGACGACAGCGGCATCGATGTCGCGCAGATTGGAGGACGCGTGCGCCAGTCTTCTGTGAAGAAAATGGCCGAAGTGGTGAACCAGCATCCGGATGAATCGGCGCAGATCATCCGCGGCTGGCTGAATAACGCGTTGTAGCGATGAGCGCTGTCGCAAAACCCTCCGAACCTCATGCCGGCGCCGCGGCGATCGACATCCCGCGCTATTCCGGCGCTGAGAAGGCAGCCATTGTGCTAATGGCGCTCGGCGAAGACGCGAAGCATTTGTGGAGCCTGCTTGAGGAAGAGGAGATCAAGGAAGTCTCGCAGGTCATGGCCACGCTTGGCGTCGTTCCGTCAACGGCCGTCGAAGCTGTCGTGCACGAGTTCGTGCAGCGCATGTCCGGCGCGGGTTCGGTGCTGGGCTCCCTCGATCAGACGCAGCGCATGCTCGCGAACATCCTGCCGAAGGAAAAGCTGGACACGCTCATGGAGGAAATCCGCGGGCCGGCCGGGCGCAACATCTGGGACAAGCTGGCCAACGTGAACGAGGCGGTGCTGGCGAGCTATCTGAAGAACGAATACCCTCAGACCGTCGCCGTAGTGCTCGCCAAGGTCCGCCCCGAACATGCGGCGAAGGTGCTGGGAGAGTTGCCGGAGGAGTTCGCCGCCGAATGCATGCTGCGCATGCTGTCCATGGAGCCGGTGCAGCGCGAAATCCTGGATAAGATAGAACTCACCTTACGAACAGAGTTCATGTCGAATCTCGCGCGCACGTCCAAACGCGACAGCCACGAACTGATGGCGGAGATCTTCAATAATTTCGATCGACAAACCGAAGCCCGCTTCCTTGGCGCGCTGGAGAACAAGAACCGGGAAAGCGCCGACCGCATCAAAGCGCTGATGTTCGTGTTCGAAGATCTCGGGAAGCTGGACGCGGGGGGCGTGCAGACGCTCTTGCGCGCCGTCGATAAAGCCGATCTCGCGCTCGCGTTGAAGGGCGCGTCGGACCCGCTGCGCACCCTCTTCTTCTCCAACATGTCCGAGCGCGGCGGCAAGCTCTTGAAGGAAGAGATGGCGGCCATGGGGCCGGTTCGCCTCAAGGACGTCGACGCAGCGCAAACGCGGATGGTGGCGCTGGCCAAGGATTTGTCAGCGCGCGGCGAGATCGTCCTCTCGGACGGCAAGTCAGACGATGAGCTGATCTATTGATGGCGCAGGTCCGCAAATACGGATTCGAAACCGAGTTCGCGCCCGATGGCGCCGTCGTGCGCGAAGCGCCAAAGCGGCTCTCACCTGAAGAGGTCGCGGCCGAGTGCGCGGCGGCCTATGAGCGCGGCAAACAGGACGCGGTCGCACAGGCTGAGCGCAGGGCGACTGCGGCGCTGGAAGCGCTCGCCGACGCCGCATCCGCCGTGCTGACCAGGCTCAACGCCGAAAGCGCCGCCATGCGCGAGGAAGCTGCGCGCATTGCGCTTGCGGCGGCGAAAAAGATTGCGGGCGCATCTCTTGATGCATTCGGCGCAGAGCGCGCTGCAGCAGCGGTCGAAGCCGCGATGGACGCGTTGCGCCATCAGCCGCGCCTGCTGGTGAAGCTGCCGGCGGCCGACGCGGAGGTGCTCAATGAGCGCATCGCCGCAATGTGTGCAACCCACGCCTATGCGGGTGCAGTGCTGGTGCGCGCCGACAGTACGCTACGGACTGGCGAAGTCGTGATCGACTGGTCGGACGGCGTGGTGAGCATGAACCCAACCGAAGCCGCCGAACGCATCAATGCATTGGTTGACGCCGCGCTCGCGGCGCCGATCCCATCGTGAGGCAGATATGAGTGACCTGAAGCTCGACGAATTCGCGCCCGATGCGCCGCACTCCGACGCCAATGAGCCCGTGGAGCATACGGCCGCCGAACTCGCTCCGGTGTACGACGTGCCTGTCAATATCCAGGCCGTGCTCGGGCGCTCCAATATGGAGGTCGCCGCCCTCCTGCGCCTGTCGCGCGGTTCGGTGATCGAGCTGGACCGGAAAGTCGGCGAGGCGATCGACATTTACGTCAACAATCGACTGGTCGCCCGCGGTGAAGTGGTCGTGGTCGACGAGCGGTTGGGCGTCACCATGACGGAAATCATCAAGGACGGCGACGTCGCCTAGGGCGCGACACGCGAGGAGTACGAAATGCGTTTGCTCATTGTCGGCCCGCTCGGAGGACAAATCTCCGCCGCCACCAAGATCGCCATGGAGCATGGCGCCAAGGTTGCGCATGTCGACACGATCGAACAGGCGACGGCCGCGCTGCGGGCGGGCCGCGGCGCAGACCTGCTCATGGTCGACGCACGCCTCGACATCGCCGAACTCATCAAGGCGAACGAAGCCGAACACATCGTCGTGCCTGTCGTCGCAGCCGGCGTCGGCATTGACCCGCAATTGGCCGCGAAAGCCATCCGCGCCGGCGCAAAAGAATACATCTCGCTGCCGCCCGAGCCCGAACTCATCGCGGCCGTACTGGCGGCGGTGTGCGATGACGAACGTCCGCTCATCGCCGAAGACGCCGGTATGAAGCAGGTGATCGCGCTGGCCGATCAGGTGGCCGCTTCGGATGCATCGATCATGATCACGGGCGAAAGCGGCTCCGGAAAGGAAGTCGTTGCGCGCTATGTGCACAAGAAGTCCAAGCGCGCGGACAAACCATTCATCGCCGTGAACTGCGCAGCAATTCCCGAGCAGCTGCTCGAAAGCGAATTGTTCGGACACGAGAAAGGCGCTTTTACCGGCGCGGTCGCGCGGCGCATCGGCAAATTCGAAGAGGCCGACGGCGGCACGCTGCTGCTAGATGAGATTTCGGAGATGGATCTGCGGCTGCAGTCCAAGCTGCTGCGCGCACTGCAGGAACGTGTGATTGACCGCGTCGGCGGCGGCAAGCCCGTCTCCGTGAACATCCGCGTGCTCGCGACATCGAATCGCGATCTCGGCGCGCTGGTGCGCGCCGGCGAGTTTCGCGAAGACCTGCTCTATCGCCTGAACGTCGTCAATCTGCGCATCCCGCCGCTTCGCGAACGCAAGGACGACCTCGCGGCGCTGGCGCGCTTCTTCATCGAGAAGTACGCGCGCGCCAATGGCCGCCCTGCCCGCAAGCTTTCAAAGGAAGCGCTGGCGCAAGTGCTGGCGCACGCCTGGCCAGGCAATGTCCGCGAGTTGGAGAACGCGATGCACCGCGCCGTGCTGCTCGCAAACGGCGAGGACGTCGGCGCAGAAGCCATCCGCGCGCCGGATGGCGCGCCGGTGGGCGCGCGCCGCGATGAGCTCGGCGCGGCCATTGAAGCCGGTCAGGCGGCCGCGCGCGCCCTCGTCGGCCGCACTGTCTCCGATGTGGAACAGGATCTTATCCTCGAGACGCTGACCCA
>CAZIOD010000149.1:0-5219 GCA_964540785.1 uncultured Terricaulis sp.
AGAACGCCGCGCTCGCCAGCACGAGAAAGCCCAGCACGAAGAGCCAGTAGAGATGCGGCCCCCGCCCGCCCCGGCGCCGTCGCCCAGTTTGCGAAATCAACACGTCGCGTCTTTGCAGCCTGCCCACATCCATGTGAAGGATTTTACGCGCCACGTCGAGGCGCCGTTGGGACGTATGGAGAGCTCCCGCGGCGGCGGCTGACCCATCCACGAATTGGCGATTGCGCGTATTGATTGTGCGTAATATGGTGCCGGACGGGCAAGATCGGGCGGGGTCCAGAGTCCGGCGTTCAGGTGTCGTCCCGCGCCCTCGGTGAAGCGGTGTTCGCGGCGTACTAGCGATGCGGCGCGTGGGCGGCTGGGATGGACGAAAAGGCACGATCTCCACACTACTTCGTGAGCTTCTGCGGCGTCGATGACAAACGCCGCCCCGAACAACCGCGCGGTTGGGTGACTTGGTTCGATGAAGATCTCGCGATCAGCTACGGAGAGAAGATCGGCGAGCAGAACTTCACCCGCACCTTCTATCCGCGCGACCCCAAGGCCGGCCGGATATCGAAAAAGCTGAAAGCCGAACTCGACAAGACTGACATCTTCTTGGCCCTAGTATCGCTCGGTGCGACGAAGTCGCAATATTGCGCCGACGAGCGGGAATATTTTCGAGAGGTCTGTAAGCGAAAGTCTTTCGACGTCTCGGAACGACTCTTTGTGCTACGTCTCGACAAAACCGAGCTCCCATCCGATCTCGACGGCGAAAGCGCACATCTTTTTTGGCGCGAGGTCGGCGGAGACATTCAGAAGCTCGGCTACCCGGTGCCGAAGATCAATCCTGAAGGCTATTATGAAGCGATCTCAAAGCTCGCCGCCGGAATGGCGAATTTGAGTTTCGAGTTGTTTCCGCACTTGCAGAGTAAGGCCGAGCCCGCGCGCAGTCCCGGCCTTATGTTCACGCGCTCGCGCTTTTCCGAACGGGTCTATGTCGATGGCGCGCCGGAAGACCGCGATCTCGTGCGCGAGACGGTGACGCGGCTGCGTGCGCGCGGATTCAAGCACGCCGCAAACTCAGATGTGCATGCGCCGCATCCGAACGGCGCGTCCAGGCGAGCAGCCCGATCTCAACGCCATCCCGACCCGCGCGTCGATTTTCAACAGCGGGTCAGCGAGAGCGATATCGTGGTCGTGCTCAGGGAAAATGGCACCGAGGAGTTTGCGGCGAAGCGCTTCGTCGACGCCAAGAACATGTTCCTCGACGCGGGCAAGGACCGCAACCGGGTGATGTTTATCGATGTTGCGGCCCGAAGATTGACGGCGGATGGATGCGCCAAGGAAGTGGCCGCCATGCTCCGCGGCCCGCAGCGATGAGTGCGTCGCCCTATATCGGCTTGCGGCCCTTCGAGAGCAAGCATGCGCATCTCTTTTTTGGACGAGGCCGGCTCGTCGCCGGTTTGATCGCGCGGCTCCGCAGTTCGCGTTTCATCGCCGTGCTCGGACTTTCGGGCGAAGGAAAATCCTCGTTGGTGCGCGCCGGTCTTATACCGGCCCTGAAGGCTGGCTATCTCGATTGGAAGGGGCCGCGCTGGGATGTGCACTGGGATGTGACGGTGATGCGTCCCGATATCGATCCTCTGCGGGAGCTCGCGAAAGCCGTGGCGCTCTCGGATTGGGGAAAGGCCTACCTGAACGGGCGGGACTGGACGGAATTATTCGAGGCTCTGCATGACGATTCCGCCGCCTTGACGCGTCTGTTCATCGAACACCCGCCCGAGTCGCGCGCGCGGCTGCTCATTGTCGTCGATCAGTTCGAAGAATTGTTCACGCGCGCGCACAAGCGCGACGGACTTGCCTCGCTTCACGCCGAGATGTTTGTCGATGCGCTGACCGACGTGACGACGCGAACCGACCGGATTTACGTCATCGCCACTATGCGCTCGGAATACATTGGAGAGTGCGCCGAATACACCAACCTCGCCGAAGCGATCACACGCGGCACATTCTTGGTCACCCGCATGCGACCGAATGAGCTGCAGGACGCCATCGAGATGCCGGCCAAGCTCTATGCGAACGGCATCGAGCCGGAACTCACCCGCCTGCTGCTGGAGCGGTTGCTGGACAGGAGCCAACAGCGCAAAGCTCAGCTTCCAGTCCTGCAACACGCGCTCATGCGCATGTGGGAGGACGCACAAACTAATCCCGACCCAACGGGCATGATTACCCGTCGCCATTACGACCGGCTCGGCACCGAGACCGCGTCGCTTGATGGGCACCTCGAGGAAGTGTTCCGCGGGCTCGAACCGCAGGAGCTGAAGCGGGTGGCCGAAGCGCTGTTCCGGCGCATCACAAAGCAGACCAGCCGGAACGAGAGAACCGGCGAGTTCGAATATGTCCGCGATTCGGCGTCAGTGGCGGAAATCGTCAGAGTCGCTGACCCAGATCTCGACCACGACGCAAAAGGGGCCGAGCGTGCCGAGAAGGCCCGCAAACTGCTGACGCAAGAAAACATCATCAAGGTCGTGGAAGAGTTCCGGAAGGCGGGCCGCACTTTCCTGCAGCCGCTCGAGGACGATGTTCCGACGATCGGTCCCGATACCGTCATCGACATCATGCACGAGGCGGTGATCAACAACTGGCGCACCGCAAAGGATTGGGCCGCGCGGGAAGGAGAATACGCCCGCAATTTCCAGGCGCTGTGCGAGCGGGTCGGCCGCGAAAGAAGCAGCGGACTGCTCGAGAAAGCGGAGTACGATCGCGAGGACGCCTGGTTCAGGCACGCCACGCTATGGCTTGGGGGGCCTCCGCTCTCCGCCGCATGGGCGGCGCGATATAAGGGCGAGCGCAAGGACCTCGATTTCGGACTCGCCAAGAACTTCCTACAGCGCAGTCAGGAACAATTGGGCCAGCGCGCGCTGCGCACCGCGATCGAGAGCGGCAAGATCGCCGATGCGCATGGCCTCCTGACCCAAGGTGTGCGTTTGCCCGACGTGCAGAAATGGGAGTTCGGCGTCTACTATTTCGCGCTTGTCCCGGAAGAAATCCGTGCGCAGCGCGGCGCAGAGGCTGGGCACAGGCAGGGTCCGACGCCGGGCGCGACTTCACAGGAGACGATCAAGGCGACGGCGTTCAAATTGGAGGCGGCCGACCTCGATTGGGCCTTTCCGCAAGAGAAGCTGAAAGAGCTACGCTCGCCCGCCGGTCGCTTTTCCTTGCAGCACTACGCAGCGCACGGCGGCAATTGCGATGTGCTCGATTATCTCCATCTGCGCGGTCTTGAGCTTGAAGCAACGACGGACCGGGGATGGACCCCGCTCCACCGCGCCGCGATCAACGGACAGCTCGAAGCCGTCCAATGGCTGCATAAGAGAATCGGCGATCGGGCGCTGCACGCACTCGACAATGACGGCGACCATGCGCTCAACCTGGCGATCGGCGGCACGTGGTATTCGTCGGCCAAGCCCGATCCCAAGCGCATCGAATTGATCGAGTGGTTGTTGGGAAAGACCGACAACATCAATCTCGCCAACACAAGCGAAGGGTGGACCCCGCTGCATTGGGCGGCGCAGTACGGCGGCGCAGAGATCGTCGAGCTTCTGGTCAAGCGCCGGCCCGATCTCCGCGTGCGCGACAAAGAAGGGCGCACGCCGCTTCGATTGGCGGCCGAGTTCAACCGCATCGACGAGTTGAAAGTCCTAATCCGAGCGCTCGCGAGCGCACAGCTCGATCTTGACGTGGCGGACAATTTTTTGCGCACACCGCTCATGGTTGCGGCGGGCAACAACGACGAACGCATCGTTAGCGCCTTGCTGGAGGCCGGCGCGAACGTTGTGGCCGCGGATATTGACGGGGTGACGCCGCTGCTGGCCTGCCTTCGCTCCGAGAGCCGGTGGAATCCGGCATTCAAGGTGCTTGACCTGCTGCTGAAGGGTGGCGCCGACGCCAATGACGCTTATGAGCTTACCGGGCAGACAGCGCTGCATCTCGCGATCGAACGGCCCGATCGCGGTTGGGCGGAGAACGACTTTCTGGTCACGCTGCTCCTGGGACAGGGCGCCCTCGTCGATATTGAGGACGACAAGGGTCAAACGCCGCTCGCGCTCGCGTTATCGAAAGGCCATGTCCGGATCGCTGCGAAGCTGCTGAAAGGCAAGCGCGCGAATGAAGAGCCCGATCTGCGCTGGCTGATCGCCGCTGCCAAAGCAGGCGCACGCGATTTGGTCGGGCAGCTGACGGATATGGGATTGCGACCCGACGTTAGAGATGAGGAATCCGGAAACACTGCGCTGCACGCCGCAGCCGAAGCCAACGCCTACAGCGTTATGGAAGTGTTGGCCGGGCGCCCGAACGTAAATCTGAATGTCGAGAACGCCGCCGGCCTCACGCCGATGCGCGTGGCTCTTGTCAACAACAGCATGGGCGCCATCGTCGTGTTGGCGCGCCGCGGCGTGCGTCTGCCGCATGGCTTTGAGCTGGAGTTCAACGGCGATCACCTCGAAGTGCAGGTGCAGGCGTGGACGGAAACGCTGGCTGTGCTCAAGCAGCAGATGCGCAATGCGACGGACGCGCAGTGGCCGTTTGCCCCGATCATGACGGGCGATTGGACCCACTTGGCCCCGGAGGACGGCGCCGCCGCACTGGCGCCCTTGTTCGCCGATCGGGATTTTGCCGCGCGCATCGTCATGGAACGCATCACCGCGGTGCGCGCGCGCCCGGTATCTTTCCTCACGGAGGGACGGCTCTACGAGGCTCTGATGGCGCATGAAGGCGCCGTGGTCGGATACCTGACCTTCGCCGTGCACGCGAAAGGCGTGACGTTAGTGGACGGCTTCCCGCCCTCCGACCATCCCCCCTTCGTCGCGGCGTTCGATGTCGGCACGCAGGCAGCTGCGGAGGATTTTCTGCGCTTTTACTGCGGCGCGCTTGCCTTCGACGAGGGCGTGCTGACGCCAATCGCCAGGGCCGGCGAGGGGATGGTCAATGTTGATGCGTCGCCGGAAGACCGGGCCAAGGTGGATGCCGCAGCGGCGCCGATCGCGCTGACCGGCGAAACGAGCGATGACGGCAAGCATTTCTGGCGCGGCAAATTCGTCGCTCAGTACGGCGCTGAGCTGTGGCGGGTCGATGCTAGGGTCAATGCTGACGCCAGCTGTGTGTTGACCGGCGCACCATTCGAATCGGGTCTGCCGTTTGCCTGGTCTGGATTTGTAAACGGCGTGCGCAGGGTCACG
>CAZIOD010000150.1:0-5193 GCA_964540785.1 uncultured Terricaulis sp.
GCGGCGGGGTTGCGCTCTTTGGCGCCGCTGATGAAATAGAGAAAGACGTCGCCGTTCTTCTCCCACGCGCGCGCCGTCTTCGCCCACTTTTTCAGCGCCGGCTTTGGATAGCCCGTCGGCTCGTCCGCTTGGCTCAACTCCAGCCGCGCGTACGCGAAATCCGCCGTCGGCTCGACGATCAGCGGATGCTTTTCGCTCTCAACGGTCACGACGGCGATGTTGTGTTCGCGCGCCATGTCCTTGAATTCGGCGCAGTCGAAACTGGCGTGCCGCACTTCAAGCGCATGCCGCAGCGGCCGCGTCTTGAGCTCTCGCGGCAGCATCGCGAAATACGCCTTCATCTCCTCGGCGTCGAATTTCTTGTACGGCGCCATCTGCCAGAAGATCGGCCCCAGCTTTTCGCCGAGCTCGCCGACGCCCGAATTGAAAAACCACTCGATGGAGTCCTTCGCCTCACGCAGGTCCTTGCGCTGCACGGCCGCGCGCGGCGCTTTCACGGAAAACTTGAAGTCGTCCGGCGTAGCTGCGGCCCACTTCTGAAACGAGGCAGCGCTCTGCGTGCGATAGAAGGTGGCGTTGATCTCGATCGCCGTCAGCTTGCTTGCCGCGTATTCAAGCTGCTTCGCCTTCGGCAAGTCCGCGGGATAGAAGGTTTCATCCCACGGCTCGAAGCTCCAGCCGCCGACGCCGACGCGGATCGTCACCTTATTCGCCCGTAAACTTCGGCGTGCGCTTCTGTGTGAACGCGTCCACCGCTTCCTTGTGATCTCGCGTCTCGTGTGCGAGCGCCTGAAATGCAGCGGAAAGCTCGAGCACGTCGGCGAGACGCCCATGTTGCGCTTCGCGCAGCAAGCGCTTGGCCAGCCGCACAGAGCGTGGCGGATTGACCGCCACGCGCTCCGCCAGCGTCTGCGCTTCCGGCATAAGGCTCTCGTCGGCGACGACTTTGTTGACCAAGCCGATGCGATGGGCCTCCGCAGCATCGATCGTATCGCCGGTCAGAATGAGTTCGGCCGCATAAGTCGACCCGATCGCCTGCGTCAGAATCCAGGCGCCGCCGTCCCCGGGGATGATGCCGACCTTGACGAAACTCGACGCCAGCTTCGCGTTCTGAGCGGCGATGCGCATATCGCAAAGAATCGCGATGTCGAGCCCCAGCCCGATGGCGGGGCCATTGATGGCGGCGATGGTGGCGATCTCGACGTCTGCCAGCGCTTTGATGACGGAGTGCACGCCGCGGCGATAATTGGCGCGGGTGCCGTCTGGCGTTCCGCGCGGCCCGATGCCGGTGCGCTCGCGGATCGCCTTCAAATCCCCCCCCGAACAGAACGCTTTGCCCGCGCCGGTGAGGATGACTGCACTTATCTCCGCATCGTCGTGCGCGCGCCAAAGCGCGCCGGCGAGATCGTCGCAATCCTGCTGTGTGCCGATCGCATTACGCGCCTCTGGCTTGTTCAATGTGATGGTGGCGATGCGACCGCTCTTTGCGTACGTAGCGAACGTCATGTCGTGCTCCAGCTGCTGTTGCGCGGCTTAGACCATCTGCACTGACGTCACAATTGGCTAATCCGCCGCGTCGCCCTGGATAAACGCGATCAGGTCCTCGGTTTGCGCCGGTTGCGGGCCTTGGCTGCGTACCTCAACGCGCCCAGAACGACCTGAAACGATCACAGCGACGTTGGTTTCGGCATCGGCCTGAAATTCGTATCGCGCCTCGTTTGGGCGCAGCTGCTCCGATCCCTCCCGCGCTTCGAGTGAGAACGGGGTGGTGCGTCCATTGTCGCTCAACTCGATCGGCTGTGCTTCGGCGGCGCGCGCGAAGTCGTACGATGTGTAAATGAGATCGCCGTCGGCGTCCTCTTGCACGACGATCGTACGACGTCCTGTAAAGCCCATGAGCCTCGTGCGCGGCAACCAGCGGCATGATATCTCACGATCGCCGAGACGGACGGAGGTGTAGGGCGTGGTGTATGCCGCGCCGGGCGTCTCGAGCATGCCGGGATTGACCTGCCGAACGACCCCGGCCTCGACCCCATTCTGCAGCAGAGTCGTATAAACGCTGCCGGCTGCGCCCTCCTGACCGCCGATTTCATATTCGGTGCGCTGCACGATGGCGCCGCTCGGCTTTTCGTACTGCGCCACCCGGGCTGTCGTGCCGCTGCGCTCGAACGTCAGCACGACAGGCGCGTCAATAGCGTCGCAAATGAACCAGGTCTCCGACTCCGCCTGTTGCGGCGGCGCCAGAGGCGGCGGCGGCTCGGCCGGGCCGCAGGCGGCGAGTCCGAAGGCGAGCACGATAAGCGTGTGGCGCATGCCGAAAATCTAGCATTGTTGGCCGAGCTTGCTAGAGGCCCAGTTTCGAGCGCGTCGTTTTTGTAATCGCAACGGCGCTCTGCGCGTAGTCGGCCCATGGATCCGGTTCCGCCAGGCGCGCCGCCATATCCTTCAACGTGAACGCGCCGGCGGACGGCATCGTCTTCAGCTCGCTCCATCCCACCGGCGTCGCGATCGTCGCCATGTCGCGGGCGCGCGGCGAGTAGGGCGAGATTGCGGTCGAGCCGCGGTGATTGCGGAAATAGTCGACGAAGATGCGGCCTTTGCGCTTGGATTTCGACATGGTGGCGACGAAACGCTTGGGGTCGAGAGCGGCAATCGTCTCGGCAACTTCGCCGGAAAAGCCCTTCACCGTCTCCCACGTGTGCTTACGCTTGAGATGGAGCACGATGTGGATGCCTTTGCCGCCCGTCAGCATCGCAAACGAAGGGAGTTCGGCGCTGTCAAGCAGCGCCTTGATGTCAAAGGCCGCACGCTTGACCACCTGGAAGTCAAGTGTTTCGTCGGGATCGAGATCGAACACCATGCGGTCTGGGTGCTCGAGGTCGTCATTGCGCGAGCCCCAGAGGTGAAACTCCAACGCGCTGATCTGCGCGCAGGAGACGAGACCGGTCGCGTCGGAGACCGTGAGATAATCCGTCTTCTCGCCGTCGCTCTCGACGATGGGCACAAGCCCGATCTCCTTGGGCATGCCCTTCATCGCGTGTTTTTGGAAGAAGGTCTGCTTGGCCACCCCTTCCGGCGCCCGCACGATGCTCAGCGGGCGTCCGTAGAGGTGCGGGCCGATGCGGTCCGAGGCCATGTCGAGATAGGCTGCGACCTCAGCTTTGGTTATGCCGGCTTCGGGGTAGAGCACCTTGCCCGGGTTGCTGAGGCGGACGCGCGTTGTCATTGCCGGCGCGGCCGTCTCGGTGCGTACGTCCTTCGCCGCTTTATCGCCGCGCAACCCCAGGAAAACGCCGTGCCGCACCAGGCCGTCCGGCGTCAGTTCGCCGTACTTCACCTGCGCCACCAGCTTCGGCTCCACCCATTTTGCCCCGCGCGCCGACTCGCGTGGCACTTTCAGCGCCGGTTTGGCGCGTGCGAGCTGTTGCAGCTGTGCGGCTAGCGACACCAACGTCTTGTCGTTGAAGCCGGTCCCGACATTGCCGCGATAAACAAGCTCATCGCCATCGCGCTCGGCCAGCATCAGTGAAGCAAAGGCGCGTCCCTTCAGCGACGGCTGATAGCCGACGATGATGAATTCCTGCTCCTGCACGAGCTTGATTTTGAGCCAGTTGCGCGTGCGCCCGCCGCGGTAGGGCGACTCCGCCTTCTTGGAGACAGCGCCTTCGAGGCCTTGCTCGCGGAACGCTTCGAGCACCGCAGGCCCGTCGCCCTCGAAATAGGGGCTGACGCGCACTGGCGCTTTAGCCTTGGCCAGCACCTTCTGCAGCCGCGCCTTGCGCGCGATCAACGGCAGCTTGCGCAAGTCCTTGGCGCCCTCGAACAGAACGTCGAATACGAAGTACGACACGCCCTTGGCCACGCCTTTGTCCAGCGAGCGCTGCAGGGACGCAAAATCGGTGCGCCCATGCTGGTTGGCGATGGCCACTTCGCCGTCCAGCATCACGTCCTTCAAGGCGAGTTTAGCCAACGCGTCGGCGACAGTTTGAAAGCGTCCCGTCCAATCCAGACCGTTGCGGGTGTAGAGCCGCACGGCTTCGCCGGAGACCGACGCCAGCAGGCGATAGCCGTCGTATTTGATCTCGTGAATCCAGTCGTCGCCGCGCGGCGCTTTGTCTGCGCGTGTCGCAAGCGCGGGCTCGACGAACTCCCATTTCGGCGGCTTCGCCGCGCGGGGCTTCTGCTCGCCTTTGCGCGTCCAGACACGCGAGCCGGCATTGGCGCGGACTTCCTCGATGGTTCGCCCGCTGACGATGCTGGTTACGTGGCGCGACGTTGGGTCTTCAGCGCCGGCGAAAGCGTCCTTTGACTTGAACAACAACCACGGATCGCCGCGCTCGCCCTCGCGCGGCTTGATCTTCACCAGGTGAAACTCGCCTTTGAGCCGCTCGCCATCCAGGATGAATTTCAGTTCGCCCTTCTTCAGCGTCTCATCGGGATCGGCAACCCACTTCACCTTGCCTGTGTCCCAGATGATCACGGCGCCGGCGCCGTACTCGCCCTTGGGAATGACGCCTTCGAACGAGCCATACTCTAGCGGGTGGTTTTCCGTTCGCACGGCAAGACGCTTTACCTTCGGGTCGTAGCTCGGACCCTGCGGGACGGCCCAGCTCAGAAGCACGCCGTCGTGTTCCAGGCGGAAATCATAGTGGAGGCGGGTCGCCGCATGCTTCTGCACAACAAACATGCCGCCGGCGGTTTTCAGCTTGCCGCCAGCGGGTTCATTGGTTTTCTTGAAATCGCGTTTGCGATTGTATTCCGCGAGATCGCCTGTGGCGGCCTTCGGCGCTTGTGAAGCCTTACGCGCCATCGCTTCGCATCGTACCCGCGCCTATTTCTTGACGCGTTTCTTCGCCGGCGCCTTGGCGCGCGGCGCTGCCCGGGTTCTCGAAGCGGCAGCGCGCTTCTTCGGCGCAGGTGCTTCCGCCTCGTCGTCGTCGTTTGCAGCAGCGCGCTTGCCGCCGGATTTAGCCGACAAGGACTTCTTCAGCGCATCCACCAGCGAAACGACGTTATCGCCGTAATCCGGCGTCGGTTCTTCCTGGTCTTCCAGCACAAGCTCGCCGTGACGCTCGATCTTCTTCTTCACCAGCCGTTCGAGGGCGATGGCGTATTCATCCTCGAACTTGGTCGGGTCAAACTTCGCCTTCTTGCGGTTGATCAGTTCCTCGGCGAGGTCGACCAGGTCGGCGT
>CAZIOD010000151.1:0-5118 GCA_964540785.1 uncultured Terricaulis sp.
AATACTTGTTGATTGTCTTGGCCTTAGCCGGGGATTCGACGACGACGACGTTCATTTGAAAGGGGGCTCTCCGGTGGTCCAGCCGGACCGAAGCGGGCCGGAAACTGGGGGCCGACCCCCGTCCTGTCAACGCGCGGAAATGGCCCGGGGAGCGCTCTTATGCTGAAGGTTGGCTAATTTTTCTTTGAAAATCCGTGACTTCGGTCTTTACCGTTTTCGTTGCGCAGAACAATCACAGGGCGCGTTGGTGCAATCTTGGATTGCCCCGCCTCCGTAGCCCTCAGGAGAAAGCGGCGGTTGCGGCGGCCGCATACCCGCCCGGGAGCGAGGCGGCGCGGCCGTCGAGTTCGAGCTCGGTGAGTGCGGCGGCGACAACGCCTGCGGGCGCCTCGACCAGGCGCGCGAGGTCGTTCACATGGATCGGCGTCGGCGACAGCAGCGCAGCGATTTTGCCGGGCAGGCCAGGCGGCGCCGGCTCCGGGTCGCGATTGTCGAACAGCGGCCCAATGGCGTTGGGCCGTAAGGGCAGCACCCCGTCGCCCAGCGCTGCAATTACGTCTTCGGCGCCCTCGATCAAAGTCGCGCCCTGTTTGATCAGCGCGTTCGAACCGCGCGCCCGCGGGTCGAGCGGCGAACCGGGTGCGGCCATCACATCGCGCCCCTGATCGGCCGCGGCGCGCGCAGTGATCAACGAGCCCGAGCGCAGCGCCGCTTCGATAATGACGACGGCGCGCGACAAACCCGAGATGATCGAATTGCGACGCGGAAAGTCGCGGGCGCGCGCCACCGCTCCGAACGGTGCTTCGCTCACGACAGCGCCGCGTGCGCAGATCGCATCATGCAGTTTGAAGTTTTGCGGCGGGTAGGGGTGATCGAGGCCGCCGGCGAGCACGGCGGCGGTGCCGGTGGCGAGCGCGCCTTTGTGCGCAGCGGCGTCGACCCCGCGCGCGAGCCCGGACACGATGGTGAAACCGCCTTCGCCGAGATCGGCCGCCAACCGTTCAGCGAACATCAACGCCGCGCCCGAGCCTTCGCGTGAGCCGACGATGGCGATGGTCGGGCGCTTTAGCCAATTGGCGTCGCCGCGCACGGCCATGAGCGGGGGTGGAGCGTCGAGTTGCGCCAGCAATGGCGGGTAATCGGGCTCGCACGAGGCAATGAGCCGCGCGCCGAGCGCTTCGGCGGCGTCAAGTTCGGCTTCGATGCGGTCTATTGGCGGCGGGCTGAGCTTGGAGACGCGCGGCAAGGCCTCGAGCGCGGCGGCGGCCGTGTGGAAGCGACAGATGAGTTGGAGAAAGGTGAGCGGCCCGATCCGCGGCGTGCGCGCCAGCCGCGCCCAGGCGATGCGCTCCGGACGCGAGAGCGTGCGGCTCATTCGGCTGAGGCCGGCGGTTCGGCCGCGGCCGTGACTGCCGCCTCCTCATCTTTCTTCTCGCCGATCTTCGGTTCGGTGCGCGCGATCAGCCGGGTGATGTTTGCTGAATGTCGCCAGAAGATGAGCACCGCCAGCACGAGCGTGAAAACAATCTCCGACCAGCTGAAGCCCGCGATCAAGGCCATCATCGGCGCGATAGCGGCTGCGCACAGTGCGGCGAGCGAGGAATAGCGAAAGATGGTGGCCACCGCGAGCCAGGTCACGCCGGCCATGATACCCAGCGGCCAGATGCCGGCGAAAAGCACGCCGAAGAAGGTCGCAACGCCTTTGCCGCCTTTGAACTTCAGCCACACCGGATAGCAATGGCCGATGAAAGCTGCAGCGCCGGCGACGAGGCCAATCTGGCGCTGCACCTCTTCGTTAAAGCCGCCGGCCTCGGCGCATGCGCGCGCTAGGAGCAGCGCCGCAGCGGCCTTGCCGGCGTCCAGCAGCAAAGTCGCAAGCGCAAGATCCTTCCGCCCGGTACGCAGCACGTTGGTAGCGCCGATATTGCCGGAACCGATCTGGCGAATGTCGCCGGCGCCGGCGAGGCGTGTCAGCACCAGCCCGAATGGAATCGAGCCCAAGAGATATCCGCCGAGTGCGGCGAGGATGAAAGAAAGCGTCAGCACCGGCGCTCTCTAACAGGGCGGACGGCCTCTGTGGAGAGGCGAGTTCTACTGGCTCGAATAGAGCGCTGCCGCCGCGGCGAGGTCCTGCACGATGTGGCCGAGGGATTTATACGCGGTGATCTGGTCTTCGCCCTGCCGCCCGTCGATGTCGCCGGCGAGCACCTGGCCGATTTCGGCGGCGATGTGATCCTCTCGGATGATTCCCGCCTCCTTCGCGCGCAGGAATTCGGCGCCCTGCGCGATTACGCCTTCGCGGCTGTCGGCGATGAACCGGGCGCGCGCGACCAGCTCGTTGTCGACTTCGCACGGGCCGGCATAGCTCGAGCCAACGATGTTCACGTGCGTTCCAGGGCGCAACCATTCGCCTTTGAGAATCGGCTCTGCGGCGGCGGTGACGGTGCAGACAATGTCGGCTCGGGCCACACATTCGCGCGCTGTGGACGCGGGTGTAATCGGAATGCCGAGCTCGATGTGCATCTCGTTTGCGTAGCCTAGAGCACGCTCGGCCGATCGGCCCCACACCGTGACGGCTTCGAGTTTGCGCACTTTGGCGATTGCGCGCGCATGCGTGCGCGCCTGCTCGCCATAACCGAGGACGGCGAGACGCGTGGCGTTCTGGCGCGCAAGCGCGTCGGTGGCGACCGCGCTGGCCGCGGCGGTGCGAATGGCGGTGATCTCGCCGGCGTGCAGGATGCAAACCGGCGCGCCGCTTTCGCCGTCGAACAAGACGACGACGCCCTGGTGAGATTGTACGCCCTTGGCAAAGTTCTCGGGAAAGACGCTGATGAGCTTGGCGCCGAACATGCCGTGTCCGCCCAGGCCGCCGGGCATCGAGCCGAACAGACGGCCACCGCCGAGCGGCAGGATAGCGCGCAGCAGCTGCTTGGTCTCGCCCTTGGAGAACGCAATCATCGCTTCGCGCACGATGGGAATGCAGAGATCGTAGGTGAGGCGGCGACGGACTTCGTCGCGGTCGATGAAGCGCATGTCTCCAGCTTATGAGGCGACCCCTTGATTTCAAACTCTGTCATCCCGGGCGCGCGCGGAGCGCGACCCGGGACCCAGGGGCAACAAGCGCAGCCCTACGATCCGCTGGGTCCCGGCTCTCCGCCGCTGCGCGGCTCCGGCCGGGATGACGGTGGAAGGGCGGCGCGCGAGCGCTTATGAGTGCGATATGAACGCGCTCCCGCCCGTCCGCCCCATTACGCTCGCTGAAATCGAAGCGGCGCGGGAGCGGATCAGGCCGGTGGTGCTGCGCACGCCGTTGGTGAAGCTCGACCTCGGCAAGGATGGGCCGGACATCCGGCTGAAGCTGGAGAATTTGCAGCCGACCAACGCCTACAAGATCCGCGGCGGCGTGAACGCCGTCGCCATGCTGAACGACGAACAGCGCAAGCGCGGCGTGTGGACGATCAGCGCCGGCAATGCGGGGCAGGCTGTTGCGTATGCGGCGCGCGCAGCCGGCGTGCCGTGCAAGATTGTGGTGATCGAAACCGCGCCGCAGACGAAGGTCGACCGCATGCAGGCGCTGGGCGCCCAACTCGTGCTTGCCCCCTTTGATATCTGCTGGCGCGCGCTGGAGGAGCACAGCTTCCCGGGCATGGACGGCACGCTAGTGCATCCCTTCGACGATCACAACTTCATCGCCGGCCACGGCTCGATGGCGCTGGAGATTCTGGAAGACTGCCCGGATGTGAAAACCGTCATCGCGGCGATCGGAGGCGGCGGCTTGATTGCGGGCGTGGGCGCAGCGCTGAAGGCGAAGGCGCCGTACGTGAAGCTGCTGGGCGCCGAGCCGGAAACAGCCGCCCCTCTTTCCGTGTCGCTCGCCGCTGACGCGCCGCAGGAGTTTCACGCTTGGGAATATTCCTTCGTCGACGGCGCCGGCGGGCGCAGCGTGATTCAGCGCATGTGGGAGCGCATGAAGCCGCTGGTCGATGGCGACATCGTCGTGTCGCTGGATGAAACGCGTCGCGCCATGCGCCTGATGGCGGAGAAAGCGCGCGTGATCGCCGAGGGCGCCGGCGCGCTGCCGCTGGCGGCGGCGCTGTCGGGGAAGGCTGGGGAAGGGCCAATTGTCTGCGTGGTCAGCGGCGGCAACATCGACTTGGCAAAGTTCAGCGAACTGCTCGCGATCTAGCTTCCCGCGCAGCTCACCGGCGCGCTCCGTCCAACTTCCCACTGTCCGCTCGCGCCGCCGCCGCGGAAGCCGTAGCGGCCGTTGGAGTAATAGCCTTCGCCGGCGCGCGGCAGCACCATGGAGGGGCCGCCGATGATGGCGACGCGCGCGTTGCGTCCGTCGGCCTCGACCATGAGCTGGGTGCCGTCGCTGCAGCGATAGGCGATGGGGCCGTCGAGCGGGATGGGCGGCGGGGCGCCGTCGGGGCCCGGATCGCCCGGGCCGGGCGGCGGCGGCGTGGCGCACGCGGCGAGCATGAGCAGTGCGGCGAGGGCGAGTTTGACGCGCATCGTTAGCCTCCGAAGACAGTCTTGCCGGCGATGAATGTCCGTTTCACGGCGCCTTGAAGCAGCTTTTCGTCGAACG
This sequence comes from uncultured Terricaulis sp., assembly GCA_964540785.1. Lineage (GTDB taxonomy): Bacteria > Pseudomonadota > Alphaproteobacteria > Caulobacterales > Aquidulcibacteraceae > Vitreimonas. The sequence goes on from CAZIOD010000151.1 coordinate 4,592, forward strand.
GCGAATTGTTGGATTTCGAGCGGAGCTTATCCGAGTCCAGGCGGAACGGGGCGCCGAGATCGACGACTATGATGTCCGCCGGCGCGCCCTTGGCAAGCCGGCCTTGCGGCAGCTTCAGGATTTCCGCTGGCTTCAGCGTCATCGCGCGGATGAGCGTCGTCAGCGGCGCATCGCCCTTGTGCGCGAGCGTCAGCGCAGCGGGCAACAGCGTTTCGAGGCCGACCGCGCCGAACGCGGCTTCCTCGAAGGGCAGGCGCTTGTCTTCGGCTTGTTGCGGATCGTGGCCGGATACGATGACGTCGATCAGGCCGTCGCTGACCGCTTGCACGAGCGCTGTGCGGTCGTCTTCGCTGCGCAGGGGCGGGGAGAGTTTGGCGAAGGTGCGATAGCCGTCGACATCGTTCTCGTTCAGCACGAGATGATGGACATTAACGCTAGCGACGGCCATCACGCCCCGCTGTTTCGCGCGTTTCAGCGCCGGCAGCGTTTGCGCTGACGAGAGCATGTCGAGCAGTAGTCGTCCGCCG
>CAZIOD010000152.1:0-4994 GCA_964540785.1 uncultured Terricaulis sp.
CGGTCAGCGCCTTCACCGGCTTGCCTTTGTGCAGCTCGCTGCGATCGACGATCACGAGCTGACGCCGGCCCGGCGAGGTCGGACGGAATGTTCTTAGCGCCATTACGAAAGCCCCGTCGTCACGTCGATGGAATAGCCGGCGAGCAGCGTGACGATTGCGTTCTTGGTGTCGGATCGCTTGCCGGGAATGCCGCGGAACTGCTTCGTCTTGCCCTTGCGCACGATGGTGTTCACGGCGCCAACCTTGACGTCGAACAACTTCTCGACCGCGTCCTTGATCTCGGTTTTCGTCGCCGTGAGCGGCACACGAAAGATGACCTGGTTCTTCTCGGTGAGAAGCGTCGCCTTTTCCGTGATGACCGGCGCGATAATGGTGTCGTAGTGCTTGAGCGCGCTCATGCCGCCGCTCCCTCTTGAGCCTCAGTCTGCTTCTTGGCCGGCGCACGCTTCTGCGCGGCGGGCGCGGCTTGGCCGTTCCCGAAGCGCTCGTGAATGGCGTTCACGGCGTCCTGCGTCAGCACGAGCTTGTCGGCCCGAAGGATATCGTAAACGTTGAGCCCCGCGTTCGGAAGGATGTCGATGTGCGGGATGTTGCGCGCCGCACGCGCCACATTGGCGTCAACCTGCGCGCCGGCGATGAAGAGGGCCTTTTCCAGCTTCAGCTTGCCAAGGGACTTCTGCAGCGCAGAAGTCTTCGCCTCTTTCAGCGTCAGCGTGTCGATGATGACGAGATCGCCGGCATTTGCCTTGGCCGACAGGGCATGCTTCAGCGCGAGCGCACGCACCTTCTTCGGCAAATCGTGGCTGTAATCGCGCGGCAAACGATTGTGGGCGTGCCCGCCGCCTCTGAAAATCGGGGCGTTGGCGGCGCCGTGGCGGGCCTGGCCGGTGCCCTTCTGTTTATAGAGTTTGGAATGCGAGCGCGAGACTTCGCCGCGCGACTGTGTCTTGTGCGTGCCGGCCCGACGCTTGGCGAGCTGATACTTCACCATGCGCTGGAGGATGTCCGCACGAACTTCCTTGATGCCGAACACGGCGTCGTCGAGCTCAATCGAGCCGGCCTTCTTGGCGTCGAGAGTTTGGATATCGAGTTTCATGTCCGCCCTCACTCAGCCGCCGCTTGCGCCTGGCGCAGGCCAGCCGGCTTTGGCGCTTCCTTCGGGAGCATCGCTTTCGCCGCATCGCGCACTTCAACCCAGCCGCCTTCGGCGCCGGGTACTGCGCCTTTTACGAACAGAAGCCCACGGGCAGGATCGACGCGGACGACTTGGAGATTTTGAATCGTTACGCGTTCGTCGCCCAGGTGCCCGGCCATCTTCTTGCCTTTGAACACCTTGCCTGGATCCTGGCGTTGACCGGTGGAACCGTGCGAGCGGTGCGAAACCGAGACGCCGTGGGTGGCGCGCAAGCCGCCGAAGTTCCAACGTTTCATCGCGCCGGCGAAGCCTTTGCCGATGGTGAGACCGGCGACGTCGACCTTCTGGCCGGCGACAAAATGGTCCGCGCTGAGTTCGGCGCCGACCGGCAGAAGGTTGTCAGGAGAGACGCGGAATTCGCGAACGATCGCTTTGGGCTCGATTTTCGCGCGCGCGAACTGGCCGCGCACGGCTTGGCTCTTGTTCTTGGCCTTGGCGGCGCCGGCGGCAAGCTGCACAGCTGCGTAGCCGTCGCCTTTAGGTTCACGCGCAGGCGCCTTGCCCTTTTCGCTCTTACGCGACTTTTTCGGCTTCAGCGCGACCGGCTCGCCAGTCGCATCCTTGTACTCTTCGGCCTCAATCGTGCGGCGACCGACAACCTGACAGCCGGAGAGATCGAGCACCGTAACGGGCACATGGGCGCCCTCGTCGTCGAATACGCGCATCATGCCGACCTTGCGCGCGAGCACGCCGGTGCGACGGGATTGTTCCTTGGCCATCGCGATCAACCCAGCACTTGAATCTGCACGTCGACGCCGGCGGAGAGATCGAGCTTCATCAGCGCATCGACCGTCTGCGGTGTCGGTTGAACGATATCCAGCACCCGCTTGAAGGTGCGGATTTCGAATTGCTCGCGGCTCTTCTTGTCGATGTGCGGCGAGCGATTGACGGTGAACTTCTCGATACGTGTGGGCAGCGGCACCGGGCCAATCACCGTTGCGCCCGTGCGCTTGGCCGTCGACACGATCTCTTTCGCCGACTGATCGAGCGTGCGGTGATCGAAGGCTTTGAGCCTGATCCGGATATTTTGCTGCATCATCGCCTTGGGTCCCGCGACCTTCGAAAACTGCCAAAAGCGCAAATCACGGCGGCGCAGCCCAGCAGGGCGTGCGCCGACGATCTTTGCGCCATTCGGACCGGACGGCGCTCGCTCGCAGAGGTTTCGCAAAAAACGCTGGCGATACGGGACTTTCAGTCCCGCGCGCTGAACCCCTTCTTGTCCCAGGGGCGCTGCCGCGTTGAGTGCGAACCGCGTCTAAGCTCGAAGCTTACGGCCGGCTCGAAGGCGCGTGTCCTACAGACGCGAACTTGACGCGTCAAGGCGCGATTTGCCCGCGCCTCAGCGGCCCACACGCACGTCTCCGGAACCCCACACTTCCTTGTTAACAGAGCCGGTGACGGCGTGCGCCGTGACATCGCCTGAGCCTGCGATGTCCGCGTCGATGTCGCCCACCTCGCCTGCGACGTCGACACTGCCAGAGCCAACAATGGACACATTCAGGCGCCGGATTGGCGCGGCGATATCGACGTCGCCCGAACCGGCGAGATCCACATCTGCTGCGCCGATCGACCCGCCCTGAACGATAAGGTTGCCCGAGCCGGCGCCATCGGCAGACAAATCGCCCTGCAGCGAAGCGATGCGCACCTCACCCGAGCCGGCTATGTCAACGTTGGCGCCCTGGGCTACGGCGCCCACAATCAACGCGCCGGAGCCGGCGACATCGGCGTTCAAGCTCTGGGCAGCGCCGGCGGTGATGCGGCCGGAGCCGGCGATATCCACATTCAGCGGACCCGCGACGTCACCGAGGGCGCCGCTGCCGCAACTCGAAAAATCCAAATCCAGTGATTGGGATGGACCGATTTCGAGCGCGCCAGCGCCGCTGCGGCTGATATTGAGTTCGCGCGGCGCGCGGATGGCGATACGGGGAAGGTCTTCGGCGGATACGGCGCCGTAGTCGCGAAGCTCAGCGCCGCCGTCTACACAGCGCTGGATGCGGCGGCTTAGCCTGCCGTCAATCGTGATGCGGCCGCCCTCGGTTGTCACCTCCGGCATCGGCGTCCGCCCGGCCGTATTAGCGATTTCGATTACATAGTCGGCCCGATCCTCGGTGGTAATGACCACGTTTGCCGCCAGATGCCGCAGATTCAGCTCGTCGCCGACATACGCCTGAGCGGCCATTTCACCCGGCGCGACTTCGACCAACGGCGCCAACCGGGCATCCGCGCTATCCAGCTCAAAATGAATGAACCGGCCCCCGCCGAACATCGCGACGACGCCCCAGATGATGGCGATCGTCACGGCGGCGACGAACACAAAACGTTCCATCAATACGCTCCCTCGCGCCCATGCCGGCGCACTCACGCGGTAGATGCCTCGACGGCCTCGGCCGGATGCACACTAAAGTAAAAGCCCGCCGCAGTATCCCGCGGCGGGCTTTCCTTACCTCTTCTGAGGACAATCGGTTATTTCACGTCGCCCGGACGGCAGATCCAGCAACGGGCCGAGGAATAGTCCTTGGCCACTTCGGTGATCGCCGCGGTCTTTTCGACCGCCACCGATTTAGCTGGAGCCGCCCAAGCGGCGCCCGCGAAAGAAGCGGCAAGAGCGGCCGCGAGAACAAAACGCATGGGTTTTCCCTCCGTAATCACCCAGACTCACGCCCGGCGCTGATGCGTCGCTGACGTGTGGGAACCAATTAGCGTAACTGGGGAACTAAGGTAAAGCGAAATTAACGAAGGAAAACAAAAAGTTTATAGTTAACGCGTCGCTCGCTGGAATTAACTATTCGCGTTAAGAAAAAGCCCCCGGAGTCTTGCTCCGGGGGCTTCTCCCTTCAACCAAGTCTTGCGGACGCTATTCGATAATCTTCGAAACAACTCCAGAGCCAACCGTCCGGCCGCCTTCGCGGATGGCGAAGCGGAGGCCCTGATCCATGGCGATCGGCGTAATGAGCTCTACCGTCATCTTCACGTTGTCACCGGGCATGACCATTTCCGTGCCGGCTGGAAGCTCGACGATCCCCGTCACGTCGGTCGTGCGGAAGTAGAATTGCGGGCGGTAGTTGGTGAAGAATGGCGTATGCCGGCCGCCTTCTTCCTTGGTCAGGATATATACTTCGGACTCGAATTTCTTGTGCGGGGTGATCGATCCGGGTTTAGCCAGGACCTGGCCGCGCTCGACGCCGTCGCGGTCCACGCCCCGCAGCAGGGCGCCGATATTGTCGCCAGCCTGACCTTGGTCGAGCAGCTTGCGGAACATCTCGACGCCGGTGCAGGTCGTCTTCGTGGTCGGACGGATGCCGATAATCTCGACTTCATCGCCAACCTTCACGATGCCCTTCTCAACACGGCCAGTGACGACGGTGCCGCGGCCCGAAATCGAGAACACGTCTTCGACGGGCATCAGGAAAGGCTGATCGACCGGGCGCTCCGGCTGCGGGATGTAGGTGTCCACCGCTGTCATCAGCTCCATGATCGCGTCTTCGCCGATCGGCGGGTCGCGTCCTTCAACGGCGGCCAGCGCCGAGCCCTTGATGATCGGGATTTCGTCGCCCGGGAATTCGTAAGCTGACAGAAGTTCGCGAACTTCCATTTCTACGAGGTCCAGCAATTCCTTGTCGTCGACCATGTCGACCTTGTTCATGAACACCACGAGCGCCGGCACCCCGACCTGGCGGGCCAGCAGGATATGCTCGCGGGTCTGCGGCATCGGGCCGTCGGCCGCCGAAACCACCAGGATGGCCCCGTCCATCTGCGCCGCACCCGTGATCATGTTCTTCACGTAGTCGGCGTGGCCGG
>CAZIOD010000153.1:0-4965 GCA_964540785.1 uncultured Terricaulis sp.
GGCAACATCGACGGCGATAACCCTGCCGCGATGCGCTACACGGAAAGCCGCCTCACCAAGGCGGCTGAAGCGCTGCTCGAAGGCATCGACGAAGACGCTGTCGACTTCCGCCCCAGCTATGACGGCAGCAAGGAAGAGCCCGTCGTCCTTCCCGCGGCGTTTCCGAACCTGCTGGCGAACGGGGCCAGCGGCATCGCCGTCGGCATGGCGACGAACATCCCCCCGCACAATGTCGCCGAAGTGATCGACGGCTGCCTTCACCTCATCGAAAACTCGAAAGCCACGACCGAAGATCTCTTGAAGATCATCCCGGGCCCAGATTTTCCGACCGGCGGCATCGTCGTTGAATCGCCGGAGAGCATCCGCGAGGCGTATGAAACTGGCCGCGGCGGTTTTCGCGTGCGGGCGCGCTGGCAGACGGAGGACCTCGGCCGCGGCATGTGGCGCATCGTCGTCACCGAGATCCCGCACCTGGTGCAGAAGTCGAAATTGCATGAGCAACTGGCCGGCCTGATTGAAGCCAAGAAGGCGCCGTTGCTGGCCGACGTGCGCGACGAGAGCGCAGAAGATATTCGCCTCGTGCTGGAGCCGAAGTCCCGCACGGTCGAGCCTGAAGTCATGATGGAGAGCCTGTTCAAGCTCTCGGCGCTGGAAACGCGCATCTCGCTCAACATGAACGTGCTCGACGCGCAGGGCGCGCCGCGCGTGATGAGCCTGAAAGAAGTGCTGCGCGCCTTCCTCGATCATCGTCGCGACGTGCTGCAGCGGCGTACGGCGCATAGGCTTGCAAAAATCGCACAGCGGCTCGATGTGCTGGCGGGCTTGCTGATCGTCTATCTCAACCTCGACGAGGTGATCCGCATCATCCGCAACGAGGATGACCCAAAGGCCAAGCTGATCGCCCGCTTCAAGCTGAACGAGACCCAGGCCGAAGCCATCCTCAACACACGCCTGCGGCAATTGCGCAAACTGGAAGAGATGGAAATTCGCCGCGAGGATGCGGCGTTGCGCGAAGAACAGAAGGATCTGCATGGCCTGCTGGAAGACACCCGCAAGCAATGGCGGCGCATCGCCGCCGAACTGAAGGAAACGCGCAAATTGTTCGGCCCTGGCGCGAGCTGGGGCAAGCGGCGCACGGAGTTGGGCGAGGCGACGGCCGTAACCGCCGAGATCGACGTCGAAGCGTTCGTGGCGCGCGAGCCGATCACGGTGGTGCTCTCGGAAAAAGGCTGGATCCGCGCGCTCAAGGGCCATCTCAGCGACCTGACCGACATCAAGTACAAGGAAGGCGACGGCCCTCAGCACATCGTGCAGTGCGAGACGACCGATAAGCTGCTGCTGTTCGCCTCCGACGGCAGGGCGTTCACGCTCGACGCGCACAAGCTCCCGGGCGGACGCGGTCATGGCGAGCCGATCCGGCTTTCGATCGATTTGGGCGACATCGACGAGGTGGTGGCGCTGTTCAAATACGAGGAGGGATCGAAACGGCTTGTCGCCAGCAACGAGGGCTACGGCTTTGTCGTCCCGGAGAGCGAGATGCTGGCGTCCAAGCGCTCCGGCAAGCATATCCTCAACGGGCGCGCCATGGCGGCGGCCAAGGTGGCGGGCGACCAGGTCGCGGTCATCGGCCAGCGCAAGAAGCTGCTGATCTTCCCGCTCGCCGAGCTGCCGGAAATGGCGCGCGGCAAGGGGGTGAAGCTGCAGAACTATCACGATCGCGGGCTCGCCGATGTGAAGGTGTTCGACAAGAACGAGGGCCTCACCTGGGAGGACTCCGCCGGCCGCGTCCGCACGGTGCCGGAATGGAAGGATTATCGCGGCAAGCGTGGCGGCGCCGGCAAAGTGGCGCCGAAAGGCTTCTCGCGTTCTGGCCGTTTCTCCGACGTGATTGGATAGCGCCGGTGCGGAGCTTCCGCTAAGAAGGCGGGCCACGCCTGGGAAAGGGATGTCATGGAACTGATTATCGTCCTGATCGTCGTCGCCGTTCTGGCGGTGCTGGTCATCGGCATCTACAACCGCCTGGTCGCGCTGCGTCAGAACTGCAACCAGGCTTTCGCCGACGTCGACGTGCAGCTGAAACAGCGTCACGACCTCATTCCGAACTTGGTCGAGACCGTAAAAGGCTACGCCGCGCATGAGAAGACGACGCTTGAGGCGGTGATTCAGGCGCGCAACGCGGCGGTGGCGGCGGAGCGGACCGGCGACCCCAAGGCCATGGGCGCAGCCGAAGGTGTGCTGGGCGCCGCACTTGGGCGCCTGATCGCGCTCGCGGAAGCCTATCCCGACCTCAAAGCCAATACGAACTTCCAGCAGCTGCAGGCGGAATTGTCCGACATCGAGAACAAGCTCGCCGCCGCGCGCCGCTTCTTCAACAATGCTGTCGGCGAATACAACACGGCACGCGAGCAATTCCCGGCCGTCCTGTTCGCCAACATGTTCGGCTTCGGACCGCGCACCTTCTTCGACGTGGGCGAGGACAGCCGCGCCTCGATGGATGCGGCGCCGCCGCAGGTGAAGTTCGGCGCATAAGAAGGCGGTCCGCGCGTGGGCGCTTACGGCCTGCAAACGCACATCTGGAACAACAATTGGAAATCCGTGCTGCTGCTGCTCGGATTTCCGCTGCTGCTTGTGCTCCTGATGTACGCGCTGTTCCTGCTCTTTGCGGGCTTGTCCGGCGCGAGCATGGGCCAGGACCAGCTGGCCGGGCCTTTCGTATGGGCAGCCGATGCGCTCTCGCGCGCCTGGCCGTTCGCCATCGCCGGTGCGATCCTCTGGTTCGGCATCGCCTACGCCTTCTATCAGAACATCATCGACGCGACGACCGGCGCCAAGAAAGTCGAGCGCAGGCATGAGCCGAGGCTCTACAATCTCCTGGAAAATCTCTGCATCTCACGCGGCATCACCATGCCTTCGCTGCGCGTCATGGAGACCGATGCCCTCAACGCCTTCGCCACGGGAGTGCACAAGGGCCAATACTCCATCACGGTGACACGAGGTCTGGTGAACACGCTCACGGATGAGGAGCTAGAGGCGGTGCTGGCGCACGAGCTCACGCATATTCGCAATCTCGATGTTCGCCTGCTGGTGGTGTCGGTGATTTTCGTGGGCATTTTCTCCTTTGTCGGCGAGCTGGCGTTTCGTGGGCTCTGGCATGGCGGGGTGCGGGCTGGGCGCTCGTCGTCCTCGTCGCGGCGCAGCAGCAGCGGGGGCGGCGGCGGCGCGGCGATCGCCATTATCGTTGCGCTGGTGATGATCGCGATTGCTTATGCGCTGGCCATAGTGATCCGCTTTGCGCTGTCGCGGCGGCGCGAGTATCTGGCTGACGCAGGCGCAGTGGAGCTCACCAAAAATCCCGACGCTATGATCTCCGCGCTGCAAAAAATCTCCGGCAACGCCACCGTGAACGCGCCTTCTGAAATGCGCGAAATGTTCATCGAGAACGCGCACGCCGATTTCACTAGCGTGTTCGCAACCCATCCGCCGATCGCAAAGCGCATCGAGGCGCTAGCAAAATATGCCGGTGGCCGGGTGGCCCCGCCAGTTGCGCCAGCGCCGGCCAAGACAGGGCCCTGGGGGTGACGTCGCCATGCATGGCGACATCGTACTCCAGCAGGCGGCGTGTGATTAAAAAAAAGGACGCGGCGGGGATGGACCGCCGCGTCCAAAGGCTATGGAGCCAAAGAAGATTTCGTTTCGCGCAGCGACTCGCCGATGCCGCGCAGTGCGTCCGGCGCCGATTGGATGAGTTCGCGCGCCTCCGGCCAGTAGAGGTACGACAGCGAAAGGGCGAGCGCGACGAGAACGAGGGTGATGAACCCGTCGGCGCTGGCCCCGTCGCTCCGGTAGCCGCTGACAGTGGCGTAAGAGGAGCGGCGCAATGCGGAGAAGGGCGTGGAGACCGCACCATAGGCGATCGCAAGCAAAACCAGCGTGAGCCAGGTCGGGAGATCGTCCGGCGGCGTCCAGCCGAGCACCGCACCGGTGCTCAGCAACGAGAAGAACGCGTAAAGGAAGGCGATCAGCAGCGCGGCGGTGATCAGGCTGAAGATGAGCGCGAATAAGCCCGCGAACATGCGCGTGATGTAGCCGACAGGCTTGCCCGGCGCAGGCGGCGGCGGATCGTACATGAACACGCCTTCGCCGCCCCAACTGCCGCCGTGGTGGCTGCGCCAATGCCGACGCCAGGCGCGGCGCTCGCGCCGCCAGGTCTTTTCGCTGTCTTCGGCCAGTTTGCCGTATTCGCGCTTGGCGCGGTCGATGATTTCCTGGGCGTTGAAGGGCACGCCGTGCGCAGCCGCCCATTCCTCGCTTGTGTGCGCCGACGGGATGGCGAACATGAGGATGATGTAAACGAGGATGGTGAAGCCGCCGCTGAAGATTGCCGAGAGAATGAACAGCAGACGGATGATGTTCGGGTCGAGATCGAAAAAGGCGCCGATTCCGGAGCAGACGCCGGAGATCACCGCGCGGTCTTTCACGCGATAGAGACGCCGCCGCGGGCCGTGCAGCTCGTCGTCGCCAGGCGTGCGCGGTTCGCCGTTCGGTTCCGCCCCCTCAGCCTCGACAGGGCCCATTTCCTCCAACACACGGTTCATCTCGGCGGCGGAGATCACCGTCTTGGCCGATGAAAGATGACTGGCGCATTTGTCGGCGATGGCTTGTTCGAGATCGCGGATGATCTCGGCCTTGTCGGGATTGTCGGCGAGCGCCGATTCCGCGCGCGCTATGTAGGCGCGCAGCGCGTCATAGGCCGGCTCTTCGAGCTGGTAGGGGTTGCCGTTGAGATTGATGGTGACGACACGTTCCATTGGTTCAGCGTCCCAGTTGCTCAAGGGTGTCGGTGAGATGGCGCCAATACGCGCCGAGTTCGTCGAGGCGCGCGGCGCCTTTCTCGGTGAGCTGGTAGTATTTGCGCGGCGGCCCGGCGCCGCTCTCGACCCATTGGTAGTCGACCAGCTCTTCGCG
>CAZIOD010000154.1:0-4961 GCA_964540785.1 uncultured Terricaulis sp.
GGCGCGACGCTCGTCGGCGTCGTGCTCGGCCTATGCGCAGCCATCGGCACGTTCACCTCGGGTTTTCTCGCAGATCGTATCGCCAAGCGTCATCCGAACGCGCTCGCCTGGCTCCCAGCGCTCGGCTTCGTCATCGCCACGCCGATGTACATGCTGGCCTTCGTGCTGCCCAACATCTGGCTGGCGATGCCGGCGCTGATGATCGGCGCCGTGACCCATTATTTTTACCTCGGGCCGATGTATGCGGTGACGCAGGGCGTGGTGGCGCCGCGCATGCGCGCAACCGCGGTCGCAGTGCTGCTCTTCATCGTCAATCTGATTGGCTACGGCATGGGCCCGCCCGTGATCGGCGCCCTGTCGGACTGGCTCGCCAACGGCCAACTCGCAGGCTACGGCCTCACGCCAGAAGCATGCGCTTCGCGCCCCGGCGACGCGCAATGCGCCTCCGGGATCGAAACCGGGCTCCGGTGGTCCATGATGATCGGCGTGCTCGGCTATCTCTGGGCGGCGTTGCACTTCCTCATTTCCGCGCGCACCCTGCGACGCGACTGGGTGGCGTGATTACGGGACGAGGGACGAAGAGGAGATAGACGAACGGATGACGCAGCACGTTGCAGCGAACAGCTCGTTTGGTCCTCCTCCCTATTGCCTCATCGCCCTATTGCCTTAATGCCTTCCTGCACATGATTCCGCGCTACGCCCGACCTGAAATGACGGCGATCTGGTCGCCCGAGACCCGCTACTCGATATGGCTGGAGATCGAAACGCTCGCCATGGAAGCGATGGCCGGGCTGGGCGTCATCCCCAAGAACGCCGCCGACACCTACAGAAGAAAGGGCAAGTTTGACCTCGCCCGCATCGACGAGATCGAGCGCGAGGTGAAGCACGACGTCATCGCGTTCCTGACCAGCGTCGCCGAACACGTCGGCCCCGAGTCACGCTTCGCCCACCAGGGCATGACGTCGAGCGACGTCCTCGACACCTGCCTCGCCGTGCAGCTTTCTCGTGCTTGCGATCTTCTCATCGTCGGATGTGAGCGCGTCATGGCGGCGCTGAAGACGCGCGCCCTCGAGCATAAGATGACGCCATGCATCGGCCGCAGCCACGGGATTCATGCCGAACCGACTACGTTCGGCCTTAAGCTCGCGGGTCACTACGCCGAGTTCGCCCGCAATCTCGAACGGCTGAACTGGGCGAAACGGGAGATCGCCACTTGCGCCATCTCGGGCGCGGTCGGCACCTTTGCGCAGATCGATCCGCGCGTGGAGCAACACGTCGCCGACAAGCTGGGGCTCACCCCAGAGCCTATCTCGACCCAAGTCATTCCGCGCGACCGTCACGCCGCCTTCTTCGCCGCGCTCGGCGTCGTTGCATCCGGCATCGAGCGCCTCGCCACCGAAATTCGTCATCTGCAGCGCACCGAAGTGCTGGAGGCGGAGGAGTTCTTCGAACCCGGCCAGAAGGGCTCCTCGGCCATGCCGCACAAGCGCAACCCGGTGCTGACGGAAAACCTCTGCGGTCTGGCGCGCCTGGTGCGCAGCGCCGTGACGCCGGCGATGGAGAACGTCGCGCTCTGGCACGAGCGCGACATCTCCCATTCCAGCGTCGAACGGGGCATCGGGCCAGACGCGACCATCCATCTCGATTTCGCGCTTCACCGCATGGCGCTGGTGATCGAAAAGCTGGTCGTCTATCCGGAAAACATGGCGCGCAATCTGGCGCTGCTCGGCGGCCTGCACAACAGCCAACGCGTCATGCTCGCGCTGACGCAAGCCGGCGTCACGCGCGAAGACGCCTATCGGCTCGTTCAGCGCAATGCGATGGCGGTCTGGCAAAGCCCCTCGCCGCGATCGGCGAGTGCGTTGATGGATCGTCTCAAGGCCGACAAGGACGTCGTCGCCAAGCTCGACATATCAAAGCTCGAAAGCTGCTTCGACGACGCCCATCATTTCGCGCGCGTCGACGAGATTTTTGCGCGGGTGTTCGGCTAGCGGTTGCGGCGCGCAGCGGTGATTTCCGCCTGCACCGTCTGAGCCAGCGTCTCTACCTGCGCTTGTGCGCTCGCGAGCCGCTCGCGCTGGCGACGCAATCGAACAGGATCTCCACGACCGTACTCCGCGCGCGCCATCAACCGGCGGTAACGGTCCATTTCCACCGCCAGACGCAAAGCGGCGTGCTGCAATTCAATGACCCGCGTACAAGCCAAGTGTGCCGCGGCGCGCATGTCACGGAACTGCGGCCAATGCGTGAGAGCGAAGTGTCTAACATCGGCGCGCGCATCGGCATGGAAATCAGACGCCTCGACGAACCCGGCCGCGAACGCGACCGCGATGGCGACATCCGTGCTGCGCAACGGTTCGCCGTCGCTGGACAATGCGGGCCAATCCACGCCCGCCTGCGCCAGTGCTCCGCTATAGGCGCGCACAGCGCCGCGGAGCAGCGCTCGCCCTTGCGGTGTACATACGTCAGGCGTGGACGAACCGGCGGCGAAGTGCTCGATGTGCTCGCTCGCCTGACTCGCGGACATCGGCTTAAACGCTGGAGTGCAAGCGCACGCCAGCATGCCGACGACAATCGCCGCTCCTCTCAGCATGAACATTACTCCCGGCGTGAGAGCATCGCCCATCGTGATGGAGGAAAGGTTCGTCGGCGCGGTTAATTCCGCGTTGGCGGAGGCCTGACCTCGCTCTTGACGCCGTGATCCCCTTATGCTTTGCTTTCCAAAGTGCTTTGTATGGAGGGTAACCTATGCGTCTCGTCGTCCTTGCCGCTGTCTTCGCCATGCTGATCGCAGACCCCGCTGCCGCCCAGCACCATCGCGGTCCCGATACCGCCGCACAGCGTGCTGCGATGGAACGGCTGACGCCGCTGGTCGGCGACTGGCAGGGCGAAGCGAGCGTCACGCAGCCGGTCGTGACTACGGTTCACCAGACCGAACACGTCGAATGGGCGCTGGATGGATTGCTTTTGGTGATCCGGGGCACAGGGTACGCAACGGCGGAGCGAAGCGGCGAGCCGGTGTTTGCCGCGCTTGCCGTCATTTCCTTCAACGAACGAAGCGGCGTTTACGAAGTGCGCTCCTATACGCATGAAGGTTACGTCGCGAACGCCACTGGACAGTTCCTGGAAGACGGAAGCTTCCGGTGGGGCTTCGCCCCGGGCGGCGCGGTTCAGATGCGTTTCACGATTGCGCTCGATCAGGATAGCTGGCGTGAGCACGGCGAAATGTCGTTCGATAACGGAAACACGTGGACGCCAACCGTCCAACTCGATCTTCGCCGGCTCGATTAATTTCGGTAAGCAGTCTGCCTTTCGGCGCCGTCTCCCCGCGGCGCCGATTTGCGTCGGCGCGCGAAACACCTCACCTGTTTGCGGCAGGGAGGATTCTATGACCGAAGAGACTACGGGCGAGTCCTGGGACGAAGAGACAATGATCGAATTGCGCCGGTTCGGACTGGAGCAAGCGATGATGGCCCATCTCGCCAAGCCCGGCGCGTCGCCCGATCTGGGCGCCGTGTTCCGCGATGCAGACCGTATCGTCAATTACGTGCTGGGCGACCTAACGCCGTAGGCGCCCTACATCTCGCGACGCGCCCGCCAGAGCAGTGCTGCAAGGACGCCTTTGACGCGGGGCAGCAGCAACAGCGCCAGCGCGCCTGCCGCGATGAGGGCGGGCGCCAACAGGCTTTCGGCCTCTGCGCCGCTCGTGAGCGCAAGGCGCATGATCAAAGGCATGCAGGTGAGCCCGATCAACAGAATTGTGACGTAGGGCGCCACGTCCGCGGTGCCCGAGCGCGAAAAATCGGCGCCGCATTGCGCGCACTCCGTGTTGAGCCTCAGATAGCCGTCGAACAAGGTCCGCGCGCCGCACTTCGGACAGCGTAGCCGGGCGCCGCGCCATACTGTTCCAGCTACAGGGAGACGACGCTCCACCTCCTCACCCGCCTCAGCGCCCCGCCTTGATTTGCTCGCGCGCTTCGCCTAGCGCCTCTTCCATCTTGGCGCGGATCTGGTGATCCGACAGCTCGACGGCCGCCCCATCGAGGTCGGTGCGGACCTTGCGGAACAGGTCCTCGACACCGGCTTCCTCCAGATCGGCCATGACGACGGACTTCGCGTAATTCTCGGCCGCCTCCCCCGACAGCCCCATCAGCTCGGCCGCCCAGAGCCCGACCAGCTTGGCTCGGCGGGCTTGAGCCTTGAACTCAAGCTCTTGATCGAGCTGAAATTTCGCTTCCTGGCCGCGACGGCGGTCATCGAAATCGGTCATTTCGGGGCTTCTCCTGGTTGGACGCTTTCCATATGGGGGCCGACGCCCTTGTTCAACCGCGCTTGGAACCGCACCCATGCGGCGGGCGGCAATTGTGGGGGGGCCGAACCTCCCTTAAGTTCTAGGCCTCCACGCCGCCGGGCGATTCCGGCGGCGTATCGTGCTACCGGCCGCGCCCCCGCGGCATCCCTCAAGGAGGGTTCGATGTCCCGCCGTAAGAAGATCTACGAAGGCAAGGCCAAGATCCTGTTCGAGGGGCCCGAGCCGGGCACACTCATCCAATACTTCAAAGACGACGCGACCGCTTTTAACGCGCAGAAGAAAGCGATCCTCGAAGGCAAGGGCGTGATCAACAACCAGATCAGCGGGTTCATCATGACGAACCTGAACGCGATCGGGGTGCCCACGCACTACATCAAGACCATGAACATGCGCGAACAGCTGGTGCGCGAAGTCGAGATCATTCCGTTGGAAGTGGTATGCCGGAACGTAGCCGCTGGTTCGCTGAGCCAACGTCTTGGCATCGAAGAAGGCACGCCGCTGCCGCGCTCGATCATCGAGTTCTACTACAAGAAGGACGAGCTCAACGACCCGATGGAGACGGAAGATCACATCACCGCGTTTGTCTGGGCGACTCCGCAGGAGATCGACGACATTAGAGCGCTGGCGATCCGCGTCAATAATTTCGTAT
>CAZIOD010000155.1:0-4893 GCA_964540785.1 uncultured Terricaulis sp.
GTTCCGCCTTTGCGGTGAGCAAATCGACGGCAGCTTCCAGCTCGGCAGCGAGACCTATCTGCTGGAAGCCAAATGGCATGGTCAGCCAATTGGCGTCGCCGATTTGCACACGTTCCACGGCAAGATTGAACAGAAGGCCGCCTGGACGCGAGGCCTGTTCGTGAGCAACAGCGGCTTCTCCGATGACGGCCTCGTCGCCTTTGGCCGAGGCAAGCGCGTCATCTGTATGGACGGTCTCGATCTCTATGATCTGCTCGACCGCGAGATACCGCTCAACCAAGTTCTTGAACGGAAGGTGCGCAGGGCAGCCGAAACCGGCACGCCCTTTCTTCGCGTTCGCGACCTCTTCCCGAGCTGAGGAGGAGGCGCATGGTTCAGTTCAACGATTGGTGCGACTCCGCGGACACGCCCCTGGGAAATCATCACGTTCGGGTCATGACGGGCCGGCCGGCGGACGCTGCGACCGGCATCCAGGTGACGGCCACGGCCGTCCCCGCCCACTACGCCGCCGAGGAACGCATCGCCGCAGCGCTTGCGAGGCTGGGCAAGGTCGCTGCCGCGCAGATGATCACCAATCTTCTCCCGCAAACGCCGCAGATCCGATCGGGCGATCTCGGCGAGATCTACGCTACGGAATGGATCGACGCGCACAGCGGCTATCGCGCCCCCATCAAACGGCTGCGCTGGAAGGATCACCGCAACATGGCGATGCGCGGCGACGACGTCATCGGCATGCTTCTCGACCCGGCAACACAGCGCCTCCGCTTCCTGAAGACAGAAGCCAAGAGCCGCATCGACCTGCGCGCCCAAACGCTGGAGGAGGCGCGGACCGGCCTGGATAAGGATGGCGGCCTTCCCTCGTCGCATGCATTGGCCTTTATCTCAGCCAGACTGATGGAGCTGGTCACCGATGCGCCGCTCGTCGACGCCATCGACGAGGCGCTCTATCGGCACGGTATCCCGCCCGAGAGCGTGAAACATCTCCTCTTCACCTTCTCCGGGAACTCCCCGCAAGCGCTGCTGACGCAGGCGCTGCAGGCCTATCCTGGTTCATTCGGACAATTGGGTATCGGTCTGCACGTCGACGGCCATGCCGCCTTTGTTGGGGCCGTCTACGATCGGGTCATAGCCGATGCCAACCACCCCTGACGCGATCACAGCCGCCATCACGGACGCGGCGACGGCAGGCTTTCGCGGCAGGCTCATCGCGCGAGGCCAGGCGCGCGCCATGATCTGGCGTGACGGTGTTCTGCCCCCTGGCGCACCCGCCTTCTCGCCGCAGCTCAGCTTCGATCTCCACAGTTACGCCTATGGCTTGCTTGGGCTGGGGCTGCGCCTCCTCGAACTCGATGGCGACCCGAACCAGGCACGGATCGCATTCGAACAGGCGGCGACCGCCCTCGAAGCGGTTATGGCCAAGGGCAACCGCGACGAAGCAGACCGCGATTTCCATTTCGTCATGGCGGCGGCCAGCTATCACCTCGCACACCTGTCTGCCCGAGCCTATTCCCTCCTTGCGATCGTGGCCGCCGAGGAGAATTTCTCCCCGATCGAACAGGCGCTCGCGCTGTTGATGCGCCGAGACGTCAACGAGCTGCGCGCACGCGTGTACGCCTTCCGCCTGGATGGTCGAGGATCGGACGCGACCATTGCGGCGCTATTCCAACAACGACTTGTGGAGCCTGTCGCCGCCGACGCGCCGGAGCGCGATGGTCAGGACTTCCTCTTCGAGGGCCTCGATCTCGCCCTGACCGATGCCTTCTTCGGCGCATTCGCGACATTCCTGCTCGCGCTGGATCGCGGCGAGAGAGCCCTAGTCGACCGGGCGATCGCGCAGCTTCGGGAAAACCTCGACATCTGCGCGGAATTGAACCTTCTGCCGCAATGGTGGGTGCATCGGGTCGCCATCCATCTGCTCTCCGACCTCTGGTCGAACACCTTCCACGAGAAGGTCCCGCTACTCCCCGCCGGTGGCGCCGCGGCGTCATGGCCCGGCCTTCGCGAGCTCTTCATCGCCCTGCTCGCTCGCCGCCCGAGAGCCGAGGTCGACCTGTGGCCTTCGCAGACCGAGGCGGCGTCGCGCGCCGTCGATCAGACCGACAATCTCGTCGTCTCGCTGCCGACCAGCGCCGGCAAGACCCGGATTGCCGAATTGTCAATTCTGCGGTGCTTGGCTGGTGGCCAGCGAGTTATGTTCGTGACACCGCTTCGCGCCCTGTCGGCGCAGACGGAAACCACGCTCCAGCGCACCTTCGGTCCACTCGGCAAGACCATCTCCGCGCTCTACGGCAGCATTGGCGTATCCGGCTTCGATGAGGACGCTATCCGCGAGCGTGACATCGTCGTCGCGACCCCTGAGAAACTTGACTTCGCGTTGAGGAACGATCCGTCGCTCCTCGACGACGTCGGCTTGCTCGTGTTCGACGAAGGCCACATGATCGGACCTGGGGAACGCGAGGTTCGGTACGAGGTTCAGATTCAGCGCCTCCTGCGCCGCCAAGACGCCGGTCAACGCCGGATCGTTTGCCTGTCGGCGATCCTTCCTGACGGAGATCAACTCGAGGACTTCTCGGCGTGGCTGCGTCGCGACCAGCCCGGAGGCCCGATCAAGCACGACTGGCGACCGACGCGCCTGCGGTTTGGCGAGGTAACGTGGAACTCGCCAACGGCGCGTCTCAATCTTCGCGTCGGCGATGAAAGACCCTTCGTGCCTCGCTTCCTTACCGGCGCGGCGCCGCCGCTGTTCGTACCGCCGAAGAAATTACGCACTCGGCTCTTTCCGGACAGCCAACAGGAATTGAGCCTTGCAACGGCGTGGCGGCTCGTCAGCGATGGCCAGACGGTGCTGATCTACTGCCCCGAGCGCCGAAGCGTCGAGCCGTTCGCCAAGGTCGTCGTCGACTTGCACTCGCGCGGCGCGCTCGCGTCCCTGCTAACGGTTGACCCCGCCACACTCCAAACCGCTATCGCGCTCGGCGAAGAATGGCTTGGCCCGGACAGCGACATCCTCAAATGTCTGCGGCTTGGCGTGGCGCTTCACCATGGGGCCTTGCCGACCGCCTATCGCAAAGAAGTCGAGCGACTGCTGCGCGACAGCGTGCTCAAGGTAACGATCTCATCGCCGACGCTGGCTCAGGGCCTCAACCTGTCGGCCACGGCGGTCGTTATGCATTCGCTCTATCGCCACGGCGAGAAGATCAAGGTCTCTGAATTCAAGAATGTCATCGGGCGCGCCGGCCGCGCCTATGTCGATGTTGAAGGGCTAGTCCTCTTTCCCATTTTCCAGGATTCGCGGAACAAGAAGCATGACGAATGGGTCGAGTTGATCGAGGATCTTGGCGCCCGCGAGATGGAGAGCGGGCTCATTCAGCTCATCCTCTCGCTTCTCATGCGCATGCATGCACGGCTTGGCGGCAATCTCGATCAGCTAATGGACTACGTCGTCAACAACGCCGCGGCATGGACCTTCCCCGAGGTCGCCGGCGAGAAGGCCGACAAGCGCGAGCGGGCGCTGAAGGAGTGGGAGCGTCATATGGCGACGCTCGACACCGCCATTCTCAGCCTCATAGGCGAGGCCGACGTGCCCGATGACCAGATCGAGGCCGCGCTCGACAACATCCTTCAATCTTCGCTCTGGCAGCGTCGCCTGCTTCACGTCGACGACGCATCACGCGCCGCCTATCGCGCCACGCTGCTCACGCGGAGCCGGTATATCTGGGCGAATTCGACTGCCGCTACACGACGCGGCTACTTTCTGGCCGGGCTCGGCCTCGAAGCTGGACATGCGCTGGACGCAATTGCGGCTGAGGCAAACGACCTTCTCATACAGGCCAACGCAGCCCTCGCAGCATCGGACCATGAGGCGGCAATCGCTGC
Source organism: uncultured Terricaulis sp. (assembly GCA_964540785.1). Classification (GTDB taxonomy): domain Bacteria; phylum Pseudomonadota; class Alphaproteobacteria; order Caulobacterales; family Aquidulcibacteraceae; genus Vitreimonas. Next base: position 3,877 of record CAZIOD010000155.1, read on the forward strand.
GATCACCGGCATCGCCGAACGCGTGTTCGCCTTCTACCCGTTTGAGCCGGATCCATTCCCGGCGAATTGGCGCGACATCCTCAGATGCTGGCTGCTCGGGCAGCCGTTGGCAGCGATCGTCGCCGGACAGGAAGCCGAGGCATTGCAGTTTATTGAGGGTGGCCTGGTTTATCGCCTGCCTTGGGCCATGGAGGCCTTACGCGTCCGTGCCGCCGCCAATGGCGATGTAGTCGGCATGTTCGCACTGGCGTTGGACGACTATGAGCTCGGCCTGGCTGTGCCGGCTGTCGAAACGGGGACGATGAACCGCTCTGCCTCGATTCTGATCCAGGCGGGTTTCAATTCCCGGCTGGCGGCCATAAAAGCCGTCACCGACACGGCCGCCACCTTCACGACTGGCGCGGAATTGCGCGCGTGGCTGCGCTCACCCGGCCTCGCGGTCTGGTCGGCGCAACCCAACTGGCCAACGGCCGAGACGCGGGCCATATGGCTCGAATTCATCCAGGAGTTCGCCCCGTCAGACAATCGGACCTGGGCGCGACGGGATTATCTTGGAAACGTCCAGTGGTTCGCCGCACCCGCGCCTCCCGGAACACCAGTCAGCCTCTTTCATAGGAACGGACAGCCGCTGGTGCTGGCGCCCGACGGGCACGCGATCGGTCTGCTACAGCACCCGCTCAACCCGAATCGGCGCGGTCTTGTGCGAGCGACTGTCGCTCTGAATAACGGCCAGCTCGATCTGAGTTATCTCGGCCCCGATGACTTGTGGGAGGATTAGAACCGCAGATGACGAAGCCACCTACATACTTCGGCGCATGCGGGTGTACTGATCTTACAGATACTTCTTGAACGTCGCCGCTGCGATGCACACCGCCACGCCGAGCAATGCGGCGCTAGGCAGCAGGATCAGCAGCGGGTTCACGCTGACCGGCAGTGCCAAGTAAGTCACCCATGGCAGTACGGCCAGCGGAATCAGGCTGGCCCTGGCGCGGTGATAGATGAACCCCGACTCGCGTC
>CAZIOD010000156.1:0-4877 GCA_964540785.1 uncultured Terricaulis sp.
AAGCCGGGCAGGCCAGATTGTAGATCTGGTCGACCTCGACATAGAGCGGAAACGTAATGTCGTGGCGCAGGAATTCGAAGTTCGGCTTGCCCAGAAGATGAGCGATGTTGCGCTTACGCCCGGTAAAGAGGTTGTCGGCGCACACGACATCGTCGCCGCGCGCAACCAACCGATCGCATAGGTGCGAGCCCAAGAATCCCGAGCCGCCAGTGACGAGAATGCGCCGTTCAAACATGGCCAGCCTCTTATGGGCGTTTCAGCAGGCTGGCAATTTCGGGCGCATGGCGGGCCGCGGCGATTGCCAGCCTTGCGTGAGCTTACATCGCCCGACGCACGCGCACTTCGTGGTGTGCGCTTAGAGCCGGCAACGGGATCGGGTGGGGAAATGCAGGTCGCCTGCGAGGTTTAACGCCACCATCTCCGCGGCCCGATCCCGCCGCCTCCCTGGATTTGGGTAGGGGGCAGGGAAACCAGCGTGACGGCGGTCACTTGCCGATCGACGGGCGAGGCCTCTGCGCAGCGTGTGTGAGCGGCAGGTAGAGACAACCGCTCATTCTGCGGCAACCGCGCTCCGTTTGGCCAATTTGTCGAAGGCCACGAGGTCGCGGACGAGATCTTCCAGCTGATCGAAGGGCACCATGTTGGGGCCATCGGACGGGGCGTTGTCCGGATCGGGGTGAGCTTCGAGGAAAACGGTCGCGACGCCGATAGCAACCGCTGCGCGCGCGAGCACCGGCACGAACTGGCGCTCGCCTCCCGACGTATCGCCGCGCCCGCCGGGCTGCTGCACCGAATGGGTGGCGTCGAACACGACGGGCGCGCCAAAACTCTTCATGATGGGAAGCGAACGCATATCCGAGACGAGCGTGTTGTAGCCGAAGCTGGCGCCGCGCTCGCAGGCCATGACGTTCGGATTGCCGCTGCCGGTGATCTTGGCGATCACGTTCTTCATGTCCCACGGCGCCAAGAACTGGCCTTTCTTGACGTTGATCGGCTTGCCTGTTTCGGCGGCCGCGACGAGGAGATCGGTCTGGCGGCAAAGAAACGCCGGTATCTGAAGCACGTCGACCACCTGGGCGACATCGGCGCATTGCTCCGGCAGGTGCACATCAGTGAGAACCGGAATCCCCAGCTTATTGCGGATTTCGTCGAATATCGGCGCTGAGGCGTCGAGACCGGCGCCGCGTTTGGTCGACAGGCTGGAGCGGTTCGCCTTGTCGAAGCTCGTCTTATAAATAAAGCCGGCGCCGACCCGTCCGAACACGCCCTTGAGAAACTCCGCCGTCTCCAGCGCGTGGTCGCGGCTTTCCAGCTGACATGGGCCGCAGATGAAAGTGAGCGGCAGGTGGTTGCCGATCTCGACAACGGCGCCGGTGCTGCTGGGAATTCGAATGGCGGAAGCGGGGGCGGTCATATCTGTCCTTCAATCTGGCGGCTTCCATAGTCCCGCGCCTCGTTTCTCTCAACCTTGCCGCTCATGAAGACGAAGCGCAGCGGCGCCGCATTCTGACAATCCTCCGCCAAGACTCCTCACCGGGATTTGCTCACGCAAACGCTGTCCTTTTGCGCAAAAAGGGGCCGGCCTCACGCGGCTTCCCCTTCAGCCACGGGCAGCGGGCAAGGTGCTTCTTCGTCGGCGGCTTTCTGGGCCAGCCATTCACGGAAGCGCGTCGCTTCCGGGTTCGCCGTCCGACCCGTGGGCCAGACCAGCCAATAGGAGAAGTCGTCGCGCACGGCGAGGTCGAATGGCGTGACGAGACGACCGGCGCGGATTTCGTCAATCGCCAGCCATTGGCGGCCGAGCGCCACGCCGTCGCCTTGCAGTGCAGTGCGCAACAGCAGCGTACCATCGTCGAAAATGGGGCCCATCGAAGGTTCGGGCCAGTTGAGCCCGACAGCACGGAACCAGCGCGCCCAAGGCGTCCAGGGATTGCGCAACAGTGTGGCTCGCTGCAAATCCACGGGCTCGCGCAGGCCGAGACGGTCGCGATAAGCCGGCGTGCAGATTGGCGTCAGCGCCTCATCGAACAATTTTTGCGCGTGCAATCCGGCCCAGCCGCCGAGCCCCAACCGGATTCCGAGATCGATACTTTCTTTCTTGTAGTCGTTCAGTTCCTCCGAGACGCGCAACTCGATGTCGATGTCGGGATTGTCGGCGCGATATTCGCCGAGCCGCGCCAGCAGCCAAGTCGAGGCGAGGCTTGGCACGGACGTCACGACGATGTGCCGCGAGGTGTTGGCAAATCGCGCGGGGGTTGGCGCGAACGCTTGTTCCAGCAGCGAAAGACCCTGTCGGACCTGCGCCTCGAGCTTTTGACCGGCAGGGGTCAGCACCATGGAATTGCCGACGCGGCGAAAGAGCTGCACGCCCAAGCGCTGCTCGAGCTCACGGATGCGATGGCTCACCGCGCCGTGTGTGAGGCCCAGCTCCTCGGCGGCCTTGGAATAGGACTTCAAGCGCCCGGCGGCCGCGAAGGCGCGCAAGGTCTGCAATGAGGGCAGATGGCTCATGAGGCGCCCTTTGGGACGGCGGTGGCTTGTGAATTCTGCTCACATCCAGGTCGTCAACTGATGGTTCGGATTCAAGGGGGGGCGAAGCCATCTTCGGTGTGCAGCCGGCGATCCTCCCATCCCAGCCGGTCCAACCCTGGAGAAGTCTCATGCGTACCGTCTTCAATCTGCTGGCGTTCCGAGCAGCTTCTGTCCTGCTGGCCGCCGTCTTCGTGATTCTGGCCGCCCTGCCAGTGCTCAATCTCGGCGCTGCGGTCGTGGCGTGACCCGCCCGGCCGACTGACGGGGCCGCGCCCGCCTCTTCCCCCCGCGCGGCCCCGTCTCCCTTTCCGGACACGGCGGCTCATGCCAACACACGGCCAATGCCTAACCCGCCGGTTTCCTTTCTCGTCTCCCGATTTCCCAATCCATCCGAGACCTTCATCCAGGCGCAGGCCGAAGGATTGCTGAAGCGCGGCGTCTCGCTGGAGATTGCAGCGCTGGCCGGCGGCGATGCCGATGCGCTAGGCGCGCTGATGCTGCGCTGGCCGGACAAGCTGAACGTGCGCTTTGCGCCTGTGCCGAAGACGCTGGGCGCGCGCTCGCTGCTGGCGCCGCTGGCGCTTGTCCGTCCCGAGGCCAGAACCGGTCTCAGCATTGCGCGGTTCGGCGAGGACGCCGCCTCCCTGCGGTTGCCGATCGCGGCTTGGCGTTGGCCGTGGGCGGCGCCCGCGCAGCGGCGCGTGTGGCTGGCGCACTACGGACGCTGGGGTCGCTTCGCGTGCGCCTTGCGGGAACTGGGATTGATCCAGGGCCCCATCGCCACCGTGTTCCACGGCAAGGACATGTCGGCCTATTTAAAAAAGCGCTCGCGCGATGCGTACGCCGGCCTGTTCGAGCGCGGCGATCTCTTCCTGCCGATCAGCGAGTTCTGGCGCGAAAAGCTGATTGCGCTCGGTGCGCCGAAGGAAAAGACCATCGTGCACCGCATGGGCGTCGATACAACGCGTTTCGTCGAGACGCCGCGGACGCTGAAAGAAGGCCAGCCGGTGCGGTTCGTCGGTGTCGGACGCATGGTGGAAAAAAAGGGTTTCGACGATGCGCTGGCCGCGCTCGCGCAGATGCGCAGCGCCAGCGATGCGCCGACGGCGACGTTGACGCTGATCGGCGATGGGCCCTTGCGGATTACCCTTGAAGCACAGGCGAGCCGGCTCGGTCTCAGCGACGCTGTGCGCTTCACCGGCCTGTTGCAGCACGCGAAGGTGGCCGAGATGCTGGGCGAGGCGCACGTGTTCGTGCTGCCCAGCCGCACCGCCAGGAGCGGCGACATGGAAGGTATTCCCGTCGCGCTGATGGAGGCGATGGCGCAGGGACTGCCGGTGCTGGCGACGCGTCATTCGGGAACGCCGGAATTGGTTGAACACGGAGTGAGCGGCCTGTTGTGCGCGGAAGGCGATCGCGACGCTCTGGCGGCCAACATGTTGGCCTTCGCGCGCATGCCGGAACGCTGGGCCGCGATGGGCGCGGCCGGCGCCGCCAAGGTGCGTGCCGAGTTCGATCTCAAGCATTGGAACGATCTGCTATTGCAGCGCCTGACGGCGCTATACGCATCGGCGGCAACAGGCGGAGAGCGATGAGACGCACGGCTTCGTGTTCCTGCGGACAATTACGCATCGAAGTGAGCGGCGCGCCCTTGGGCGTTGGCGTCTGCCACTGCCTCGCTTGTCAGCGCCGCACAGGCAGTGTGTTCGCGGCGCTTGCCCGCTTCGCCGCGCCCTTCGCGGTAACGGGCAAGGCGTCTGAATATGTGCGCGCCGGCGATCGCGGCGCACGTTTCCGATTTCGCTTCTGTCCGGTATGCGGAACGACCGTCTTCCATACAGAAGAAGGCCATGAGCGTTCCGTGAGCGTGGCCGTGGGCGCGTTTGCCGATCCCAATTTTCCGGCGCCGCAAGTGTCGGTCTATGATTGCCGCCGTCACCTCTGGGTGCAGATGCCGCCGGACGCGGTCGCTTTCGCGATGGATCCCGATTGAGGCAGCGCTGGCGTGACAAGCTGCGTAGGTCATGCGAACAGGCCGGTATGAGTGAGCGCATCGAGCCGGACGCCGCGATTGCCGCGGGCCAGGAGACGATCCGCGCCGAAGCGCGCGCGCTGGTGCTGCTGGCGGACGCGCTGGCCGGGCCGCTGAGAGAACCATTTGTGGGGGCTGCTCGGTTACTGGCGGGCGCCAGGGGGCGGGTGATCGTCTCCGGAATGGGCAAGTCCGGCCACATCGCGCGTAAGATCGCAGCGACCTTGGCCTCTACGGGAACGCCCGCCTATTTCGTGCACCCGGCCGAAGCCAGCCATGGCGATCTCGGCATGATCACCGAGCAGGATTGCGT
>CAZIOD010000157.1:0-4771 GCA_964540785.1 uncultured Terricaulis sp.
CGGAAATAGTCGATAAAGATGCGTCCCTTGCGCTGCGCCTTGGCCATGGTGGCGACAAAGCGCTTAGGGTCCAGCGCCGCAATGGTTTCGGCGACCTCACCGGAGAATCCCTTCACCTCTTCCCAGGTGTGGTTGCGCTTGAGGTTGAGCACGATGTGAACGCCCTTGCCGCCCGTCAGCAAGGCGAAGGAGGGAAGATCGGCGCTGTCCAGCAGCGCCTTGATATCGAACGCTGCGCGCTTCACGACCTGAAAGTCCAGCGTTTCGTCAGGGTCGAGATCGAACACCATGCGATCGGGATGTTCGAGGTCGTCGTTGCGCGAGCCCCAGAGGTGAAATTCCAGCGCGCTGATCTGCGCGCAGGAAACAAGGCCGGTCGCATCGGAAACGGTGAGATAATCCTCCGTTTCGCCATCGCTCTCGACGATCGGCACGAGACCGATTTCCTTCGGCATGCCCTTCATGGCGTGCTTCTGGAAAAAGGTTTGTTTGCCGACGCCCTCCGGCGCGCGCACGATGCTGAGCGGCCGGCCATACACGTGCGGGCCCATGCGTTCGGACGCCATGTCGAGATAGGCGGCGACTTCGGCCTTCGTCACGCCCACATCCGGATAAAGCACCTTACTCGGATTGGTGAGCCGCACGCGCGTGTTCATCGCCGGTGCGGCGGTGTCCGGCTGTACATCCTTCGCGCTTTTGTCGCCGCGCAAACCAAGAAACACGCCGTGCCGCACCAGGCCGTCCGGCGTCAGTTCGCCGTACTTCACCTGCGCCACCAGCTTCGGCTCCACCCATTTTGCCCCGCGCGTTGCTTCGCGTGGCACTTTCAGGGCGGGCTTGGCGCGCTCCAGCTTCGCCAGCTGCGCCGAAAGCGAAGCCAGCGTCTTATCGGTGAAACCGGTTCCGACATTGCCGCGATAGACCAGCTCGCCGTTCTCGCGATCGGCCAGAATGAGCGAAGCGAAGGCGCGCCCCTTGAGCGATTGCTGATAGCCGACGATCACAAATTCCTGCTCATTGACGAGCTTGATCTTCAGCCAGTTTCTGGTGCGGCCGCCGATATAACGGCAATCGACCTTCTTCGAGATGACGCCTTCCAAGCCCTGCTCGCGAAACGCTTCCAGCACGGCCGGTCCGTCGCCCTCGAAATAGGGGCTGACCAGTACGGGCGCTTTCGCCTTTGTTAGCACTTTATCCAGTCGCGCCTTGCGCTCCATAAGCGTGACCTTGCGCAGGTCTTTGGCGCCCTCGAACAGGATGTCGAATACAAAATACGTCACGCCCTTGGCGACGCCGGCGTCCAGCGAGCGCTGCAACGCCGAGAAGTCCGTCTTGCCGCTTACGTTGGCGACTGCGACTTCGCCATCGAGCATCACATCCTTCAACCCGAGTTTCGCCAACGCATCGGCGATGGTCTGAAATCGCCCGGTCCAATCCAGGCCGTTGCGCGTGTAGAGCCGCACCGCCTCTCCGGAGACCGAAGCCAGCAGACGATAGCCGTCGTACTTGATCTCGTGAATCCAGTTGTCGCCGGCGGGAACCTTCTCGACACGCGTCGCCAGCGCAGGCTCGACAAACTCCCATTTAGGCGGCTTTGCCGCGCGCGGCCTCTGTTCGCCCTTGCGTGTCCAGACGCGAGAACCGGCATTGGCGCGCACTTCTTCGATCGTGCGCCCGCTAACGATGCTGGTCGCGTGACGCGCTGTCGGGTCGTCCTTGCCGGCGTGCGTATCCTTGGACTTAAACAACAACCACGGATCGCCGCGCTCGCCTTCGCGAGGCTTGATCTTGACCAGGTGGAATTCGCCTTTCAGCCGCTCACCGTCGAGAATGAACTTGAGTTCGCCTTTCTTTAGCGTTTCGTCGGGATCGGCGACCCACTTCACTTTGCCGGTGTCCCAGAGGATCACAGCGCCGGCGCCATACTCGCCTTTCGGAATGACGCCTTCGAATGAGCCGTATTCGAGCGGATGGTTCTCCGTGCGCATGGCGAGCCGTTTGACAGAAGGATCGTAGCTCGGCCCTTGCGGCACGGCCCAGCTCAGCAGCACGCCATCGTGCTCCAGGCGGAAATCGTAATGGAGCCGCGTGGCGGCGTGCTTCTGCACGACGAACATGCCGCCGGCGTTTTTCAGCTTCCCGCCTGCGGGTTCGTTCGTCTTCTTGAAATCGCGCTTGCGATTGTATTCCGCGAGGTCGCCCGTGGCAGCTGTCGACGCCTGTGCAGCTTTACGCGCCATAGCTTCGCATCGTACCTGCGCCTATTTCTTGGCGCGCTTCTTCGCCGGCGCCTTGGCGCGTGGCGCAGCCCGGGTCCGCGAAGCAGCGGCGCGTTTCTTCGGCGCTGGCGCGTGTTCCTCGTCGTCATTTGCTGCAGCGCGCTTGCTGCCGGACTTAGCGGACAATGACCGCTTCAGCGCATCGACGAGCGAGACGACGTTGTCGCCGTAATCCGGCGTCGGCTCTTCCTGATCTTCCAGCACGAGTTCGCCGTGACGCTCGATCTTCTTCTTCACCAGACGCTCGAGCGCGATAGCGTACTCATCCTCGAATTTTGCGGGGTCGAACTTCGCCTTCTTGCGGTTGATCAGTTCCTCGGCGAGGTCGACCAGGTCGGCGTCCAGCTTGCCTTGCGGGATGTCGTCGAAAAAATTCTTCGCGGCGCGCACTTCCTCGGCATAGTGCAGCGTCTCGACGACGAGCCCGTCCTCGTAGGGCTTAACCGCCGCGATATAGGATCGGCCGCGCATGGTGATCTGGCCCAAGCCGACCGTCTTGGTGTTCCGCAACGCGTCGCGCACCACGCGATAGGGCTCGTCCGCCAGCTTGCCGTCGGGCAAGGCGTAATAGGGCTTGTCGAAATAGAGCGAGTCGATCGTATCGGCTGGCGCGAACTGGATCATGTCCAGCGTCTTCTTCGACTCCACCTTCAGCGCGTCGAACTCTTCGTCTGAGAAGAGCACGTAGCGGCCTTTCGAATATTCGTAGCCTTTGACGATCTCGTCCTTGTCCACGGCGCCGACGCCGGGCGCCACCTTCTCGTAGCGGATGCGCTGCTTGGACGGCTCGTGAATCTGGTTGAACGAAATCTTCTCGCGCGCATCGAGCGCGGAATAGAGCTTCACCGGCAGCGCCACCAAGGCGAGCCGGATTTGCCCAGTCCATATGGGACGAGCTGGAGGCGCCATGACCCTAAAACACCCTGACGAGACCCGACGTTCCTTTACCGTAACAGTTTCGGGAACCCGTCACAACGCGCCTGGTTAGCGTTTACCTTGTTTTGCGATGGGCTGCGTAGGTCATGCGCGCCGCGTCAGCGAACGCGCTGGCTTCGCCGGCGCCGCGCGCGCGGTCGGACAGCACGAGCCCAACTTCGCGCACAAGGTCGAGCCCGATCAGCCTCAGCGCAGCAACGCCGGGCCGGGCGAAGCTTTCCGGTGCGACCGTGATCCCGAGCCCTGCGGCCACCATGCTCATGGCCCGGTCATCGTTGAGCGTGCGCAGGCTGAAAGAGGGGCGCACGTCGCGATTGGTGAAGTAGCGGGAGATTTCCGGCAGGGCCTCGCACTGGCGGCGCACGATCATGGTCTCGCCTGCGAGCTGGCCGCCTTCGATGCTCTCGGCCCCCGCCAGTTTGTGGCCGGCCGAGACGAACAGCATGTAGCGCTCGCTCCGCAGCTTCTCGGGCGCGAAGCTTTCGAGACTGGGGCGGATGATCGTGATGGCCGCATCGAGCCGGCCGTCGGAGAGCCGGTTGGCGATGTCGCGCTCCGAGCTGTCGAGGAGTTCGATCGCCTCGTCTCGGGCCAATCGCGCGTGCGCGGCGACGACGCGCTCGAAGTCGCGCGCGGCGATGGTGGACAGAATGCCCGCGCGCACGCGCTTGGGCCGCGGCGCTTCGGAGACCTCGCGCAGCGCTGCTTCGTATTCCTGGGCGATGCGCTTGGCATGGACGAGAAAGCGGCTGCCCGCCGGGGTCAGTGAGACGCGCCGGGTCGTCCGCTCGAACAGGCGCGCGCCCAGCTGCTCCTCCAGCTTGGCGATGCCAACCGAGAGCGTGGGCTGGGTGACGTTTACCTTGGCGGCCGCCTTGGAGAACGATCCCAGCTCAGCGACAGCCAGAAAATATCGCAGCAGATAGCGATCCATTGACAACATCTATCAGTTTTGTTCGCTAGGTTCAATTTCAATTGGCTTGGCAAATCAATTAGATGTGGTGGCAGATGAAACTGGTGACACATACGCCAGCAACGCGGCGTCGTCAGAATGAGCCTGTGTCACCAATTCCGGCGCGGAGCCGACCCAATGTCAGAGTCCTACCAACTCGATTTCCAGCTCGGCGAAACCGCTGACGCCATCCGCGACACCACGGCCCGCTACGCCCAGGATCGCATCGCGCCGAAGGCGGCTGAGATCGACGCGACCAACACCTTCGCGCGCGAACTCTGGCCGGAAATGGGCGAGCTCGGCCTGCACGGCATCACCGTCGAGGAAGAGTGGGGCGGGCTCGGGCTGGGCTATCTCGAGCACTGTGTGGCGATGGAGGAGGTCAGCCGCGCTTCCGCTTCCATCGGCTTGAGCTACGGCGCGCATTCGAATCTCTGCATCAATCAGATCCGCCGCTGGGCAACGCCGGAGCAAAAGAAGAAATACCTGCCCAAGCTGATCAGCGGCGAACATGTCGGCGCGCTCGCCATGAGCGAAGCGGGGGCGGGCTCGGACGTGATCGGCATGAAGCTGCGCGCCGAGCACAAGGGCGACCGCTACGTGC
>CAZIOD010000158.1:0-4762 GCA_964540785.1 uncultured Terricaulis sp.
ACCGCGCCCTGCGCGCGCTGGATGCCGACCCGATGTCGCGGACGGTGAACTGAACGGAAGAGCAGACGTTCGCTCACCGGCCCGAGCAAGAAAGCTCGTTTAAGGCGCTGTTGGAACTGGCGTGTTCTGATCATGCACCAGACGCCACTCGCCCTCTTCGAGGGCAAGGCCAAGCGAAAGGTAGGCCGGGTTCGACGGCGCAGGACCGGCGCCATCCGGGTCGAAGGTCACACGGTATAGCGCGTGCCCGTAATCTCCGAACGTCCGCCTCTCGATCGGCTCAAACGTCATTCTCCAATCCGTGTCGGCGAACAGGGTCCGATGGAAGGCGACGTAGTCTTCTCGCGTCTGCATCATCCGGCCGGACGGCAGGATCAGCAACAGCTCCGCGCCTGACGTGATGGTCGCTTCGAGATCGGCTAGGTTGCGGTCCTGGACCGCGGATACGTGGCGTTGCAAGCTGTCTTCGAATGAAGGCGCGCTGTCGCTTGGCGCTGCCGTGCACGCCGCGGCGGACAGCAGCAAGCTAGCGGCGGCTCGGAGTCGTAATGTCATATCGTTGGTCCTTATCGAAAATTGTTCGCGCTAAGCCGCCTTGCGCTCGGCGATGCGCGCCAACGCTTCAAGCACGCCGCGCAACGCCTTGAGCCGCTGCGGCGCTTCGGGCCAGCCGCCGGTGACGACGAGCTTGCCGTCCGGCCGCATTCTGAAATCGTCCGGCCGCCCGGTGACGAAGCGCACCAGCGCCAGCGGATCGGGGAAGCCGCCTTCGCGGAATGTCATCACCGCACCTTTCGGCCCGGCGTCCAGCTTTGAAATTAGGCAGCGACGGCACAGCGCCTTCAGCGCCGCCACGGCGATCAGCTGATTGGCTTCCTCGGGAAGCGGGCCGAAGCGGTCGATCAATTCCGCGGCGAACGCTTCGCGCTCCTGATCGGTGTCGAGATCGGCAAGGCGACGATACAGCGACAAACGCACGTTCAAGTCGGCCACATAATCTTCCGGTATCAGCACCGATGCGCCGACATTGATCTGCGGCGACCAGGATTTTTCGCTCACCTCGTCCTCGTCGCGGCCTTCACGGAGCGCCTGCACGGCGTCTTCCAGCATCGCCTGATAAAGTTCGACGCCGACTTCGCGGATATGCCCGGTCTGTTCTTCGCCCAGGAGATTGCCCCCGCCGCGCATGTCGAGGTCGTGGCTCGCCAGCGTAAAGCCCGCGCCCAGGCTATCGAGCGATGACAGCACCTTGAGCCGCTTCTCGGCGCCTTCCGTGAGCGCGTGCTCCGCCACAGTCGTCAAATAAGCGTAGGCGCGTACTTTCGAACGCCCTACCCGCCCGCGCAATTGGTACAGCTGCGCCAAGCCGAACATATCCGCGCGATACACGATCAGCGTGTTCGCGCGCGGAATGTCGAGCCCAGATTCCACGATGCTGGTCGAGAGCAGCACGTCATGGGCGCCGTCATAAAAGCTCGTCATGATTTCATCGAGCTGACCGGCGGCCATCTGCCCGTGCGCCGTGGCGAAACTCACTTCCGGAACGTTGCGCTGAAGAAAATCACCGGCTTCAGCGAGGTCGCTAATGCGCGGACAGACAAAAAAGCTCTGCCCGCCGCGATACTTTTCGCGCAGCAGCGCCTCGCGCACCGTCACGTTGTCGAACGGCATGACATAGGTGCGCACGGCCATACGGTCGATCGGCGGCGTGGTGATGAGGCTCATCTCGCGGATGCCCGCGAGCGCCAGCTGCAGCGTGCGCGGAATCGGCGTCGCCGACAGCGTTAGCGCATGCACGTCGGCGCGCATCTCTTTCAGGCGCTCCTTGTGCTTGACGCCGAAATGCTGCTCCTCGTCGATGATCATGAGGCCGAGGTCGGCGAACTTCAGCGTCTTGGAGAGAAGCGCGTGCGTGCCAATGACGATCTCAATTGTCCCGTCCGCCACGCCGGCTTTGGTCTCCGCCGCTTCCTTGGCGCCCACTAAGCGCGAGAGCTGGCGCACGCGGACCGGCAGCCCACGAAAGCGCTCGCTGAACGTGCGATAGTGCTGGCGCGAAAGCAGCGTCGTCGGCGCCAACACCGCGACCTGCTTGCCGCTCATCGCCACCAGGAATGCCGCGCGCAGCGCCACTTCGGTCTTGCCGAACCCGACATCGCCGCAAATGAGGCGGTCCATGGGCCGGCCGGCCGCGAGATCCGTCACGACATCGTCGATCGCCGCCAACTGGTCGTCGGTCTCTTCATACGGGAAACGCGCGCAGAATTCGTCCCACAGCCCCTCGGGCGGCGTGACCACTTCGGCCGTCTTGGTTGCGCGCTGCGCGGCGATGCGCAGCAGCTCTTCGGCCATCATGCGCAACCGCTGCTTGGCTTTGGCTTTGCGGCTTTGCCAGGCGACGCCGCCAAGTTTGTCGAGCTGCGCTTCGGCGCCTTCGGCGCCATAGCGGGAAACCAATTCTATGTTTTCGACCGGCAGATAGAGCTTGTCCCCGCCGGCGTATGTGAGGTCCAGGCAATCGTGGGGCGCGCCGGCGACATCGAGCGTCTTCAGGCCCTCGTAGCGGCCGACGCCATGATCCTGGTGCACGACAAGGTCGCCCGCGCTCATCGCCGCCGCTTCGGCAATCACCGCAGAGGCGCGCCGGCGTTTGCGCGGCCGCGCCAGACGGTCGCCCAGAATATCCTGCTCGGCGATGAAGGCGAGGTCGTCGCTCTCGAAGCCGTGCTCCAGCGGAAGCACCGTCAGCGCAGCCGCGCCCTTCGGAAGCTTCGCCGCCTCGCGCCATGACTGGACACGCACAACCGCTTCAACACCATGGTCCGCGAGCACGCCTGACAAACGCTCCGCCGATCCATCCGACCACGCAGCAATCACCACGCGCTTTTTCTTCGTCAGCGTTTCGATGTGCTTCGCGGCCGCCTCAAACACGTTGGCGTCTGACTGCCGTTCTGGGGCAAAGTCTCGTCCAAGGCGTGCGCCAAGATTGAGCTGCTTCTTCGCGTCGGTATCAAAATGGGTGAAGCGCCGGACGGGTCGCTTGCCGATCGCTTCAGCCAGCGCCCCATCGTCCAAATAAAGAAGGCCAGGTTCGGGCGCGCGGAACGGGCTTCCGCCCCGTGGGACGGGCGCGCTCTTGCGGGCGTCATAGTGATCGGCCGCCGTTTCGACGCGTTCGCGTATGGCGTCCTCTGCCAGCGCATCGAACGCGATCAGCGCGTCCTCGCCGGCATAGTCGAACACGGTCTCCAGCCGCTCGTAAAAGAACGGCAGCCATTGCTCCATGCCCTGGCGGCGTATGCGGGCGCTGACGCTGTCATAAAGCGCATCGCTGACCGTCCCGTAGGCCTGACCAAAACGGCGCCGGAACTGCAGAACGGCGAATTCATCGAGCAGGACCTCGCTCACCGGCGTGAGTAAGGCGCGCTTCAACTTGCTTTTGGAAATCTGCGTTTCCGGATCGAAGCTGCGGATCGTCTCCAGGACGTCGCCGAAGAAATCGAAACGCAGCGGCTCGCCCGCACCGGGCGGGAACACATCGATGATGCCGCCGCGCACCGCGAACTCGCCGGGCGCGCGCACCGTCGACGCTCGCGCATAGCCATTGACGGCGAAATACCCCTCCAGCACCTGCATGGAGGTTTCCTCGCCGGCCTCGATGGGCAACGTCGCCTCGCCCAGCCGCCTGCGCGGAGGCACGCGCTGCGCGACGGCGGAGGCCGTAGCAATGGCCAAGAGCGGCGGCTCGCGCTCGCCGCGGCGCGCCAAGTGCGCCAGCGCCGCGCACCTTTGCGCCGCCACCGTCGGCGCGGGCGAGATCCGGTCATAAGGCAGAGTGTCCCAGGCCGGCAAACGCAACGTCGCGAGGTCGGGCGCGAAAAACTTCGCCGCGGCCTCAAACTGCGCCGCGCGCGTTTCGTCGCGGGCGACAAACAACGTCACGCCGCCGCGGAGCCGCGCCGCTTCTGCGAGCGCCGCAGCGTCAACGCCCTCGGGCGCGCCCGTCACGACGAGCGCGTCCTTGGATCTGCCGAGCGTTTCGATCAGGCGTTGGTTGAGAGCGGCGTCTTTCATGCGGTGTTTGGCATCAGCTCTGGGTCGGCAACTCAGTGCGGAACGCGCGAAGCCGCGCGAGGGTTGGCGTGTCGTACTCCGCCGGCGCCGGCGCCTGCTCCGTAATCCACAGATAGACTTCCTGATCCGGCGCATCGAGCAGGCGCTCGAACGCGTCCAGGCCCGCCTCGTCCAGCTCCGCGAGCCGCCGGTCGGCGAATCCGCCCATGATCAGGTCGATTTCCCGGAACCCCCGCCGCCAAGCGCGGAATCTCAATTTCTTGCGGCGGTCATCCATGAAGTCGGAAAGCGGGCCAGATCGAAAGGGGCCGCGCTATAACCCATATGAGCGGCCCTGTCAGCGCCGCCAGAGCCAGAGATGAACGACCCGCCTGCCTCCGACACCAGCGCCGCAGCCGCCGTCCTCGACGCGATGATCGCGCCCCTGCGCGCGCCGAAGGGCGCGAAGAAGGACACACTCGACCTGATCGCCAAGGTTGCAGGCGGGCGCCTAGTGCGCGATGTCGTCTTCTTTCCGCCCAACAGCGCCATCGACCGGCGTCTGCGCATTCCGATCGCCGAGACTAACGACGGCGACATCGTCACCATCGAAGCCGAAGTCGACGGCCACATGCCGGCAAAAAGGATTGGCCTGAAGGTGTTGCCGCACCGCGTACGGCTACGCGATGAGACCGGCTTTCTCACCATC
>CAZIOD010000159.1:0-4761 GCA_964540785.1 uncultured Terricaulis sp.
TGCCGCTTCAGCCGCTCAGCGGCGAGAATCTGCCGGATTTGCGCGAGCGTCTGTTCGAGCAGCGTATTCACGAGCACGTAATCGTATTCCTCCCAATGGCTGATTTCGCTCAGCGAGCGGGCCATCCGCTGGCGGATGACGTCCTCAGGGTCTTCGTTACGCGCGCGCAGGCGGCGCTCAAGCTCAGCCATGGACGGCGGCAGAATGAAGATGCCGACGACGTCCTGGGGTTCGGCGGCGCGCAGGGCCCGCGCGCCCTGCCAGTCGACATCGAACAGCACATCCTTGCCCTGGATCAGCATGGCTTCGACCGGCGCGCGCGGCGTGCCGTAATGGTTGCCGAACACCATGGCGTGTTCGAGAAACTCGCCGCGATCGGCCATCTCCTCGAACTGGGTCTTGCTCAGGAATTTGTACTCGCGACCGTCGACTTCGCTCGGGCGCGGCGCGCGCGTCGTCGCCGAGACCGAAAGCGACATGTTGTCGTCGGCTTCGAGCAGCTTGCGCGCCAGCGTGGATTTGCCCGCCCCGCTCGGGCTCGACAGCACGAACATGAGGCCGCGCCGCGCGACGTGCTCATTCAACATTGGCGGCCTGCTCCTTGATCTGATCGACCACGGCCTTGAGATCGAGGCCGATGCGCGTGAGTTCGATATCGGAGGATTTAGACACCAGCGTATTGGCCTCGCGCGTCAGCTCCTGGCTGAGAAAGTCCAGCCTCCTGCCTGCAGGTTCAGGCTTGGTTATGAGGCTGCGCAATTCGGCGGCGTGCGCGGCGAGGCGGTCCAGCTCCTCCTGAACGTCCGCGCGCATCGCGGCGAGCGCGGCCTCCTGGGCGAGGCGCTGGGGGTCCAGCTTGATCTCTGGCGCAAGTTGTTCGAGCCGCTGGCGAATGCGCTCAAGCGCGGCGTTCGGTGCGGCCGCGGCCGAGGCGCGGGCCGCTTCGATCAACGCCGTCAGCCGCTCGGCGGCCTGGGTCAGGATGTTTGCAAGCGTCCGGCCTTCGCTCTGACGGGATTCCGCGAGGAGATCGAGCGCCTGCTCGAACCCGGCAAAGAGCGCACCCTCCAAAGCCGTACGCGCTTCGGCGTCGAGTTCGGCGTCTTCGATCTGGAGCACGCCGCGCAGCGCAAGCAGACCGTCCCAGCGCGGCTTGCGCACGCGCTTGGCTTTCACGAAAGGCTCGCCGGCATCGAGCAGCCGCTCGAGCAATTCGGTATCGATCTTCACGGGAGGGGCGGCGGCAGGATCGCGCGTGAGCGACAGGGCGGCCTGCAGCGAGCCGCGTTTGAAGCGCTGCGCCGCAGCGGCGCGCGCGGGCTGTTCCAGCGCATCCAAGCCCGATGGCGTGCGCAGCTTCAGGTCGAGCGCGCGGCCGTTGACGCTGCGCAGCTCCCAAATCCAGCGCTGTCCGGCGTGTTCGCCCTCGGTCCGCGCAAAGCCGGTCATGCCCGATATGGTCATGAGCGCTGCTTACAGGGGAATCGGGCGGGGCGCACCCTTGCGCGACGATCGCGATCGCGCTGGCGCGTTCAGGCGCCGGTCGGGCTTGCGCCCTCCTCGCGCGTCAGCGCGCGGTCGCCTTTTCTCGGCGGCCGCTTTTGCGGCGCCGATTCGCTGGCCGTATCCGATACGCCCGTGCGGTCGAACGCGGCGGAGCCAGCGCCGCGCACGTGCGCATCCCGAGGCCGCACGACGAAGCCGATTTCGACCAAATCGGGTGCAGCCGGCGCGAAGGAGGCCGCCGGTCCGGGCGCCGCCGGCTCGATCGGCGGTGCGGCGAAGCTCTGCGACACGGCCACGACATTGGCATCGCTCTCTTCCGCGCGGGCGGAGGTGATGGCGACTGGGGCAGCGATCGCAGGCGCCTCGTCCGAAGCCGCGTACACGACTCGCGGCTCCGTGACGGCGCGCGCCGGTGCGCCGAACTCGGGGCCGCCGCTTATGAGAAAATCGACGCTGGTGACGGCGAACAGAAAAATCAGCGCAAACGTCGTCGTGGCGTAAATGCGTTCGCGGTGGAACGGGCTCAGCAGCACGCGCTCGACGCCTTCGAGAACGACCGGCGCGCCGCTTGCCGTAAAAGCGCGGCGCACGGCGCGGACAACGCCTTTGGCGCTGGCGTCCACACGGCCGCGCACACGCTCCGCCACGCGCTGAAGCGCAGCGCGCACAGATGCGCCGGCGCCGCCGACGGCCCGTTGGACGGCCTCTTTCGCGCTGTGAAGGGTGTGTTCGACCTGAATTGGCAGCGAGGGCAGATGTGCTCGCATCTCGGGCTCCCCAATGCGTGCAAACTGACGCGCCCAGTAAAGCCCTCCGCGCGCACGGAGCCAACCTAAAAGTGAAAGATGCGGGGCAAAAAGCGCGAAAACCGGCCGGCGCGCGCTAGTTCGCGCGTTGTTCGGCCAGGCGCTGGGCCTCGATCTGACGCCAGCGCGCGACGTTGGCGTTGTGCTCGGCCAGCGTGGAGGCGAACACGTGACCGCCGGTCCCGTCGGCGACGAAATAGAGCGCGTTGGACTGCGCGGGATGCGCGGTCGCTTCCAGCGCGGCGCGGCCCGGATTGGCGATCGGCGTCGGCGGCAGGCGATCGATGCGATAGGTGTTGTAGCCGGTGTTGAGCGCGATCTCGCTGGCGCGAATGGTGCGGCGCTGGCCTTGGCTGTTGACCAGCCTGCCGTCGACACAGCGATCCGGGAATTGCTTGCACACGCCATAGATGATGGTCGGGTCGCTTTCGAGACGCATGGGCACGCGCAGGCGGTTGACGAACACCGCAGCCACTTCAGGCCGCTCGGAGGGCACGCCGGTCTCGCGTTCGACGATGGAGGCGAGGATGACCAGTTCCTCGGCGGAATTGATTGGCAGGTCCGCCTGCCGGCCGGCCCAAATCTCTTCCACCGCCGCGTCGCGCGCCTCGCGCATTTGCTGCAGCAGCGCCGCGCGCGTCATGCCGCGCTGCACGTGATAGGTCTCGGGCAGGATCGAGCCTTCGAGCGGCGTTTCCGGCATGTCTCCGGTCAGCACATCGCTCGCCTCGATGATCTTCATCACCGCGTCGATGGTGATGCCTTCGTGGAAGGTGAGCGCGTGCTGCAGCGCATCGCCGCTGGTCATCATCTCCACGATCTGGCGCACCGACGCGCGCTCGGGGATGAGATATTCGCCGGCTTGCAGCGCTTGCCCGCCGCCATAGAGCCGGTTGGCGATGCGGAACAAGAGCGCGTCGGTGATCAGACCCTCGCGCTGCAGTGCGATGGCGATATCGGCGCCCGATGCGCCGCGCTCGACCATGAAGGCTTCCGGCTCGGCTTTAGGGCCCGGGCGCGAGATGGCGCTGGTGAAGAAGAAAAACAGAAAAATCGCGGCGGCGCCGGCAAGCACGGCCAGCCAAAACAAGAGCCGGCCCATTAGTCCACCGCGGTCAGGATCACGGCGGCGTTCGTGCCGCCAAACCCGAACGAATTCGACATTGCTGCCCTCACCGGCCGCTTCTTGGCTTCGTGGGGCGTCAAATCTATGGCGGTCTCAACCGAGGGATTGTCGAGATTCAGCGTCGGCGGAACCACGCTGTCGCGAATGGCGAGCGCGCAAAATATCGTCTCAACCGCGCCGGCTGCGCCCAGCAGGTGACCGATTGCAGACTTGGTCGATGACAGCGACAGATTTGCGCTCGCGTTGCCGAACAAGCGCTCGACCGCCTTGAGTTCAATCTCGTCGCCGAGCGGCGTCGAGGTTCCGTGTGCGTTGACGTAGTCGATATCGGCGGGGGCGAGACCTGCGTCTTTCAAGGCCGCTTTCATCGCACGATAGCCGCCGTCGCCATCATCGGCGGGGGCGGTGATGTGGTACGCGTCGCCCGAGAGGCCGTAGCCCTTCACTTCGGCGTAGATCTTGGCGCCGCGCGCCTTGGCGTGCTCGTACTCCTCCAGCACGACGCAGCCGGCGCCCTCGCCCATAACGAAACCGTCGCGGTCCTTGTCGTACGGGCGCGAAGCCTTTTCCGGCGTATCGTTGAAGCCGGATGAAACCGCGCGCAGCGCGCAGAAGCCGGCCAAGCCCAACCGGCAGATCGCGGCTTCGGCGCCACCCGCAACCATGACGTCGGCGTCGCCGTGGATGATCAGGCGCGCTGCATCGCCCACGGCATGCGCGCCGGTCGCGCAGGCGGTGACAACCGAATGGTTCGGACCCTTGAAACCGTGGCGAATGGAGACGTGGCCGCTGGCCAGGTTGATCAGCGCGCTCGGAATGAAGAACGGCGAAAGCTTGCGCGGACCGTCGCGGTCGAGCAGCAGCGCGTTGCGCTCGATCGAGTCGATGCCGCCGATGCCCGAGCCGATCAGAACGCCGGTGCGCTCCTTGTCCTCGTCGGTTTCGGCTTTCCAGCCGGAGTCGGCGACAGCCTCTTCAGCGGCGGCGATGCCGTAGAGGATGAAGTCGTCGATGCGCCGCTGCTCTTTCGCCGACATCAGCGCGTCGGGATTGAACGCAGCCTCATCGCCGGCCCCGCCGCCGCGCCCATCGGCGCGCGGCACCAGACACCCGATGCGGCACGGCAGGTCGTCGACCTTGAAGTGTTCGATGACGTTGGCGCCGGACTGAGCTGCAAGCAGGCGCTGCCACGTGGCTTCGCGGTTCGCAGCCAGCGGCGTTACAAGCCCAATGCCAGTGATGACGACGCGCCTCGTCAAGGGGGCGCTCAGGGCCTTAGCCCTGCTTCTCCGAGATGAACTTCACCGCGTCGCCGACGGTCTG
>CAZIOD010000160.1:0-234 GCA_964540785.1 uncultured Terricaulis sp.
TCGCCGCGAATGGAGGGGATGATGCAGAAGCTGCAGCGATTGTTGCAGCCTTCGGAAATTTTCAGATAGGCGTAGTGGCGCGGCGTGAGGCGAAAGCCGCCTTCGGGCACGAGATCGATTTTCGGATCGTGCAGTTTCGGCAGGTGCGCATGCACGGCGCCGACGACGGCCTCGTATTGGTGCGGGCCGGTGACTTCGAGCACTTTGGGGTGCGCGCCGCGGATCAGACCCTCT
>CAZIOD010000160.1:244-4679 GCA_964540785.1 uncultured Terricaulis sp.
TTGCCGAGGCAGCCGGTGACGATGACCTTGCCGTTTTCGGCGATGGCTTCGCCGATGGCGTCGAGGCTTTCGGCTTTGGCGCTATCAAGAAAGCCGCAGGTGTTGACGACGACGAGGTCGGCGCCTTGGTAATCGCCGCTGAGTTCGTAGCCCTCGGACCGAAGGCGCGTGATGATGCGCTCGCTGTCGACAAGGGCCTTGGGACAGCCGAGCGAGACGACGCCGATGGTCGGGGTCTTTGAGGTCATGAAGGCGGGGCTCTTAGCGCAGGTGGGTGCTCAGCCCAAGCCTTCGCACTGAAAATGAAGGCGTCCGGAAACGGCCAGACCGGGGCGTCCGCTTATGGCGATATGGCGTCGAAGGAGGCGAACCATGGCGACGGTGACGAAAGAGTTTCGGAGCGCGCGGCCGGCGGATGAGGTGTGGGCGCTGCTGGAGCGCTTCGAGGCGGTGCATGAGCTGGCGCCGGGTTTCGTGGCGGCCACCGAGATGGAGCCGAGCGGGGCGCGGCTGGTGACGTTCGCGAACGGGATGAAGGTGCGCGAATGGCTTGTCTCCAGCGACGATGACGCGCGGCGCTTGGTGTACGCCATCCTCGATCATCCGAAATACACGCACTACAGCGCCGCAGCGCAGGTGTTCGAAGATGGCGCGGGGAGCCGCTTCGTGTGGACGGTGGACTTCCTGCCGGACGACATGGCCGCGATGCAAGACGCCTCTATGGAGGCCGGCGCTGCGGCGATGAAGGCGGCCTTGGGGTGATCAGCGATAGGGATTGTTGATACGCACGCCTTCGATGACTTGGCCGTGCTGCAGATCCTCGGTCGCGACGACACTGCAGCCGGACTCGATGGCGGCCGCAAGAATGGCGGCGTCATAGATGTTGAGTGCGTAGCGTTCGGCGATGGCGACGGCTCGCCGCTGCATGGACGGCGTCAGCGCTACGACCGACAAATTCGCGGAAAGCGCATCGAGGACTTGGTTCGTCTGCGCCCAATCCAACGTCAGTTTGGTGCGGGCGATAGAGACGAATTCGTTGAGAACTTGCACGCTGATAACGCCGCCGGCGGCGACGATGCGCTCTGAACGATCTGCTTTGTCCGGGTCGGCCGAGAGCAGATAGAGGCAGATATTGGTGTCGATGAAGGTTGGCTTACCTGCGCTCATGCGCTTCGAGCCGATCGAACTTGAAGCCGTCGGGCAGCTTGCCGCGGAGCTGGCGCAGGCGGGTCAGCAATTCAGTGCGGGCGGGGCGGCGTTCGACCTCCAGCTCGCGCTCGCCCACCACGTGGACATCGATCTGATCGCCCTCTCGCAGACCGAGCGCGTCGACCACGGATTGGGGAAGGCGGACGGCGAGGCTGTTGCCCCACTTGGCGACCTGCACTGGAAAGCTCCTTGGATATACGGATTGCAAATGTATATCCAGCGCGGCGCTGACGCAAGGGGAAGGTAGAGCGCGCGCCGCGTGACCCGCGGCATTGTCGCTGCTGCGAATGACTTGCAAAAGCGGCCGCGGCAGGATATTTCCAGCCTCGGCCCCCCGGCCGATCCATTTGGCTTTGCCGTCAGAGAAGTGCATGTACGTCTGCAATTGTAACGGCGTGACTCGGTCGGAGGTGGACGAAGCCATCGCCGCGGGGGCGCAATGCCCTGAAGAGGTGCTCGCGCGACACGGCTGTCAGCCGTGCTGCGGGCGGTGCCTGCCGGAAATCGCCGAAGGCATTACGTGCGGCGGGATGGCCGGCCAGACCCGGAGCCTCGCCGCCGCGGAGTAGGCGCGCGATGAAGGGCGATCCGGACGTCATCAAGAAGCTCAATGCGATCCTCACCAACGAGCTGACCTCGATCAACCAGTACTTCCTGCATGCGCGGATGTACGAGAACGAGGGCTACGGCAAACTCGGCAAGAAGACCTACGAGGAATCCATCGAGGAGATGGGCCACGCCGACAAGCTGGTGAAGCGCATCCTGATGCTGGACGGCCTGCCCAATCTGCAGGCGCTGCACAAGCTGAAGATCGGCGTCAATGTCGAAGAGCGGCTGCGCGCCGACTGGGAGGCGGAAACCGCCGGCCGTGCGGCGATGATCGAGGGCGTCGCGCTGTGCGAAAGCAAGCAGGATTACGTCTCGCGCGATCTCTTGACCGAGCTGCTCGAAGACACCGAAGAGCACATCGATTTTCTGGAAACGCAGCTGTCGGTGCTCGCCGAAATCGGGCTGCAGAATTACCTGCAAAGCCAGTACGAACTGGAGAGCCAGTCGGGCGATTAGCGGGGGCGTCACTTCGAGAGTCGCCAAGCGCGATCTCGCGATCTCCTGCGCTCAAGCCGCTTTGTGCAAACGATCCATCTCGGCGGCGAACTTTGCGCGCGCGGCTTCCGCCTCCGCCGCCGGCAGCCAGCGCGTCATTTGCGGCACGACCACCTGAAGCCGCCGCAATTCGCTCCATGCAAGCTTGTCCCCGCCGCGCAGCCTTGCGAAGATCGCCTCAAGGCGCGCGCGCACTTCATCGGCGCTGGGGGCGGCCGATCGGGGCGGGGCGGTGTTGAACAATTCGAACTGCGCCATGTGCCAGCATCCCTGAAATGATTCGCGCGCGCGGGGCAGGGTGACAAGAGGTCGGTGAACACTTCGTGCGGTTGAGCTGGAACGAGATCAGGGCGCGGGCCGCCAGGTTCGCCGATGAGTGGAAAGACGCTTCGCGCGAGCGGAGCGACGCGCAGACCTTCTTCAACGAGTTTTTCGAGGTGTTCGGCGTCACCCGCCGCCGGGTCGCCTATTTCGAACACGCGGTGAAGAAGTACGGCGGCGCCGACGGCTCTATCGATCTGTTCTGGCCGGGCAAGTTTCTCGTCGAGCAAAAGAGCGCCGGTAAGGATTTGAAGCGCGCGCGCCAGCAAGCGCTCGACTACTTCCCCGGCATCGCCGAGCGCGACCTGCCGCGCTACGTGCTCTTGTGCGACTTCCAATGGTTTGAGCTGATCGATCTGGAAACGCGCGAGGAGGTGCGCTTCGCGCTCGCGCAGCTGCCGCAACACGTCGAGAAATTCGGTTTCATCCTCGGCGTCGAGAAACGCACCTTCAAGGAGCAGGACCCGGTCAACATCCTGGCCGCGGAGCTGATGGGCAAGCTGCACGATGCGCTGGAGGAAAGCGGTTATCGCGGCCACGACCTCGAACGCTTCCTGGTGCGGCTGTTATTCTGCCTGTTCGCCGACGATACTGGCATTTTCGAACCGCGCGGCATTCTTGAAGAGCTGATCGTCAATCGCACGCGGGAGGATGGCTCAGACACCGGCGGCTGGCTGCATTCGCTGTTCGAGGTGCTGAACACGCCGGAGGATGCGCGTCAGCGCAACACCGACGAAGATTTGAGCAAGTTTCCCTACATCAACGGCGATTTGTTCGCCGAGCGGCTGCCTGTAGCGCACTTCAACGCAAAAATGCGCGCGCTGCTGATCGAAGCGTGCAGCTTCAAATGGGACGCGATCTCGCCTGCGATTTTCGGCTCGCTGTTCCAGTTCGTGATGAACCCGGTGGAGCGGCGCAAGGAGGGCGCGCACTACACTAATGAGAAATGCATCCTCAAAGTCATCGAGCCGTTGTTTCTGGATGAGCTGCGCGCCGAATTTGCGCGCATCAAGGGCTTGAAGCGCGACCGTGACGCGCGGCTGCGGTCGTTTCACGACAAGCTGGCGAACCTCAAGTTTCTCGACCCGGCGTGCGGGTGCGGCAATTTCCTCGTCATCGCCTACCGCGAATTGCGGGCGCTGGAATTGGAGCTGTTGCGCGAGCTTCATCCCGGCGGCTCGCGGGTGCTGGATATTTCGACGCTGTCGAAGCTGAGCGTCGAGCAATTCTATGGCATCGAATTGGGCGAGTTTCCCGCCCGCATCGCCGAAGTGGCGCTGTGGATGATGGACCACATCATGAATGTGCGCCTCTCGCTGGAGTTCGGCGAGAATTATGCCCGCATCCCGCTGAAGCAATCGCCGCACATCGTCCACGCAGATGCGCTGGAGATCGATTGGCAGAGCGTGCTGCCGGCGGCGGAATGCAATTATGTGATGGGCAACCCGCCGTTCGGCGGCTCGAAAGTGCAGTCCCCCGAGCAGCGTGCGCAAGTTCGCCGTATCGCCGATTTGGGCGGTTCGGGCGGGACGCTCGATTACGTAGCGGCCTGGTTCATCAAGGCCGGCGCGTATGCTCAAGTCGTTGGGGGGGGGCAACGAATTGGCTTCGTCGCCACCAATTCGGTCACACAGGGCGAACAGGTTGCCCAGCTCTGGCCGATCCTGTTCGACCGCTACGGCCTCGAAATCGCCTTCGCGCATCGCACCTTCGCCTGGGAAAGCGAAGCGCGCGGCAAGGCGCACGTGCATGTGGTGATCATCGGGCTCACCCGCGCCGAAGACGAGCCGAAAGAGAAGCG
>CAZIOD010000161.1:0-4612 GCA_964540785.1 uncultured Terricaulis sp.
GCCGCGGCGCGCGGGGCAGCCTGTTGCGGACGCGGCGGAGGCGGGGCGGCCGCCCGCCGCTGTGCGCCGCTGGCGGCGGCCGCACCGGCCGCTTCGCGCACAAGGCCCGGCTGAAAGAAGCCGGAGGGCGGTTTCGGCGTCGGCGGGGGCAGCGGCGCGACGCCGGCGCGCTCGGTTACGAGCTGCGCCAGTTCGCGCCAGGCCGGAAAATCATCTTCGCCGCGCCAGCCGGTCAGGTTGACGATCTTGTCGCCCCTGAAGGCATCGGGCGCTGCGGCGTTTTGCATGCAGGCGTGGAGGAGCTTGCTCTTGCCTTTGGCGAAGGCGGCGTCCTCGATCAGCGGCTGCTGCGTGATCGAACGCGGAGACCAGAGCGCCACGGTGACCTTGGCGTCCTTGACCACGCCGCGCAATTCATCGCCAGGCTGCTTTTCCAGCAGCACGGTCAGGTTGGCCTGACGCAGCTTCTCCGCCAGCGCGCGCGCCGGCAGCGCATCTTCCGCGGCGTGGATGATCGCCACACTTGCCATTCAGTCTTTCCCCACGAGTTTCAACCCTGACGCGCCCTGCAAACCGCGCCGCAGACAGCGCGTACGCGCCCAACCCGGCGATATGATGCCCCGGATGAGGCCCCGTTGGGAAGAGCGCAGCCCAGAAGCCTAGGCCGGCGGGCGGTACGGCGTGTTGCTGGCTTGGCGAAGACCGCCCGAAACCGCCTATTGCCCTGTGGCCCCATTGCCTTATTGCCCTTGCCGCATGTCCCAGCTGGAAACCCGTCTCAAGGAAGCCGCGGAGCGGGTCAATACGGCCCTCGACGGCTTGCTGCCGAAGCCGCAAGGGCCTGAAGCCCGCCTGATGACGGCGCTCCGTTATGCGGCGCTCGATGGCGGCAAACGGCTGCGGCCGTTCTTCACGCTGGAAACCGGGCGCCTGTTCGATGCCGATGAAGGCGCCTTATTGCGCACCGCCTGCGCGATCGAGTGCGTGCATACCTATTCGTTGATCCACGACGACCTGCCGTGCATGGATGACGACGATTTGCGCCGTGGACGGGCGACGCTGCACCGGGCTTTCGACGAGGCCACCGCACTTCTGGCGGGCGATGCGCTGCTTACGTTCGCATTCGAAATTCTGGCCGACCCTAAAACCCATTCTGATCCGCAAACGCGCTGCAAACTGATTTCGGGCTTGGCCAAAGCGGCCGGACCGCTCGGCATGGTGGCGGGACAGGCGGCCGACATGGCGGGCGCCGACATCGGCTCCGATCTGATCGCGGTGACGCGCATGAACCGGCTGAAGACCGGTGCGTTGATCAATTTCTCCGTCGACGCCGGCGCCAGGATCGGCTGCGCCTCGGACGCTGAGCGGACGGCGCTCTCCCGCTATGCGCACGACGTTGGCCTGGCGTTTCAGATGGTGGACGATCTGCTCGACGCCGAGGGCGTCGTGCGCGACACCGGCAAGGCCGTCGGCAAGGACAAGGCCCGCGGCAAGGTGAATTTCGTCACCGTGCTCGGAGCCGGCGCCACGCGCGAACGCATCGCGCTGCTGGCCGCACAAGCCAAGCGCCACCTTGCCCTGTTTGGCCCGCGCGCACACGTGCTTCTGGACGCGGTCGATTTCATCGTCGAGCGGCGCTACTGACCACCGCGTGCGCTTGCAGGGTGTTGAGTTCTCCGGCCTAGGCCGCGCAGCCGGCGAGGAGCCGTGACCCGGGGATGGGTCGCACGCGGTGCAATGGGATCGCGGCTCTTCGCGCGCTATTGCTCGCCTGGCCGGACGAGTTCCGTATGGATTTTCGGACGGGCTGGGGTATCGTCGGCATCCATTCGTGGGATGAGACGGCGTGGCTGAGGGTACGCACAAACGGCCGGAATCGGACGACACCTTCTATAATCTCATCAAGAATGCGCCGTTCGGCGTCTATCTGATCGACGACCGGTTTTGCATCGCTGAAGTCAGCGCCGGCGCGCAGAAAGTATTCGAAAACGTGCGTCCGTTGATCGGCCACGATTTTGACGCCGCGCTGCGGACGGTGTGGCCGCCGCCCTTCGTGGACGAGGCGCTTGCGCGTTTCCGGCACACGCTCGCGACTGGCGAGCCCTACCATTCGGCCGAAACGGTAGAGCGGCGTGCAGATATCGACGAAGTGGAATCCTACGACTGGCAGCTTGAGCGCGTACGGTTGCCAAATGGCGCCTTTGGCGTCGTTTGCTACTTTTACGACATGACCGAGCGCCGCCGCGCGGAAGCGGCGGTGCGTGAGAGCGAAGCGCGCTTTCGCAACATGGCCGATCATGCCCCGGTGATGATCTGGGTGACGGAGCGCGATGGCGGCTGCTCGTTCCTGAACGAGACATGGGCGAGCTTTTCTGGCCTCAAATCGGCGCAAGGGCTGGGTTTCAGCTGGTTGCGGACGGTTCATCCCGACGACGCCAAAGCTACCGAGGAGACGATCCGCCGCGCCGCGCGCGAGGCGGCCCCGTTCGAGATCGAGTTGCGCATCCGCCGCCATGACGGCGAGTGGCGCTGGTGTCTGGGCGCGGGCCGGCCGCGCGTGAACGACCAGGGCGTTTATCTTGGCCATATCGGCACGGTAATCGATATTCACGAACGGCGCGTGGCCGAGGATCACCGCAAGCTCTTGCTCGATGAATTGAACCATCGTGTGAAGAACACGCTGGCGATCGTGCAAAGCATCGCGCAACAGACGTTCAAGCGGGAGGGCGATGCCCAAGTATTGCGCAGCAGCTTCGAGGGCCGGCTCGCCGCGCTTGCGGGCGCGCACTCGATCCTCACCGCTACGCAGTGGGAAAGCATGCCGCTGCAGGAAATTGCGAGCGAAGCGATCCGCATGTGCGGCATCCCGAAAAGACGCGTGCGCATCGATGGGCCCGATCTCACGCTGGCGCCGCGTCCGGCTATCGCTACCGCGCTGGCCCTGCACGAACTCTGCACCAACGCGATGAAGTATGGCGCGCTCTCGAACGAGAGCGGAAAGGTGGATTTGGAGTGGCGCGTCGAAGGACGCCCGCCGGTGCTGCACATGCAATGGCGCGAACAGGGCGGCCCGCCGGTCAGTCCGCCGGACCAGCTCGGGTTTGGCTCCACCATGATCGAACGCCTGCTGGCGCAGGATATCGCGGGCGACGTGGATATGGCGTTCGAACCGCAAGGTCTCGTGTGCACCATCGAAGCGCCGCTGACGCCGGAAGCTTAGACGTTTGGCGTCCCCTCGTCCCAACTTGCCGAAGGCGAGGCGAGCGTCGCGCTTCGACAGGCTCAGTTCGCTCAGCGTGCCGCGATTGGGGGTGCGTCTGCGCGCGCCGGGTTTTGGCAGTCCCAACGTCGCAGGACTGGGCGAATGCAAGTACAAGGGACTCAGCCGCCACGGGCGCGCCGCGGCGCCTGGGCGGCGGGGGGAAACGCATGCTTGCGCGCCGTTCGCTCATTGCGGCGGGCTTGGCCGCCGCTCTGCCGTCCGCAGCGTTCGCGGATCGCGAAGCGCCGCCGCTGCCGCCTACGCTCTCTTCGTTGCGCGATCTCGGACTAAGGCAGAGCGACGGGTCGTCAACGACGCTCGGGCGGGAGCTTGCCGCGAATGCGGCGTCAGTGATCACCTTCTGGGCCACTTGGTGCGGGCCCTGCGCGCTTGAAGCGCGGCACCTCGGGCGCATGCGGGCGCGCATCGCTCCCGAGCGGCTCAACATCCTGGGCGTCAACCTCGACACCCGCGCCAGCGAGATCGAGATTGCGCGCTTCCTGCAGGCGCATCGCGCCTTCTATGCGCAGGTGCGCGGCACGGCGGCGGCCTATGCCGCGTTCGGCTGCGGCGATGAAATCTACCTGCCGCGTACTTTCGTGTTTGCACGCAGCGGACACCCGCTTGCCGCCTTCGACCGCTATCTGGGCGAACAGACCAGCCGGCGCATCGACGATGCGGTGGCGGCGGCGCTGCCGCGTTAGGCCAGCTGCTGCGCGGGGATGACGCACGGGTGAAGGGGCATTTTGCCCTTGCCCGCGGGGCAGCGCCCTTATTTTGCTGTATGGGTCGATTTAATCTGCCCGAGGCGCTACCTGGGGTGCGCTGTTTTGAGAAGAGAGCCGATGGCCCCCCAAACTCCGCTGCTCGACCAGGTGAAATTGCCGGCTGATCTGCGCAAACTGGACGAAATCCAGCTGCGTCAGCTTTCGGACGAGCTGCGCGCCGAAACCATTAGCGCCGTCTCGGTGACGGGCGGGCATCTGGGCGCGGGGTTGGGCGTGGTCGAGCTCACCGTGGCGCTGCACTATGTGTTCGACACGCCCAAGGACGTGCTGGTTTGGGACGTCGGCCACCAGGCCTATCCGCATAAAATCCTGACCGGCCGGCGCGACCGCATCCGCACGCTGCGGCAAGGCGGCGGGCTCTCCGGCTTCACCAAGCGCAGCGAGAGCGAATACGACCCGTTCGGCGCCGCGCACGCCGCCACCTCCATCTCGGCTGCGCTGGGCTTTGCCGTCGCGCGCGACAAGCGCGGCGACGACAGCCACGTCATCGCCGTGATCGGCGACGGCTCGATGTCGGCGGGCATGGCCTATGAGGCGATGAACAACGCCGCGCACACCACCA
>CAZIOD010000162.1:0-4530 GCA_964540785.1 uncultured Terricaulis sp.
GAAGGCCAGGGCATGCGCGACACGCTGCGCAAGGTGAAGCCGACATGCCTTGAAGACGTCATCGCGCTCATCTCGCTCTATCGGCCTGGCCCGATGAAGAACATCGACCGCTTCGCCAACGTGAAGCACGGGCGCGAGCAGCCGGACTACCTGCACCCAGCGCTGCAACCCATCCTGGAGGAGACCTACGGCGTCATCGTCTATCAGGAACAGGTGATGCAGATCGCCCAGGTGCTCTCGGGCTACAGCTTGGGCGAAGCCGATCTTCTGCGCCGCGCCATGGGAAAGAAACAGCCGGCCGAAATGGCCAAGCAGAAATCGCGCTTCATCGACGGCGCCAAGCAACGCGGCGTCAGCGAGGGCCTTGCGGCGCACATCTTCGATCTTGTCGAGGAGTTCGCCGGCTACGGCTTCAACAAATCGCACGCGGCGGCCTACGCCGTGATCGCCTACCAGACCGCCTATCTGAAGGCGCATTACCCGGTCGACTTCCTGGCGGCTTCGATGAGCCTCGATATCTCGAATTCGGACAAGCTCGCCAGCTTTGTGCAGGACGCCAAACGCATCGGGGTGGAGATTCTGCCGCCGGATCTCAACGCCTCGGAAGCGGATTTCAATGTGGAGCAAACCGAAACGGGTGTAGCCGTTCGCTATGCGCTGGGTGCGGTCCGCAATGTCGGCCTTGCCGCCATGGCCAGCGTTGCCGCCGAACGCAAGACGCACGGGACCTTCAAGGCGCTCTACGATTTCGCCGAGCGCCTCGACCCGCGCCTCGTGAACAAACGCCAGCTGGAAAACCTCGCCAAGGCGGGCGCCTTCGACTCCATCGAGCCCGACCGTGCGCGCGCGCTCGCGGCGTGCGAGACGATCGCTGCTTACGCCCAGCGTGTCGCCGAAGAAAAGGCCAGCGCGCAAGCCAGCCTGTTCGGCGCTGAGGAGCCGAGCGCGCGGCCAGCCTTCCCGAAAGCGCCGGCCTGGTCGGCGCAGGACAAGCTGGACGCTGAGCGCGAGAGCGTTGGCTTTTATCTGTCCGGCCACCCGCTCTCGAATTTCTTCCTCGAGGCCGGCGAGCGCTACGCGACCATTGCGGACATCCTGGAGGAGGGCGAAACCGAGCCGCGCGCCTATCCGATGGCGGGTGTGGTGCGACGCATTCAGTATAGGCCGGCCATGTCGGGCGGCACGTTCGCCTACATCTCCATGTCCGATCCCACCGGGGATTTCGAGGCCTATGTCGCGCCTGAACACATCGCGCTGGCGCGCGAAACGCTGGAGCTTGGCAAGCCTTACGTGTTCCGCGGCCGCGTACGTTGGCGCGACGGCGATCTCAAGCTGGCAGGCGACACTTTCGAACCGGTGGAAGCCGCCGAGGCGCGCACCGCAGAAGACTTGTGCATTGTCGTGAGGGAGGGCGCGCCGCTCGACATGCTGGCGCAGACAATCGCTGCGTTGCCGAAGCCGGGGACGGGCGAAGCGCGGCCGCTGCGCCTGGTGCTGAAGCTCAGCGACGGGCGTGAGATCGAGCTTGCAACCAAGACCATCGCACCGGCAGGGCCAGCCGCACGCGCGGCGCTCAAAGCCGCACGCGGCGTCGAGCGCGTGATGTAGACGCGCATTAATCGCAACCTGTCGCAGAATTCTCCCGAGAGGCGTGCAAGCCCTTGTCCTGGCGCGCGCGAGCCGTTCTGATGGCCGCGAGCGGGAGGGACCATGCGTTTGCGATCACTCATTGTGTTGGCGGCGTCGCTAGCTTTAGCGGCCTGCGCTACCGTCGAGGAGGACGCGACTGAAGAGGGCGGGCAAGAGCCGTTCGCCTCCACCTATCAGCCGCGCGCCTCCACGCCGACGTTGATCCGCGGCGCCACGGTATTTGACGGCGATGGCGCTGAACTGGCGAACGCCGACGTGCTGATGCAGGACGGGCGCATCGCGGCCGTCGGGCAAAGTCTCGCAGCGCCGGCAGGCGTAACGGTGATCGATGCAGCGGGCCGCTTCGTCACCCCCGGCATCATCGACGCGCATTCGCACCTGGGCGTTTATCCAACGCCAAGCATTCAAGCCACGTCGGACGGCAACGAAATCACTCAGCCCAACACGGCCGAAGTATGGGCCGAACATTCGGTGTGGCCGCAGGACCCGGGCTTTTACCGCGCGGTCGCGGGCGGCATCACGACCCTGCACATCCTGCCGGGATCGGCCAATCTGTTCGGCGGTCGCGGCGTCACGTTGCGCCCCGTGCTTGGGGCGCGCACCGTGCAGGAGATGAAATTCCCGGACGCGCCGCAGAGCCTCAAAATGGCCTGCGGGGAAAATCCCGCGCGCGCCTACGGTTCGCGCAACCAGTCGCCCGCAACCGGCATGGGCAATGTCGCCACCTCGCGCCAGGCCTGGATCAACGCCGAACGCTATGCGCGCCGTATGCGCAATGCCGAAACCGGCGACGGCGATCCGCCCGATCGCGATCTCGAACTGGAGACGCTGGCCGGCGTGCTCAACGGCGAGATCATCCCGCAATGGCATTGCTATCGCGCCGACGAAATGGCCAACGCCATCGAGATCGCGCACGAATTCGATTTCGAGATCGCCGCCTTCCACCACGCTGTAGAAGCCTACAAGATCGCCGACCTCCTGGCCGAGAACGAAATTTGCGCCGCCATGTGGGCCGATTGGTGGGGCTTCAAGATCGAAGCCTATGACGGCATCCGCGAGAACATTCCCTTCGTGCATGCCGGGGGCGCCTGCGCCATCGTCCATTCCGACAGCGCTGTCGGCATCCAGCGCCTCAACCAGGAAGCGGCCAAGGCGCTCGCCGACGGACGTCGCGCCGGCATCGAAATCACGCGCGCTGAGGCGTGGACCTGGCTTTCGCGCAATCCCGCGCGCGCGCTGCACATCGACGACGAAACCGGCACGCTCCAGCCCGGCCGCCGCGCCGACGTCGTGATCTGGTCGGCCGACCCGCTTTCGAGCTACGCCGTGGCGCAGCAGGTCTTCATCGACGGCGCGCTCATTTACGAGCGCGGCGCCGAACGCGATCCGCCGTCCGACTTCGAACTCGGCCAGACCTATTTGGAGGGCGCGCAATGATTGGATTCTCAGTGCGCGCGCTGCTTAATCTTCGCCCCACCCCCTTGCGGAGCGGGGCCCAATTTTTGGCGCTTGTGTTCGCGACGATGATTGGCATCGGCGCGCTCGCGACCCACGCACACGCCCAAACCGTCCTCATCCGCGACGGTCGCGTCGTCACCAATACCGCCGCCGGCACAATCGAGAACGGCGACGTGCTTATCGTCGACGGACGCATCCGTGCCGTCGGCGCCGACCTCGCCTCTCCGAGCGGTGCGCGTGTGATCGAGGCGCAAGGCCGCTTCGTCACGCCCGGCGTCTTCGCCGCGATGAGCGAGCTCGGCCTGTCCGAGATTTCCGGCTCGGGCGCGCCCAACGACGCCAGCATCGAGAGCGATTGGATCACGGCCGCCGCAGACGCCGGCCGCGCCTTCAATCCCGGCGTCACCGCAATCGCCGTCACCCGCATCGAAGGCGTGACGCGCGCGGCGATCGCCCCGTCCTCGACCGATACGCTGTTTGACGGCCGCGGCGCGCTGGTCTCGCTCAGCGGCCGGCCCGACAGCGTCTTTCGCGCGCGCGCCTTCATGGTGGTGGAGCTCGGCGAAACCGGCGCCAACCGCGCCGGCGGCTCGCGCGCCGCGCTTTGGCCTGCGTTCGAGGCCGCGTTGCGCGATGCGCGCGAATATCCCGCGCGCTACCAGCGCGGTCAGGGTGGGACTGTCTTAGGCGAGCTCGACGCCCAGGCGCTGCAACCGTTCGCGCGCGGGCAGGGCGCCTTCCTCGTCCATATTGACAATGCCGCCGACATCCGCCGCCTCATCCGCTTCAAGCGCGACAATACCGGGCTGGACTTCATCATCCACGGCGGCGCCGAAGCTTGGCAGGTCGCCGACGAACTCGCCGCCGCGCGCATTCCCGTGATCGTCGACCCGTTCGTCAACCTGCCTGACAATTTCGAGCGCCTCGCCGCGCGGCTCGACAACGCCGCGCTGCTGCACGCCGCCGGCGTCGACATCGCCATCGCGCCTGCGCCCGATTCCGTCGACGCGCACCAGGCCCGCCTCGTGCTGCAGCTCGCCGGCAACGCCGTCGCCAACGGGCTTCCCTGGGACGCCGCCTTCGCGGCGGTCACGCGCGGCCCCGCCGATATTTTCGGCGTCGGCGGCGAACTCGGCCGTCTCGAGCGCAACTACATCGCCGACGTTGTCATCTGGGACGGCGATCCCCTGGACGTGCAAAGCGCCCCCACGGCCGTTTTCATCGCCGGAGTCGAACAGCCGCTGGTCTCGCGCCAGACGCGGCTGCGGGACCGCTACCATCCGAACCGGGGACGCTAGCGCTTCCGCGTGCGAAAGGCTGGAAATAAGCGCCGGCGTCGACGCTTCCTCTACGACGGCGCCACTATCATCGGCGAATACGACGACGAGGAGGAGCTGCTGCGGCGCTACGTACACGGCCCCG
>CAZIOD010000163.1:0-4527 GCA_964540785.1 uncultured Terricaulis sp.
TCCAGGCGGGCGTTGGTCTTGTGCACGATCTGGTTGACGGCATAGGGCGCCGCCGGTGTGTCGGGATGCGCTTCATCCCAAGCGGCAAGCTCGTCCTTGATGCGGTGGAGCCAATCGTCCAGCAGCGGCTGCGGGCGTGCATTGAGCGCAGGAAAGCCCCCGACGATGCCGGCCTTGCACTGTGCGATCACCAATTCCGGATTGGCGATGATGAATTGCGGCGCGCCGACCGCCGGCAGACGCAGTTTGTCGAACAAGGGCGGCAGGGCCATACTTCTCTCCAATGGCGCCAAGGCGTAGCTTGCGGCGACTAGCGCGTCGATGCCTGACATGGCGTCAAGCGGAGCGAAAATGTCTGAGACGAAACTGCACCTGGGTGAAGCTGCCGACGAGGCCGACTGGCGCGCGCTGGTCGAACAGGGCCTCAGAGGCGCGCGCTGGGAGCGCCTCGTCGGCCAGACTGGCGACGGCATCGCCATCGAGCCGCTTTATCGCGAGCCGGACATGCACACCGCGACGGATGTGTCGGGCTTGCCAGGCGCCGCGCCCTTCATTCGCGGCGCGCGCAGCGGCGGCTGGCGCATCCGGCAGACCTATGAGCATCCTGACCCGGATCAAACCAACAGCGAGATCCTGGCCGACCTCAACGGCGGCGTCAGCGCTATTGAACTGGTTGCCGATCCGCACGGCGCGCGCGGCGTCGCGATTGGCAACGCGCAAGAGCTCGACCGCACGCTCGCCGAGGTGATCGTGGAAGCTGCACCCGTTTCGTTGGACGGGGCCGATCTGGAGACGGCCACACTGCTCGCCGCCAAACTCAAGGGCGTCGCCGCGCCTGGCACAGCCTTCAACCTCGATCCGATCGGCGCGTTCGCGCGCACCGGCGCATTTTCGCCACGCGACTTGAGCGCCGTCGCGGACTTCGCCGCCCGCTCGCGCGGGGAGCTTCCGGCCGCGCGGAGTTTGCGCGCCGATGCGCGGCCGGTGCACGAAGCTGGAGGCACAGAAGCGCTGGAGATCGCATCCGCGCTCGCCAGCGGCGTCGCCTATCTGCGCGCGCTTGGCGAGGCCGGCGTCGGCGCCGGCGAGGCAGGCAGGTCGCTCTCTTTCGCCCTCGCCGTTGGCCCCGACGTGCTGATCGAGACCGCGAAGTTGCGCGCGCTGCGGCTTTGTTGGGCGCGCATTCTGGAGGCGAGCGGGGCGGCGCCCGAGGCGCGCGCCGCTCACGTCCACGCCTTTACCTCGCGGCGCATGATGACGCGCTATGACGCGCACACGAACATTCTGCGCGTGACCACGGCGGCGTTCGCCGCGGGGATTGGCGGCGCGGACGACATTACGACCTATCCGTTTACCGATGCGTTGGGGTTGCCGACGCCGTTCGCGCGGCGCGTGGCGCGCAACACGCAACACGTGCTGCTGGAGGAATGCCGGTTGGGGCACGTCGCCGATCCGGCCGGCGGGGCATGGTTTGTCGAGAAGCTGACGCGCGAACTTGCGGCGAAGGCGTGGGAGATCATGCAGGCTATCGAGGCGCGCGGCGGCGCCATCCAAGCGCTGCAGGATGGCTACCTGTCGAGTCTCGTCGCCGAAGCGCGCACGCGGCGTCAGCAGGCGATCGCGACGCGGCGGGAGACGATCACGGGCGTCACGGACTTTCCGCTGCTCGGCGCTGCGATGCCGGCGGTCTTGGCCCCACGCCGTCTCGCCGGCGGGGACGCCGGCGGTCCCAGGTTAGAGCCTATCCGTTGGGCCGAGCCGTTCGAAGCGCTGCGCGACCGCGCCGAAGCACAAGCCAAGCGCCCTGCCGTCTTTTTCGCCACGCTCGGCGCGCTCGCCGGTTTCAGCCCGCGCGCACAGTTCGCGCGCAACCTCTTCGCCGCCGGCGGCGTCGCTTCGGTAGGCGAAGAAGAAGAATACCTTTCGCGCCAAGCCATGATCGACGCGTTCCGTGCATCGCAAACGCGCGTCGCAGTGATCTGCGGCACGGACGCGACCTACGCCGAAGATGCCGAGAACGCGGCGCAGCGTCTGAAGGCCGCCGGCGCCGATTGGGTGATGCTTGCGGGCAGAGCGGGCGACAGCGAAGCGAAGCTGCGGCAAGCCGGGATCGATCAGTTCGTCTTCAGCGGACAGGATGCGCTGGCCGAACTGACGACATTGCACGCCGCGCTGGGAGTGGCGACATGAGCGAGCAGAAGCCTCCGCCGATTGAGCGCGATTTGTGCCGCAAAGGCCGGCGCGGACGCCAGCGCGCCGTTCTGCTCGCTCTGGCTACAGGCGGTCTTATGATTGTCGCCGCTCTCACTTTCGCCGCCGGATGGTGGACAACGCCATGACGCTTCCTGATTTCTCCAAGCTCTCGCTCGAAACGGCGCTCGCCAGGAGCGCAGCGCCTGCCGGCGACGACTGGCTCACGCCGGAGGGCATTGCCGTGAAGAGCGCCTACACCGCCTCCGATCGCGCCGGGCTGGACTTCGTCGACGGCTATCCGGGACTTTCGCCGTTTGGGCGGGGCCCGTACGCGACGATGTACGTGCAGCAGCCGTGGACGATCCGGCAATACGCCGGTTTCTCCACCGCCGAAGATTCGAACGCCTTCTACCGCCGCAATCTCGCGCACGGGCAAAAGGGCCTCTCCATCGCCTTCGATCTCGCCACGCATCGCGGCTACGATTCCGATCACCCGCGCGTCGTCGGCGATGTCGGCATGGCGGGCGTGGCGATCGACTCGATCCTCGACATGCGCACGTTGTTCAACGGCATCCCGCTCGATCAGATGAGCGTGTCGATGACCATGAACGGCGCCGTGCTGCCGATCATGGCGCTCTATATCGTCGCCGGCGAAGAGCAGAACGTGCCGCACGCCAAGCTCAGCGGCACGATCCAGAACGACATCCTCAAAGAATTCATGGTGCGGAATACGTTCATCTACCCGCCCGCGCCGTCGATGCGGATCGTGTCGGACATTTTCGCTTACACCGCGAGCGAGATGCCGAAGTTCAACTCGATCTCGATCAGCGGCTATCACATGCAGGAAGCCGGCGCGACGGCCGACCTCGAGCTTGGCTACACGCTGGCCGACGGCGTCGAATACATCCGCGCGGGCATCGCCGGCGGGCTCGAC
Source organism: uncultured Terricaulis sp. (assembly GCA_964540785.1). Taxonomy (GTDB): domain Bacteria; phylum Pseudomonadota; class Alphaproteobacteria; order Caulobacterales; family Aquidulcibacteraceae; genus Vitreimonas. Next base: position 3,128 of record CAZIOD010000163.1, read on the forward strand.
ATCGACAAGTTCGCGCCGCGGCTTTCGTTCTTCTGGGCGATCGGCATGAACCCGTTCATGGAGATCGCCAAGCTGCGCGCCGCGCGTTTGTTGTGGGCGAAGCTGACGGCCGCGTTCAACCCGAAAGACCCGCGCTCGCGCGCGCTCCGGACGCACTGCCAAACCTCCGGCTGGTCGCTCACCGCGCAGGACGTTTACAACAATGCCGTGCGCACCTGCGTCGAAGCGATGGCGGCCGCCTATGGCGGCACGCAATCGCTGCATACCAATTCGCTCGACGAGGCGCTGGCGCTGCCGACCGACTTCTCCGCCCGCATCGCCCGCAACACGCAAATCCTGCTGCAAAGCGAAGGCGGCGTGACGCGCCCGGCCGATCCGTGGGGCGGCTCGTATTACGTCGAACGCCTCACCGCCGATCTCGCCGCAAAGGCGTGGGCGCATATCGAGGAAGTCGAAAAGCTCGGCGGCATGGCCCAAGCGATCGATCAGGGCTTGCCGAAAGCGCGCATCGAAGAAGCCGCCGCGCGCACGCAAGCGCGCATCGATACGGGGCATCAGACCATTGTCGGCGTCAACAAGTTCAAGTGCGACGAAGAGGAAGTCGTGCCCGTGCTGAAGGTCGACAACGCCAAGGTGCGCGCGATGCAGCTGGAGAAGCTCGAGCGGCTGAAGCGCGAGCGCAAACAGGTGGAAGTGGATGCGGCGCTGGAGGCGCTTGAGGCGGGGGCGCGGCAATCTTGGAGCGCCGGCGTCTCGCCGGCGGGGACGCCGGCGGTCCAAGGCAGGCCCAACCTCCTCGACCTCGCCGTCAAAGCCGCGCGCGCGAAAGCCACGGTCGGCGAAATGAGCGCCGCGCTCGAGCGCGCGTTCAGCAGGCACCAGCCGCCGATCCGGCTCGTGCGCGGCGTTTACGAACGCGAAGCGGCGGATGATGCGGCCGTCACGCGCGCGCGTGCGGCTGTCGCCGACTTCAAGGACAGCGAAAAGCGCGCGCCGAAAATCCTCGTCGCCAAGATGGGTCAGGACGGCCACGACCGCGGGCAGAAAGTGATCGCTTCCGCCTTCAGCGACCTTGGCTTCGATGTCGAAATCGGGCCGTTATTCGCCACGCCCGAGGAAGTCGCCGAGCAAGCCATCAAGGCCGACGTGCACATCATTGGCGTTTCATCGCTGGCGGCCGGACACCTGACGCTCACGCCCGCGCTCCGCGGCGCGCTGGAGGAGCGCAAGCGCGGCGACATCATGATCGTCATCGGCGGCGTCATCCCGCCGGAAGACGTGGAGACGCTGAAAGAGATGGGCGCGGCGGCAGTCTATCCCCCCGGCGGCGTCATCGCCGACATCGCGCAAGATTTGCTGGGCGCGCTGAACGAAAAGCTCGGCTACGCGCAGCCGGCGCG
>CAZIOD010000164.1:0-4524 GCA_964540785.1 uncultured Terricaulis sp.
GTGCGCGCCTGCCCGCCCTTCGCCGGCTCGACCGTCACCTGCAGCGCATCGCGCGTCTTTTCCACGCTCGCGACCTTGTGCCCGAGTTCGAACTTTAGCCCCTGTTTCTTCAGCACACGCTGGAACGCGGTTGAAATCTCGGCGTCGACGGTCGGGGTGATGCGATCGAGAAACTCCACCACCGTCACCTCGGCGCCAAGCCGGCGCCAAACAGAACCGAGCTCCAAGCCAATTACCCCGGCGCCGACGACGATGAGTTTTTTGGGCACGTGTTTCAGCGACAAGGCGCCGGTGGAAGACACAATGCGTTCCTCGTCGACATCGACCCCCGGCAAATCGGTGTGCACTGAGCCCGTGGCAATGACGATGTTCCTGGTCTCCAGCGTTTGTTTGCCGCCGTCGGCCAGCGTCACTTCAATCCGGCCGTTAGCGACGATGCGGCCGGCGCCTTTGACATAATCGACCTTGTGCTTGCGCATCAGGAATTCGACGCCTTTAGTCAGGCCCTCAACCGCATCGTCCTTCTGCTTCATCATCTGCGGCAGATCGAGCGAAAGCCCTTCGACCCTCACGCCCATCGACGGAAACGTCTTTTGCGCCGCTTCGAAATACTCCGACGCATGCAAGAGCGCCTTCGAAGGAATGCAGCCCACATTGAGGCAGGTGCCGCCGAGTTTGCCGCGCTTTTCGACAATCGCTGTCTTGAGACCCAGCTGACCGGCGCGAATGGCGCAATTATAGCCGCCTGGGCCGCCTCCGATGATGACGAGATCGTACGACATTTCTGCTCCGGACCGGTGAAGAGAGGCGCGAACCTAGGCGCCGCAGCGGCTCGGATCAATCTGCCCCGAGGCCTAGTGAAGCGCCCCTCGTAATAGAGCCGCGCGGCCAGTTCGCGCCGGCGTTGGCGTACGACATAAGCGAGCTGAAGCACGATCATCGCGGCGAGCAGCGCCACGGCGAGCAGGTGGCCGACAACCATCGCTGCGCCGACCGCCGCGGTGAGCAGTGCGCCGGCGAATAGCCACCAGGGGGACGCGATCTGTCTGGGCCAAGTCCCGTGCGGGGGATGTTCGTCGCACCTGTCCCAGGCGCTGCATGTTCACCATCCAGAGGCCGCTCACGAGGTAGAGCGCGCCAAACACGCGCAACATCCGCATCGGAATGTCCAGCGTCACACGCCCTGACTGTCCCAATACGCGCGATCGGCGGCGTCGATGACGAAAATCAGCAGGCCCACGACAAGGATGAGGCCTAATACGCCCACTTGCGCTTCCGGCGTGGCCAAGTCGGCAAGGATGGTTTGCGGCTCGAGATAGGCCTGCGGATCTATGCTCTTAACCGTGTCCACAAAGCTGCCTTGCTGCGCCAGCGCCCAGCGACCGCCATAAAGCGCAAAGCCGATTAGCCAGCTCCAAAAGCCTTGCGTCCTGCGGATGAGGCGCACGGCTGCGACCAGAAAAAGAAGTCCCGCGCCGGCCCAAAGTCCGACGTCGATCCACGTATTGCGCGCAACGCCGGCGTCAGCGGCGGCGGCCTGAGCCTCCTGCACCTGCGCCAAGTTCACATCCAGCTGCATGCCGGTAAGCGCCCCCGCACTGGCGGCTGCGCCGAGAAAACTTAACAGCGCCAAGGCGAACAACGCCAAGACGGCAGGCCAGCGCAGAATGAACATCATGGGGTCCCCTCCCCGCCCGCTCCCCAGCGGACGTGAGAGAATTTAACCACGGCAAGGCCAGCGAGTCAGCCTCCCAAACGGTTCCCTATTCGCTTCTGTTTGGCGCAAACGCCGATTATCTTCGCCGCCGAAGGAGCCCCCGCCATGACCTGGTTCGGGACGGTAAGTGCGTGGGCGGCGCTGGCGCTCGGTGCGCTCTTTGCGGTGAACGCGTACTTTCAATTCGCGACCGGCGTGGGCGGCTGGATCTATGTCGGTACGGCGTTGCTGTTATTAGGCGGCGGCTTTCGCACGCTGCGAAAGTCGTGCGGCGGATTACGTCTGCTCGCTGGCGCCTGGGGCGTCGCAGCCGGACTGCTGATGCTGCCGCTTGTCGTGACCCAGAGCGGTGCGTCGCTGGCGGCGCGCCTCTCGGTCGGAGAAATGTCGGTCCTCATCGTCACGCTCGCGGGACTTGCTCTAACCGTGCTGCACAAGGAGCTACGCTAGTTATCCACATCGATACGCTCGCGAAACACGCAACGGGTTCTGTGCGCGACCGTTGTTTCGGAAGGCGGGCGGTCTTTTGGAGGCAGCCATGCACACTTCCAAGCATCGTGACGAGACCGGTCTCATGCCGGCAGGCCACTACTTCGACCGCTTGTCGAAGGCTCTGCGCCAATCCAATGAGCGCTACGCGTCGCAGCTGACGTTTGACGCCGCTGAAGAGTGGACGCGGACGCCGGGCTCGCTGCGGCGCACTGCGCGGCGCCGTGACGCCGCGCCACGCGCCAGCTGACTCGACGAAGTAAGCTGCCGGTCGCGCTCCATTCACATAAACTCATCGCCGGAGGCGGGAGATGGCGAGGATCAGCGCTTGGTTGGCCGTGGCTGCGGCGGCGGCGATTGCGATCGGGATGGCGCCCTACGTGCGCACCTTGGACTTCAGCGCCGTTGGGCCGCTGCTCGCCGCCGCGCTGCTCGCGCTTGGCGCCTGGAGAACTCTGACATCCGGAAGCGGACAAGTGCGCGTGCTGTGCGGCGCGTGGGGACTTGCGGCCGGCCTTGCCTGGTATGCGCCCTCCTACAACGTTCCTGATTTCATGCCCGCGATGATCGCCATACCGGCGCCCGTGACAATCAGCGGGATCGGGCTCCTACTGGCGCTGTTCCACCGCGAACGACGCGTCTAAAGGTCGAGCAGCATCCGCTCGGGATCTTCGAGGCCCTCCTTCACGCGCACCAAGAACGTCACGGCTTCCTTGCCGTCAACGATACGGTGGTCGTAGCTGAGCGCCAGGTACATCATGGGCCGCACGACCACTTGCTTGTCGATCACGACCGGTCGCTCTTGGATTTTGTGCATGCCGAGAATGCCCGATTGCGGCGCATTGAGGATGGGCGTCGACATGAGCGAGCCATAGACGCCGCCATTTGAGATGGTGAACGTTGCGCCTTGCAGGTCTTCGAGCTTCAGGCGTCCGTCTCGCGCTTTTGCGCCCAGCTCGCCGATCTCGCGCTCGATCTCGGCCATGGATCGGTGATCGACATCGCGTACGACGGGAACCACCAGGCCGCGATCGGTCCCAACCGCGATGCCGACGTCGTAATAATTCTTGTAGATAATGTCGTCGCCGTCGATTTCGGCGTTGACGTTGGGGATTTCCTTCAACGCCGCGACGCAGGCTTTCACGAAAAAGCTCATGAAGCCCAGCTTTACGCCGTGCTTTCGTTCGAAGCTTTCCTTGTACTTGTTACGCGCCGCCATGATGGCCGACATGTCAGCCTCATTGAACGTCGTCAGCATAGCTGCTGTGTTCTGCGCTTCCTTCAAGCGTCGCGCGATGGTCTGGCGAAGCCGCGTCATCGGCACACGTTCTTCGCGATCGCTGATAACGCGAGCCTGCAATGGCGGATGCGGTTGCTGAGTGGGCGCTTGCTGAGCGCGTTGTTCGATGATCGCGAGCGCGTCGGACTTGGTCAAACGTCCATCACGGCCGGAGCCTGAAAGCCCCGAAACATCGATACCGCCCTCCGCGGCGATGCGCTGAACCGACGGCGGGGACTGCTTAGGCGTCCCGTTGCCGGTTGGCGGCTGCGGCTTTGGCGCCTCAGTTTTGGGTTCCGGCTGCGCCTGGGTCTTCGGAGCAGGTGGCGGCGTAGCCGCCGGCTGCGCGCCGGCGCCGCCCATGCGGCCCAAGACGGCGCCAATTTCAACAGTGGCGCCCTCGTTCGCAACGATCTCGCTCAGCACGCCCGCTTCCGGCGCGGAAACTTCAACTGAGACCTTGTCGGTCTCCAGCTCAACCAGCGTCTCATCCTTTTTGACGTTGTCGCCGGCCTGCTTCAGCCATTTGGCGACCGTCGCCTCACTGACGCTTTCGCCGAGGGTGGGCACAACGATATCGGTCATCTCACATCACTTCGTTGCTGGTGCATCGCGACTTGGCAGAACCGGCTCTTCGGACTTGGTCCAAAACACCCCGTCATTGCCATTGTTCTTTTGTAAGAGCTTGACGCGCCTGGGGTCCAGATCGCGCATGAGGCGGGCATTGACCGCGATGCGTTCTGCATCTGCGGATAATATGCCCAGAGCGCGCCATAGAGCCGGCAATGCGAACAATTGAAGTCGAGCACCCATTCGGGCTCGCCCACCTCAAAGCGGACGGCGCCGCAATGGCGAAAGGCGCTCGCAAGACTCATCCGAGCGCCTGCTCCAATAGGGCCTCGAGTTCCTTGAGGTGTTTCGACATGAGCCCGGCCGCGGTTGACGCGCTGGCGGGCCGGCCGGCATAGCGCGCGCGTTTGGCTTTCACGTCCAGTTTCTCGAGCGTCAGCTCGATCCATGGATCGGCGAAAGTCCAGCC
>CAZIOD010000165.1:0-2410 GCA_964540785.1 uncultured Terricaulis sp.
CAAATCGGCCACAAGGTCAGCCACTCCAACATCAAGACCAAGCGCGAATTCAAGCCGAACCTCGTGGACGTGACGCTGGCGAGCGATGCTCTGGGCCGTTCATTCAAGCTCCGGGTGACCGCTGCGGCGCTGCGCAGCGTCGACCACCGCGGCGGCCTGGACGGGTTCCTCTTGAAGGCGAACGAGACCGAACTGTCCCAACGCGCCGCCAAGATTCGCCGCGACCTCAAGAAGAAGCTTGCGGAAACCGCCGCGGCGTGAGGCGCGTGGGGGTTCAGACCCGTTTTCGCGCGACACCTTTCCTTATTCCAAATCCATCACATCGAACGCCAACAGCAACGTGCGCTGGCGGCGACTGAAATTGTCATCTGAGACAATATAGAGGCGCGTCGCCCCGTCCGGTCCGCGGATGGCGGAGATCGCCTCGAAATTATCCAGCGGCATCGGCGGCCTGAGCAGCGCCAGTTCTTCGAGATTGCGGATCGCGCCATCAGGGTCGACGTCAAAGCGCATGATGCGCGCGCGCGGCTCGATTATCGGCGCAAAGAATCGCTCAAGCGCGACGTAGCCGCCGTCCGGCAAACGATCGAGCGATGTGAGCGAAAAGCCGTTGGCGAGCGGATAATGCGCGCTGGGCGGAGCAGGCGTTTGCGCATCGAGCGCAGCAAACCAGACCGGCGTCGCGGATGCAGCGCCCCCTTCGGCGGCGACGATTAACGCGCCATTGTCGGTGGAGGCCAGCGCTTCGAGGCCGGCATTGTTAGACAGCGCGCGCGTGCCGGCGAGGTCGGGCCCTGGCGCCGCAGGTCCGAACGGGCCATCGCGATTGAGATCGTAAATGCGGATGGTTTGCGTCTGCTCGAAACTGACGGCAAAACGTCCGTCCCTCAGCTGCGTCAAATCCTCGGAATCGCCGGCCGCTTTAGTTGGAAAAGGTTCGCCGTCCTCATTGCGCATCGGCGCCGTGCGCCATGCGCGCGCGTCGACAAGATCGCCAGCATCGCTCAAGACGAGACGCGCCTCGAACCAGTCGCCGTTGTCGCTGATGGCGATGAGGCGCTCGTTCTCCAATACCTCCATCCCGGAAAAGCCGCCGAAGACGCTGTGCTCGGAGCTGAGTTCCAGTCCGCCGCGAAAGCGAAGGCTGCCGACAGTCTCTCCAGGAAATTCCAGCTGAACCGCGCTGACCTCGATCCCACGCCATTGCTCGACGATAGGCGCATCGGCCGCCGAACCGTCACAGCCGATGAGCGTCAGCGCCGCAAGGCAACACAGCGCGCCGCGCATCACGCGCCCACGGTCGCGCGCTGACGCATCTCGCGCGGACTGCGCGGTGGCGGCTGCTGCATTGGCGCAGGCTCGTCGAACAATTCGGCGAGCTTCTCGATCATCACCCCGCCCAATTGCTCGGCGTCGGTGATGGTGACGGCGCGGCGATAATAGCGCGTGACGTCATGGCCAATGCCGATGGCGATCAGCTCCACGGGCGAGCGGGTCTCGATCCAGTGAATCACCGCGCGCAGATGACGTTCGAGATAATTGCCGGGATTAGCCGACAGCGTGGAATCGTCGACCGGCGCGCCATCGGAAATCACCATCAGGATGCGCCGCTGTTCCGACCGCGCCAGCAGGCGTTCGTGCGCCCACAACAGCGCTTCGCCATCGATGTTCTCCTTCAGCAGACCCTCGCGCATCATGAGACCAAGATTGCGCCGCGAGCGCCGCCAGGGCGCATCGGCCGATTTGTAGATGACGTGTCTCAGATCATTGAGGCGTCCGGGCTGCGGCGGACGGCCCGCCTTCAGCCAGTCCTCTTTCGAAAGACCGCCCTTCCAGGCGCGCGTTGTGAAACCGAGAATCTCCACCTTGACGCCGCAACGTTCCAGGGTGCGCGCGAGAATGTCTGCACATAGGGCCGCCACCATGATCGGGCGCCCGCGCATGGAACCGGAATTGTCGAGCAGAAGCGTGACCACCGTGTCTTTGAACGGCATGTCTTCTTCCTGCTTGAAGGAGAGCGCCGCCATCGGATCGATGATCACCCGCGTCAGACGCGCGGTGTCGAGGATTCCCTCCTCCAGGTCGAAACTCCAGGCCCGGTTCTGCTTGGCCAGCAATCGGCGCTGCAGCCGGTTGGCGAGACGGCCCACGACGCTTTGCAGCGGCTTCAATTGCTGATCGAGATAGGAGCGCAGCCGCGCGAGTTCTTCGCCGTCGCACAATTCCTCCGCGCCGATCTCTTCATCATGCGCCCGGGTGAAGACCTTGTAGTTGGCGCTCGGATCTTCGGCTTCGTTGCGGACTTTGGGACGAACCGGCTTTTCGCCGGGCTCTTCCTGCTCGGTTTCCTCGGTGTCTTCGCTCTCGAGATCGGTCTCAACGGAAATCGTGCGGTCCGTCTCCATGTCGA
>CAZIOD010000165.1:2510-4456 GCA_964540785.1 uncultured Terricaulis sp.
AGCGCATCCGCCAGCGGCGCCACCGCGCGCTCGCGCATGCGCGATGCGCCCTTGCGTTCCAGCGCATCCGTCAGCGCAGCTGTCAGATTATTGGAGACGCCCTTCATGGCGTTGGCGCCCAGCGCCTGCACGCGCATATCTTCCACGGCATCGAAGACCGCGCGCGCTTCGGCGCCCTGCGGGCGCATCCGCGCGTGTTCGGCGTCGTCGTGATGCGCCAGGCGCAGCGCCAGAGCATCCGCCTGGCCGCGAATGCGCTCGGCCTCCGGCTCGGAGATCACGCGCGGCGGATGCGGCAGCACGATTTTGCCCGGCGAAAGACGCGGGCCCTCCGCGCCAAAGGTCACCTCAAGCTCCTCCTCAGCGCCCGCCAACGCGCGCGTCGACTGCGATAGCGCGCGCTTGAAAAGCTCCGTCGGGGTTTCGCGTTGAGCCATGCAATCCTTGAGTTAGCTAACCAGGTTAGCTAATATAGCGCCGATGACCAAAGTGACCATCCACGCGGCCAAGACCAACCTCTCCAAACTCATCGCCAAAGTCGAGGCGGGCGAGGAGGTGGTGATTTGTCGTGGGGACAAGGAAGTGGCGCGGCTGGTGGCGGCTGACGATCGCCGATGGGATCCACCGCGCAGCAAAGAGCAGCCTCCTTGGGGATCGCCGGGGGCGTGGGATGGCAAGTCCCCGCGCAAACCGGGCCGGCTGAAGGGCGTCATTACGCTCGATGAGACCTTTTTTGATGAGTAGCACGATGACAGGCAAGATCACTGTTCATTCCGCCAAGACCAACCTCTCCAAACTCATCGCACGCGCCGAAGCGGGGGAAGAGATTTTGATCTATCGCGGCGACAAACCCGCGGCGAAACTCGTGCCGGCGAACGACGTAAAGAGGCCCTTGCCCGACAAGGGCTTTGGCAATCTGAAGGGCGTCATCGAGTGGGATGACCGGTTTTTCAATCCATTGCCGGCGCATATGGAGCTGAAGCCCACGAAGAAGGCGCCGCGTCGCAAGTGAGGTTGCTTCTCGACACGCATACCTACATTTGGTGGGCGCTGGGCGACAGCAAACGCCTCTCGATTCGAGCGCGCAAGTCAATTGGTGCGGACGCGGCCAAGGTATTTGTCAGTGCCGCCTCAGCATGCGAGATGGTCTACAAACATAGAATAGGAGACCTGCCCAAGATCGACACATTGATCCTCCGCCTGGAGGAAGATATCGAGGAGCGCGGTTTCCTCCAATTGCCCGTCTCATTCGAGCACGGCCGCCGCGCCGGCGAGCTGGCCGACCTGCATGGCGATCCGTTCGACCGCATCCTGGCGGCGCAAGCCATCGTCGAAGACATGGCGATCGTGAGCAATGACAAGAAGATGAGCGCGCTTGGCGCGAAGCGGGTGTGGTGACGAGCGTCGTTATCGCAACATGAAGTTTACTACCGTGGCAGCGCCTTCGCGGGCGGACTCCCGCGGCCGTGTAGCGCGCGACCTGAATTGCGGCGAGCGGAGCGCCGACAAGCACGTAAGCACTCGCATGAGGCCCTAGACCCCCACTACGCCACCTTCACCCGCGTCGCCGCTTCCGGCAGGTCCGCGCCGAATGCGCGCTGGTAGAATTCCGCCACCGTCGGGCGTTCCAGTTCGTCGCACTTGTTCAGGAACGTCATGCGGAACGCCAAGCCGACGTCGCCGAAGATTTCCGCGTTCTGCGCCCAGGTGATGACGGTGCGCGGGCTCATCACCGTCGAGATGTCGCCGTTCATGAAGGCGTTGCGCGTCATGTCCGCCACGCGCACCATCGCCATGATGGTGCGCTTGCCTTCAGGGGTGTTGTAGGTCGGCGCTTTGGCCATCACGATCTCAGCTTCGACATCGTGGTCGAGATAATTGAGCGTCGCCACGATCGACCAGCGGTCCATCTGCGCCTGATTGATCTGCTGCGTGCCGTGATACAT
>CAZIOD010000166.1:0-4452 GCA_964540785.1 uncultured Terricaulis sp.
CCGCCGCGGCGCGCATGACCTGGCTGACGCCGGCGATGGACCGGCTCTGGTCCGGGCCGGCTGGCGATCGCCGCCGCTTTTTCGATCGCCTGACGCTGGCCCGCGCGTCTCAGCACGGTCACGCCGCCGCCGCCTACGAGCGCGCCATGCGCGAACGCCAGCGGCTGCTCAACGAGCGCCTATTCGACGATGCCTGGCTCACCGGCCTGGAGCGGGAAATGTCGGCACACGGCGCGGCGATCTCCGCCGCCCGGGTGGAAACGCTCGGACGCTTGCAGGAAGCCATCGACGCACGCCCTGACGGCGCCTTTCCCAAGGCCGTGCTCGCGCTCGAGGGGCTGCTCGAGCAACGCTTTGAAACGGGCGCAAAGAGCGCCGACGTGGAAGAGGACTTCGCCGCGCTGTTGCGAGACGTGCGCGGACGCGATGCCGGGGCAGGGCGTGCGCTCGATGGCCCGCATCGCAGCGATCTCAAAGCGCGTCACGCCGCCAAGAACATGGATGCCGACCAGTGCTCAACGGGTGAGCAGAAGGCGCTTCTCGTTGGCGTTACGCTTGCGCAGGCGCGCGCGCTCGCAAACGATCCAGGCGCCGGCGCCTCGCTGATCCTGATCGACGAAGCCGCCGCGCATCTCGATAGTGTCCGGCGCGCGGCGCTCTTTGAAGAACTGCTCGCCAATCCCGGCCAGGCGTGGCTGACCGGGACCGACGAGAATCTGTTCGAAGCCTTCGGCCCCCGCGCACAGCGTTTCGACGTGCGCGAGGGGCAGGTGCAGGCCTCGTAAAGCCGCCTTTAGTCGTGGCAGTCGCTGTCGAGCAGGCCTTCGTCGTTCGGCCCGTTGCACTCGTCATTGTCGTCGAAGAAGTAATCGACAGCTGCGGCGCCTACGGCCGCGCCTGCGGCGGCGGCGCAACCGCTGACCATGGTCGCGCCTGTCAGGCCAAGAAGGACGAACAGCGCCGCTCGAGTAGTGTTGCTTCTCATATTCGGCTCCTTCCCCGCGCGCGGTAAACTTTGGCCCACGCCCGCCGGTTCCGGAGTCGATGACGGCGAGCCGGGCGGCGTCGCCTGCCGCTGCGGGAGGCGTGACAGCGGTGCGGAAATTTGGTGCGATGCGGCCCATAGAGAGGCGCGCATGGCGAATCCAGATTATGTCGGCCGGCACAATCCGGACTACCGGTTCGACTACGATCCGGACGAGGACGCCTGGAGCACCGATCTTGCAACGCTCGACATGAGCCGCGGCGAGCGCTTCCGCGATGACAAGATCTGGCCGTTCTTCGAGCGGCTGCGCAAAGAGGACCCGGTGCATTACTGCCCGGACAGCATCAACGGCCCGTACTGGTCCGTCACCAAGTACAACGACATCATGGCGGTGGATACGAACCACCAGGTCTTCTCTTCCGAGCCGTCGATCGTGCTGTTCGACCCGGAAGAAGATTTTCCCTTGCCGATGTTCATCGCCATGGATCCGCCCAAGCATGACGTGCAGCGCAAGACCGTCTCGCCTATCGTCGCGCCCAATCATCTTGCGCATCTGGAACCCATCATTCGTGAGCGCGCGGTCAAGCTTCTGGACGACGTGCCTCGAAACGAGACGTTCAACTGGGTCGACAAGATCTCGATTGAGCTGACCACGCAGATGCTGGCGACGCTGTTTGACTTCCCGTGGGAAGACCGCCGCAAGCTTACGCGCTGGTCCGACGTCGCCACCGCGGCGCCCGGGCAGGGCGTCGTCGAAAGCGACGAACAGCGCCGCGCCGAGCTGATGGAATGCCTAGCCTATTTCATGAATCTCTGGGCCGAGCGCGCCAACGCGCCCCCGAAGCCCGATCTCATCTCCATGCTCGCGCACGGGGAGAGCACCAAGAACATGCCGAGCCAGGAATATCTCGGCAATCTCATTCTGTTGATCGTCGGCGGCAACGATACGACACGCAATTCGATCAGCGGCAGCGTGCTCGCGCTCAATCAGTTTCCGGAGCAATACGAGAAACTGAAGGCCAACCCGACTCTGATTCCAAACTTGGTGTCCGAGACCATCCGCTGGCAAACGCCGCTCGCCTACATGCGGCGCACGGCGTTGGAAGACATCGAACTCGGCGGCAAGCTGATCAGGAAGCACGACAAAGTGGTGATGTGGTATGTCTCCGGCAACCGCGACGACGACGTGATCGCCAACCCTAACCAGTTTGACATTGAGCGCGAGAATGTGCGCCGGCATCTCTCGTTCGGGTTCGGCATACACCGCTGCGTCGGGAACCGGCTCGGAGAGATGCAGTTACGCATCGTATGGGAAGAAATTCTCAAACGCTTCAAGCACGTGGAAGTGGTCGGCGAGCCGCGCCGCGTGTACAGCTCGTTCGTGAAAGGTTACGAGACGCTCCCCGTGCGGATCGCCGCATAAAAGCCAGCGCGCCGCGCGCCGCGACCGACCTCTCAGGCGTATTGGATGAAATCGAACGCCGCGCACGCGAAAGCGACGGCGAACCCTTAAGGCTGGACGACATTGTCGAAGCGGTTGGCCGGCGCTCCTACGGGCCGCTGCTTCTGGTCATTGGCCTGTTCGCCATTTCGCCCGCTACCGTCGTGCCGGGCCTGACCTGGCTTGCGGCCGTACTGACTTTGCTCGTCGCCGGGCAGATGCTGCTTGGGTTCAAGCGGCCGTGGCTGCCGCGCAAAGCGCTCCGCACCAAATTGCCCCGCGAAGGTTCGGTGAAGGCGATCGAGCAAGTGCGTCCCTGGGCTCGGCGCATCGACAGTGTGCTGCAGCCGCGCCTCGCCCTCCTGACGCAACCGCCCTTCGTCAATCTGGTCGCGCTCTTCGTCATCGCCGCCGCGCTCGTCACGTTTCCGCTCAGTCTGGTGCCTCTCGCGCCGCTGGCCCCGGGACTTGCGGTGGTCTTTTTCGGTCTTGGCATGGTGGCGCGGGACGGTCTTTGGCTGACCCTTGGCGCGGGCGTGCTGACCGGCGCGTTCTGGCTCGCTTTGGCGCTGATTTTCTGAGCCGCCCTGCGGCAGAAAACACGCTGCAAATCCAAGACATTTCCCGCTCCATTCCCTATATTGGGGGATGTTTTCCAAGACGATTCGACACCCATGACCGCTCCCCAGACCGCACCGGCGAGCGCGCCCGATTATGGCGCGGAATCCATCAAAGTTCTCAAGGGCTTAGACGCGGTCCGCAAGCGTCCGGGAATGTATATCGGAGACACGGACGACGGCTCCGGCCTGCACCACATGATCTATGAAGTCGTCGACAACGCAATCGACGAGGCGCTCGCCGGACACGCCAAGAACGTCCACGTGATTTTACATCCGGACGGCAGCGCCGAAATCACCGACGACGGCCGCGGCATTCCCACTGACATCCACAAAGATGAGGGCGTTTCGGCGGCTGAGGTGATCATGACCCAGCTGCACGCGGGCGGGAAATTCGACCAGAATTCCTACAAGGTCTCCGGCGGCCTGCACGGGGTAGGCGTCTCGGTCGTCAATGCGCTCAGCAAATGGCTGGATTTGCGCATCTGGCGCGGCGGCAAGGAGCACTACATCCGCTTCCGCCACGGCGACGCCGAAGCTCCGCTGGCCGAGGTCGGCCCGGCGCCGCTCATGGCGGACGGCGCGCCCAAACGCGGCACGGCGGTGCGCTTTCTCGCCTCGCCGCAGACTTTCACTATGACGGAGTACGATCGTAAAACGATCGAACACCGGCTGCGCGAACTCGCCTTCCTCAATTCCGGCGTCAAGATCATCTTCAAGGATCTGCGCGGACCCGAGCCGTTTGAGGAAGTTCTCTATTACGAGGGCGGCGTCAAAGCCTATGTCGCCCATCTCGACCGCTCGCGCACGCCGCTCATTCCCGACACCATCTACATCACCGGCGAGCGCGACGGCATCAATGTTGAAGCCGCGCTGCAATGGAACGACGGCTATCACGAGAACACGCTCTGTTTCACCAACAACATCCCACAAAAGGATGGCGGCACGCACCTTGCCGGCTTCCGCGGCGCGCTGACGCGCGTGGTGCACAATTACATGCAAAGCTCCGGCCTTGCGAAAAAGGAAAAGGTCGAGATCACCGGCGACGATGCGCGCGAGGGCCTCACCTGCGTGCTCTCGGTCAAAGTGCCCGATCCGAAGTTTTCATCCCAAACCAAGGAAAAGCTGGTCTCCAGCGAAGTGCGGCCCGTGGTCGAGAGCCTGGTCGGCGACGCGCTGGCGCAGTGGTTCGAGGAAAACCCCGCCCACGCCAAGACGGTGATGGGCAAGATCGTGCAGGCCGCCGCTGCGCGCGAAGCTGCGCGCAAGGCGCGCGAAATGCGCCGCAAATCCTCGCTCGATGTCGCCTCGCTGCCGGGCAAGCTGGCCGATTGCCAGGAAAAAGATCCGGCCAAGTCCGAACTCTTCATCGTCGAGGGCGACTCGGCCGGCGGCTCGGCCAAGCAGGG
>CAZIOD010000167.1:0-4331 GCA_964540785.1 uncultured Terricaulis sp.
CCGAGCTCGACGATCCGGAGCTTCCCGAGGTGGGCGTCGTTCACCTACGTCAGCCGCTTCGGCGCCCCGCCCCCCGGCGACAGCCGGTGGAGGTCGGCCGGGTTCGTCGGGTCGCCGATCAGCGCCCATCACGCGCCGCCGCCGCCCGGGTCAGACTATCTCGCCTCGTTGCGTCAGCAGAGCGACGCACCGTTAGGTCGTGCGGATTATGAAGCGGTCGCGGGACGTCTCGGCTGCGAGTGGGAAGCTGTCGCTGCGGTCGCGGAAGTAGAGTCGGGCCCGCTGGGTGGCTTCGGCGCTGACGGACGCCCGATCATCCTGTTCGAGCGCCATCTGTTCTCGCGCAAGACCAACTCGCAATACGATGCGAGCCATCCGACCATCTCCAATCGAACGGCAGGCGGCTATCCGCGCAGCCAGGCCGATCGCTGGGTACAGCTGGAGCAGGCCTATGCGCTCGCGCCGGAGGAAGCGTTGCAGAGCGCAAGCTACGGCCGTTTCCAGGTGTTGGGACAGAACTTCCCAAACCTCGGCATGGCCAATGCGCACGAATACGTCGCCAAACTCTCGCGCTCCGAGAAGGATCAACTCGAAGCCTTCGAGGGCTTCGTGCGCGCCAACGGGCTTGCGGATGAATTGCAGCGCAAGGACTGGGCGGGTTTCGCCAGCCGCTACAACGGCCCGGCGTACGCGCAGAACCAGTATGACGTGAAAATGGCCGAAGCCTACGCGCGCCTGAAGGCAAATCCGGACTCGATCGCGTAAGCTTGCTGCGCTAACGGAAGCACTCTAGGTAGCGGGCGCATGGCCCGCTACCTGATCACGTCCGCACTCCCGTACATCAACGGGATCAAGCATCTCGGCAATCTTGCCGGCTCGATGCTGCCGGCGGACGTTCACGCCCGATTCCGGCGGTTGCAGGGACACGAAGTAATGTTCATCTGCGCCACGGATGAACACGGCACGCCGGCGGAACTCGCCGCCGCCGAGGCGGCGCAGGACGTCCGGACCTATTGCGATCAGCAGTTCGCGATTCAGAAGGCGGCGTGCGAAGGCTTTGGCCTCTCGTTCGATCACTTCGGTCGGTCATCTAATCCGCCAAATCACCGGCTCACCCAACACTTCGGCGAGGTGCTGGAAAAGAACGGCCTGATCGAAGAACGCGTCTCCAAGCAGATCTATTCGATCGACGATAAGCGCTTCCTGCCGGATCGCTACGTGGAAGGCACATGCCCGGTCTGCGGGTTCGAGCGCGCGCGGGGCGATCAATGCGACAATTGCCAGACGCTGCTCGATCCGATTCAGCTGAAAAATCCGCGTTCGAAAATCTCCGGCTCCACCAATATTGAAGCTCGCGATACGGCGCACCTTTTTCTCAGACAGCCGAAGATGCAGGAACGCATTCGGGCCTGGGTTGATGAGTCAACCGAATGGCCGGCTCTTGCGCGCTCGATCGCCTATAAATGGCTGGATGAAGGTCTTATCGACCGATCCATTACGCGCGATCTGGAATGGGGCATCAAGGTCACGAAGGACGGGGGCATTCGTCCCGGATTTGAAAACAAGGTCTATTATGTCTGGTTCGACGCGCCGATAGAGTATATCGGCGCGACCGTCGAATGGGCGGAAGCAACCGGCGGCGATTGGGAACGCTGGTGGCGCACCGATAAAGGCGCCGGCGATGTCACCTACGTCCAATTCATGGGCAAGGATAACGTCGCTTTTCATACCGTGAGTTTTCCTGTCACCATTATGGGGTCGGGCGAACCCTGGAAGCTTGTGGATCGTCTCAAGGCGTTCAACTGGGTCACCTGGTACGGCGGCAAGTTCTCCACCAGCGAGAAGCGCGGCATCTTCATGGATCAGGCGCTCGAGCTTTTGCCGAGCGATTACTGGCGCTGGTATCTGATGGCCAACGCGCCGGAATCGTCGGACGCGGCGTTCACGCTCGAACAATTCCAGCAAACCGCGAACGCCGATCTCGCCAACGTGTTCGGCAATTTCATCAACCGCATCACGCGCTTTGCCGCCGCGAAGTTCGACAGCAAAGTGCCGGACGGCGGCCAGCCGGGCGAAGCAGAGACAAAGTTCGCAGATGAAGTTGCCGAGCGCGTCAAAGCACTGACCCGTTTTCACGAGCAGATGGAGTTTCGCAAAGCCGCCGCCGAACTCCGCGCGATTTGGGTTGCCGGCAATGAGTATCTGCAGGTCGCCGCGCCATGGACCGCGATCAAGACGGACCGCGAGCGGGCCGCCGTTGGCGTGCGCACGGGGCTCAATGCCTGTGTGCTGTTCGCCATCCTCGCCCAGCCTTTCGTGCCGGATGCGGCGGGCGCGGTGCTCGATGCGCTGGACGTACCTCAAGCAAAAAGAACCTGGCCCGACCCCGCCGATCCAAGTGTTTGGGATGCGTTGCCTCGTGGCCGCCTCTTCGCGGTTCCTCAGCTTTTGTTCAAGAAGATCGAGGACGCGGAGGTCGCCGCCTGGGCGAAGCAGTTCGGCGGCGCACACTGAGCCATCGGGCGGTCCCAGCGAGGCGTCGTGCTAGACGGAACCTTCTCCAAGCTTATAAGCTCGCGAGCGGCGTGGGGATGAGCGCCGGATATCGCGGAGGGGCGATTATGGAATATGTCGATCAGGTCGTGGACGTCCTGCGCGACGGCTTCGCCAACGCAAATAATCCCAAAGGCATTTTGATCGCCCTCGCGGCGACCGTGTTCCTCAATTCGTGGCGGCAATGGATACCGATCAGCGTGGTCGCGACCATCATCCATATCGCCATCGATCAGTTGGCGCCGGTGCTGGCCGGCGGCGGCGGCTCGGTGACGTTGCCGCCCTTGATGGAAACGTCTTTCTGGACGAGCACGGGCGTGCTGTTCGTCGGCTACGCAATCGTGATTGCGGTGTTTTTCCTCATCAAGGGCATGTTCTTCAAAGGCGGCGCCAAAGCTGCGCACTAGCGGCTGCGCGCTGCTTCGTAGAGCGCGATTGCAGCCGCAGCTGACACGTTGAGGCTCTCCATCGCTGGAGCGATGGAAATGCGAGCACGAATCTCGCACGCCTCAGCAACGCTCGCGCGTACGCCCTTGCCTTCCGCGCCAAGCACAAGCGCCGCAGAGCGCTGCTCCGCAAGCGCATCGGCCAGGTCGAGCTCCGCCTCTCCCTCGAGCGTCACGGTGAGATAACCGAGCGCGCGCAACGTCTCGACGGCGCGACCGAGATTGACGACCCGCACATGCGGCACAAGTTCAATTGCGCCGGCCGCGGCTTTGGCCAATACGCCGGTCAAGGGCGGCGACTTGCGATCCTGCAGCACCACGGCGCGCGCGCCGAACGCGGCCGCGGAGCGAAAAGCCGCGCCGACGTTCTGCGGATCGGTCACGCCATCCAACAGAAGCACACTTCTTCCATCCGGCGGCGCGCAAGCTGCTTCAAGTTGCGCTGGCTCTAGTGGAAACACGCGGACGGCCAGGCCTTGGTGCACCGCGCCCGGTGGCAGCATGCCGTCGATCGCGTCTGGTTCCAGCACGTGCGGTTCGATGCCTTCTGGCAAACGCTGCGCTGCATTACGCGTCGCCACTATGCGCTCGATGCGACGCGCTGGATTGGCCAGCGCCGCAAGGCTGGCATGCACGCCCCAGATCCAGGACGGCCCGCCGCTTTCGGCCTCAAATTCGCGCCGTGGGAGCGGATTTACCGGACGTGGACGGTCCGGCTTGAGCGGGGGAGGGGGCTTAGCTATATGACGCGCTCCGCAATTGCAGGTGTCAGGTATCAGGTGTGAGGGTGGCGTCGTCATCCGATATCTGACACCTGACACCTGATTTGCGACACCTGGGGAAGGGTGGCCGAGTGGTTAATGGCAGCAGACTGTAAATCTGCCCGCGAGAGCGTACGCTGGTTCGAATCCAGCCCCTTCCACCAGTCTTTGCTCCGCGCAGCATAGAGACGGCTGCGAGGCTTGGGTTAGTTCAGCACGAACGTGACGCGCATGTTGACGCGCCATTCGCTGATCTTGCCGTCTTTGGCGACGACTTTGATGTCTTGAATCCAGGCGCCTTCGACATGCTCCAGCGTGTCCGAAGCCTTCGCCATCCCTTGCTCGATGGCGTCTTCGAGCCCCTTGGTCGAGCCGGCGGTGACTTCAATGACTTTGGCGACGGCCATGAGCATCCTCCCTTGGTTAGATGGTCGACGGTATGTCCGGACGACGGCTGCTTCAATGGAAGGGGATGCAAACGGCGGCGAAAGGCCCTAGAAGCCTCGCCGGCGCGCTTGCGGGTATAGCTCAATGGTAGAGCCGCAGCCTTCCAAGCTGAAGACGAGGGTTC
>CAZIOD010000168.1:0-4320 GCA_964540785.1 uncultured Terricaulis sp.
TCTCTCGGCCGATTATCAGAGCCCCGCCGTCGGCGGGCCCGGTGGCGCCCCGTTCACGCTGCGTTGCGCCGACGGCGACTATCTGGTCGGCCTGCGCGTGCGTTCGGGCAGCATCATCGACGCGGTCGCACCCTTGTGCGCGCGTTGGGAGGGCGGGGAGACACCCTTTCTGGAACCCGGCATCGGTCCGTTGCACGGCGGCGGCGGCGGCAGCCTCGCCGATTTCCGCTGCGACCGAGCCTCGGTGATCACCGGCATCTACGCCGAAGCTGCGCCCAACCAATGGGACAGCGTGGCGATTATGGTCCCGCGCTGCGGCGCTGCGGCCGAGCCCACCCGCCGCACGCAAGCCAGCGGGCCTCGGCAATTCGGACTCGGCATATCCGATCGCGCCTCAGCCAATGACACGGAAGAGGTCGCAACTTCGGCGGTGCCCTACATTGAGGCTGGCTCGTTGCCCGAGTGTCGGCGCGGCGACGTCGCGGTCGGCATCTATGGCGGCGCGGGCACGTATGTGGATCGCATCGGCCTGATTTGCGCACCGGCCCCGCGCGTCATCATTTTCATGCCGATGCCGGCGCAGCCCAGGCCGATGAATCCGGCCGACGCCAACCGGCCCGCGCCCGATGTCCTGCAAAGCGGCGCGATCACGCCGGCCGACGCCAATCGTCCACAACCCAGCGCCCTGCAGCCGCCGCGCTGCCGCTCGGGCTTCGTCTGGCGCGAGGCGTCTGACAGCGATTTCGTATGTGTCACCCCGGAATCGCGCGCGCGCGCCAGCCAAGAGAATGCAGTCGCATCGTCCCGCGTGAATCCTGACGGGCCGTATGGCGCAAACACGTGCCTCGCGGGTTTTGTCTGGCGCGAAGCGTTCGAAGGCGATGTCGTGTGCGTGACGCCGGAAATCCGCGAGCAGGTGCGCCAGGAGAACGCAACGGCGGCCTCGCGCACGATGTAACCGCCCCGGCGCGCGCGGTTCAGAGCGGAATGCGCGCGCCGGCTGCTACTCCGCCGCGAGCGCCGCCGGCGCGCGCTGCGGCCCTCGGATCAGGCGCCCCGGATGGACGCCAAGATACTCGCCATTGCGGAAGGTCACTTCGCCCGACTTGATCGTGCAGACATAACCGTCGGCCTTCTGCAGCAGGCGCTTGCCGCCGGCCGGCAGGTCGAACGCCAGCCACGGCTTGCCAAGCTTGAGTTTTTCGAGGTCGATCACATTGATGTCGGCGAGATAGCCGGGCGCGATGACGCCGCGGTCGTGAAGGCCGTAGAGCCGGGCGGTGTCGCGCGACTGGCGCTTCACGGCGTGTTCCAGGGAGATGCGTGCGCCGGCGCGATCGCGCACCCAGTGCTGCAGCATGAAGGTGGGCGAGGCGGCGTCGCAGATGGTGCCGCAATGGGCGCCGCCGTCTGAGAGCGAATTGACTGTGTCGTCCGCATCTTGCAGCGGGTGGAGGAAGCTCAGATTGCCGTCGGCGTAGTTGAGGATCGGGAAGTAGATGAAGCCGCGGCCGTCGTCGCGCATCAGCAGGTCATAGGCGTATTCCTCCGGCTTGACGCCGGCCGCCGCGGCGCGAGCTGCGATGGTCTCGGCTTGCGTCGGCTCGTAATTGAAATCCGGCCCCATCTCGTATTGCAGCGTCCAGCCCCCGGCGACGACCATGATGAGACCGATCAGATCGCTCTGCGGAAACTGATTCGGCTCGGTAATCATGCGTTGTTTGAACGCCGGGTCTTTGAGGTGGGCGAGCTGCTCAGCCCACGGCTTGTGCATGATCTCCAGCCAAGCGGGGCGGAAGCGGAACGGATGAACGGTGCCTTGCCAGGCCATGACGATGCCGTTGCCGCGCAGCGCGATCTGGGCGACGATATTGGCGCCTTTGGCGTTTTGCGTGCGCATCTCGGCGATCTGTTCGTCCAGCGGCAATTCCTTGGCGATCGATTGCAGCGCTGCGAAGGTCACGGGCAAACCGGTTTCGCGCGACAGTTCGCCCATCCATTCGAATTCGTTCCAGTCGCGCTTGAGATCGGAAGCCATTTCGAAGACGCCGTGACCGACACGTCCCATCGCGCGGCCGATGCCGATCAGCTCTTCCTTGGTCGCCGTTGTGCCCGGAACAAGCTCGCCGTCGACCGAGCGGTGCAGGATCGTGCGCGATGTCGAGAATCCAAGCGCGCCGGCGCGCAAGCCCTCTTCGACGATGCGCGACATGCGCGCGATCTCGTGTTCGGTGGGCGTATCGCTGCGCGCGCCGCGCTCGTCCATCACATAGGCGCGCACGGCGCCGTGCGGCACATGCGTGCCGACATCCACGGTGCGCGGCAGCCGCTCCAGTTCGTCCAGATATTCGGGAAACGTCTCCCAATTCCAGGTCATGCCTTCGGCGAGCGCCGTGCCGGGAATATCCTCGACGCCCTCCATGAGGCCGATCAGCCAATCGTGCTTGTCGGGCTTGGCGGGTGCGAAGCCCACGCCGCAATTGCCCATGATCACCGTAGTGACGCCGTGCCAGGAGGAGGGCGCCATCTCCGGATCCCAGGTCGCTTGGCCGTCATAGTGGGTGTGGATGTCGACCCATCCCGGCGCGACGATCTTGCCGATAGCGTCGATCTCCTCGCGCCCGGGCGCTATTGCGCCGCCCACCTTGGTAATCAGTCCGCCGTCGACGGCGATATCCGCGACGAAGCGCTCATTGCCCGTCCCATCGACCACCGTTCCGCCGCGAATGACCAGATCGTGCATGGCGCGCCTCCCAAGTGGCTGGCGAGGTTAGCACCAATGGGCTGAAACGCGAGCGATCGTTGTGTCAGTTCGCTTCGGGTAGTGTCGCCAGAATGATGCGATTGGTGCTGCCCTGGTGCAGCAGGAGATTGCCGTCAGCAGTCGCGCGCATGTGGCGCACCATGCCTGCATAAAAGTCTCCGGATGGGACGGGCCAGCTCTGGAAACTCTCGGTTCGCGGATCGAAACGCACGAGCATATCTGGCCGCACCGCGCTTTCGTTGTACCAGACGATGTCGTCGATCACCGCGATGGCGTAGGGATGCGAGTTGGGGCCGCTCGGGGAGTCCCATTCGCGAATCGCGCCGTCCGCCGGATTGTAGACGCCAAGCTTGCCGCGGCCTGAGTTCACGTACCAGATGCGTCCGTCGCTGGCGATGTCGAGCCGGCGCACCGTTGTGTCCGCGCCAGGCAGCTCGACGATCTCGAGCGCCATCGTCTCAGGATCGACGCGGATGATGCAATTGCTGCCGTTGCACGCCACCCAAGGCGCGCCGTCGGCGGCGATCTTGACGCCGTAGGGTCGTGAGCGTGGGCGTTCGATAGTCACGAGCCGAATATCGCCGCTATCGGGATCGAAGCGGCCGATCATGTTGGATTGCTGCAGCGTGAACCACATGATCCCATTGGCGTCGAACTCCGCTGTGTGCGGATCGCGCGCGTTCGGATCTGGCATGCGATACTCGGTGGCTTCTCCGGTCGCCGGGTCGAACAGGCCGATCGTGCCGTTGCCGTTGCCCATGTACCAGACGCGCCCTTGAGCATCGACATTGACGCTGTGCGGCAGCGCGCGCGCCGGCAGCAGCCATTCGCGGATCTGATTTGTCTCAGGATCGATGCGCCCGATCGTGTTGGCGCGCTGGCCCACGTACCAGATCGTTCCGTCCGGCGCCTCGACCGGATCGCGCGCCCGCTGACCGAGCTGCGGCGCCACCCACTCACGGAAGGAGATGTCGAGCGGTCCTTCGACGACCCGCGAAGGCCGTGGATTGTACGAAGCGGGGTAGTGCTGTGCGAGATAATCGAGCACTGCATCCTTCTGCTCCGGCGGCAGATCGACCATGGTCGCAATCAGTTCATCCCAGTGCGCGCGCGAATAACCGCTGCTGCGGGTGATCTGATTCATGTTGTGACAGGAGCTGCACTGGGCCTGCACCACCTCGCGGCCGGCCCCTTCGGCGAGCGCCGCGCCGCTCGTCTGCGCCGGGGCTGGAGTGATAAGCAGGGCAGAGACGGCGAGCGCGCCGAAACACGCGGCGGCGGCGATGAGCGCTTGGTGCGATGCAGGCATGCTGACCTCTGGCTTGGGACTCCTCGGGGCAGTCTAGTGCATTTGCCCGCAGCGCCAACCTCCTGGTGGAACAGAGGCTGCCAGCAGATAGCGTCGGCGCGTCCCATTGCGGGATTGTTGTGTTTCGGCACACTCGCGCCGTGAACAGCACGCCCATCGAGATCCTCTACAATGGCGTCTGCCCGGTGTGCCGGGCCGGCGCGTGCGACCTCGAGCGCCGCGCCATCGCCGCGCGCGCGGGCGTCAT
>CAZIOD010000169.1:0-4224 GCA_964540785.1 uncultured Terricaulis sp.
GTGAACATTGGCCAACTGCCCTCCAGCGGAGCGATGGAGCCATTATCCGCCAGCTCTGGCGCTGTAGGATAGATTTTTTTGCCATGCTCGGCGGGCGTGGCAGACCGAGAGTCCGCTAATCGCCGAAAGCAGACGCCTATTGAGAGCAGGGAAACGCTTCGCTCAATGCCAAGTACACTCCGCGTGCGGCGGGCAGGCCCCGGCTTTCAGGATTGCGAGACGTCCATGCCAAGAACGTGTTGGCTAGACCCAGGTCGTCGATACCGGTCGGGATGCAGATGCGCCGCTCGGTCGCTTCATCCCGCAGCTCTGCGTACGAGCCCAGAACCCCCCTCATGTAGCCCCAGCAAATCAGCGCCGATCTGTCTCGCGCCTCTTGGGTCGTTGTCCCCGCTGCCGTGCACATAGACGAAAGCTCCCCCACCGAGGTGAGCGTATTGGGAGGTTCTGTCGCGCCAGCCTGCGTCATCACCGACGCGAGACATGCAATCACCAAAACGGCCTTCAGCATGATCCATCCTGTCTCGCACGCTCGTCCAACGTCGCAATGACCGTTCCGGGCCCAGGAACAGACGTTGGCGACGGGCCCGAGTCGAATGGGCGACCTCCGGTTTGCACCGGCGCTCTATCCCGACTGAGCTACGCGCCGCCGATTTGAGCTTAGTTCGACTGTCCGGATTGGGCCAGAAGCGGACTCCCCGCGTTGGGGGCTTGGCGCAGGGGCAAAGACCCGCTATATCCACATCCAAGACATCGCTGATGCCCTCGATGAGGGTGTGAGCGGCGGCCCCGGGGCCGCCGCTTTTTGTTTGGAGTTGGGTTTGAGGCGACGGCGTTTCCGCACGACTCTCCCGCCCCCCACCGGCCGCTTCGCGGCCGGCGGCTTGAAAGTCAGCGGGATCGCGAAGCGATCCCGAGGCGGGGCGGGGGCAGGGGGTGGGGGGCGTGAAGCTTTCGCGCCTGTATCAGAACTTGCGCTACCGCATCCGGTCGATCGCCCCCCCTCCGGCCGCTGCGCGGCCACCTCCCCCGAAAGGGGGGAGGTGCAAAGATGAGAGCCACCAACCCCGTCGAAGAGCGCGTGATCGCGCTGATCGAGCCGACGGCCAAGGAGCTGGGCTTTCGCATCGTTCGCGTGCGCCTCTCAGGCAATCGCCGCAAACGCCTGCAAATTATGGCCGAGCGGCTGGCGGATGCGCAGATGAGCGTGGACGATTGCTCGCGCTTGTCGCGCGCGCTGTCGCCGGTGTTCGACCTCGAGGACCCGATCCAGGGCGAATACGACTTGGAGATTTCCTCGCCCGGCATAGATCGTCCGCTGATGAGCCTGGAGGATTTTCAGCGCTTCATCGGCCATGAGGCCAAGCTCGAAACCGCGGCGATGATCGACGGCCGCCGGCGCTGGAAGGGCCGGATCGAGGCGGTGGACGGCGATGAGATCGTGCTTGTCGCCGAGGGCGGTGAAGTACGGCTGAACTTTGCGCAGCTGTCGGATGCGCGCCTGGTGCTGACCGACAAGCTGATCGAGGAAGACTTAAGACGCGCGCGGCAGGCGGAAGCCGTTGACGCGAACGAAGGCAACGAAACGAAGGAAGGATAAGCGCTTTCGACCCTGCCCTCGTTGGGAGGGTGTCGCCCGCAGGGCGCGGGTGGGGTGAGGGCACAAGTAATGAAGCACGAGCCTCACGAGGCTCAGTTGGAAAAGGCAGTGCGATCGCCCCCTCAGTCACGCTCCGCGTGACAGCTTCCCCATCGAGGGGGAGCGGGGCGCTAGAGCTTGAAAGGGAAGAGTTAGTCATGAGCACGGGCATTTCTGCAAACCGGCTGGAAATCCTGCAGATCGCCGACGCGGTCGCGCGCGAGAAGTCGATCGAGAAGGAGATCGTGATCCAGGCGATGGAGCACGCGCTGCAGAAAGCCGCCCGATCGCGCTATGGCGCCGAGCACGACATCCGCGCCGCTATCGATCCGGGCACGGGCGAGATGGAGCTGACGCGGGTGATGACGGTGGTCGACGACACGATGCTCGATCCGGAAACGCGGCCGTTCAATCCCTCGACCGACATCATGATCGATGTCGCGAAGAAGACCGATCCGGAGGCGTTCGTCGGCAAGGAATATGTCGAAGGCCTGCCGCCGATCGAGTTCGGCCGTGTCGCCGCGCAAACCGCCAAGCAAGTCATCAATCACGAAGTGCGTGAGGCCGAGCGCGAACGCCAGTATGGCGAGTACAAGGATCGCGTCGGCGAGATCATCAACGGTGTCGTCAAGCGCGTCGAATTCTACAATGTAATCGTCGACTTGGGCCGCGCCGAAGGCGTCATCCGCAAGTCCGAGTCGATTCCGCGCGAAAACCTGCGCGTGGGGGACCGCACGCGCGCCTACATCTATGATGTGCGCCGCGAGACCAAGGGGCCGCAGATTTTCCTCTCGCGCGCCAAGCCGGAGTTCATGGCCCGCTTGTTCGCGCAGGAAGTGCCGGAGGTCTATGAGGGCGTAATCGAGATTAAGGCCGCGGCGCGCGATCCGGGCTCACGCGCGAAAATCGCCGTGCTGTCGCACGACAGCTCGATCGACCCGGTGGGCGCCTGCGTCGGCATGCGCGGCGCCCGCGTGCAGGCGGTCGTGGGCGAATTGCAGGGCGAGAAGATCGACATCATCCCTTGGTCGCCCGATCCGGCCACCTTCATCGTCAACGCGCTGCAGCCGGCGGAAGTCTCCAAGGTTGTGCTCGACCCGGAAGAGGCGCGGGTCGAAGTCGTCGTCGCCGAACCGCAACTGTCGCTGGCTATCGGACGGCGCGGCCAGAATGTGCGGCTGGCTTCGCAGCTGACGGGCTGGTCGATCGACATCCTCACTGAAGCGGAGGAATCCGAACGCCGGCAGAAAGAGTTCGCCGCGCGCAGCGAACTGTTCATCAAGGCGCTGGAAGTGGACGAAATGTTCGCCCAGCTGCTGGCCTCGGAAGGCTTCGAGTCCATCGAGGAAATCGCTTACGTCGATCAAATCGAACTCGCGTCCATCGAAGGTCTCAACGATGAGATCGCCGATGAATTGCAGGCGCGCGCGCGCGAGTATCTCGAACGGCAGATTGCCGAGCTGGACGCCAAGCGTCAGGACCTCGGGGTCGAAGATGCGCTGATGAATGCGCCGGGCTTCGGCCGTTCACTGACGTCGCTTCAGATGCTGGTGGCGCTCGGGGAAAAGGAGATCAAGTCGCTCGAAGATTTCGCCGGACTCACTGGCGAAGAATTGCGTGGCTGGTTCGAGACCAAGAACGGGGAGCGTGTGCGCGAGCCGGGTCTGCTGGAAGAGTTCCAGCTGACGCAAGAACAGGCGGACGCCCTGATCCTCAATGCACGCATCGCCGCAGGCTGGATCAGTCCGCCGCCTGAAGAAGAGGCGGTCGAAGAAGAGGGAGGCGCCGATGACGATATCGCCAGCGTCTTCCCAGATCGCAGCTGAGCGCCAGCGCCGCGGACGAGAGCGGCGCTGCATCGTCAGTCACGAGAGCTTGCCAGACGCCCGACTGGTTCGGTTCGCGCTGGCGCCGGACGGTACCGTCGTGCCGGACGTCGCCGCGAAGCTGCCGGGCCGCGGCGCCTGGGTGCGCGCGGATCGGACGCGCGTGGAGCTTGCTGCCCGCAAGCAGGCGTTCGCCCGCGCATTCAAGTGCGAGGCCCGCGCCGCGGCAGATTTGGCCGATCAAACCGAACGTCTGCTGGCGCGGCGCTGTCTTGATCAATTGGGGCTGATGCGCCGCGCCGGCGCTGTCGCGATTGGGGCGGGGCAGGTGGAGGGCGCGATTCGCGCCCGCACGGCGCTGATGCTGATCGAAGCAGCCGATGGCGCGCCGGAGGGTCGCGAAAAGCTGATGCGTCTCCATATAGGCTTATGGAACGCGCCGCTGCCGGCGGTCGGGTGTTTTGACGCGGCGGATTTGGGCGTGGCGCTGGGGCGGGAACGTGTGATACACGCTTGCCTGCTTCAAGAGCGCTTGGCGACGGGCTGGGCGGCGGAAATTGGCCGTCTCGCGGGATTCCGCGCCATCGTTCCGAGCTCTTGGCCCGATTCCTGGCGCTCTGTGCAGTGGGGACTGGGCGACGCGGATGCCGGGTCCATGAAGATCCGGCGACGCGCCGGGCAGAACGACGTTTGAACTCAACCGCCTCTTGTGTGACGGCAAATTTAGGATTGGCGACGCGACTGCATGTCTGACGGCAA
>CAZIOD010000170.1:0-4206 GCA_964540785.1 uncultured Terricaulis sp.
TTTTAAGAAAGGAGGTGATCCATGTCTCATTGTCACCCGTCAGGGGCTTTTCGGAAGGCGCGGATCACCTCGAGCGTAAGCTCGTTGGGAGCTGCCGCTTAGCCGTCGGCCCACAGGGACTGACAATGGAAAGGCCGCGCCGGCAACGGTGCGGCCTTTCGATTGTCTGCAGCCTGGGCTGCGCGCTGTAAAATGAACGAGGGGCGGGATTGCTCCCGCCCCTCGAAGGCTCACCAGCAGAAGAAAAAGATCAGGCTGCGGCCGGTTGTCCCTGGCCACGCCAAAAGCCAAAACCGGCCATCAACGTGGCGGCGAGGCCGGGCGTAATAAGCGCAGCGGCTGCGGCAATCGAGACGAGATCGCCGGCGCTATCGACCAACAGCGAGGCCCCGAGCGCAACCAGGCCGACACCGAAGACAAGCAAAGCGGCGAGGCCCGCGTTCTCCATTGACGGCGCCCAGTCCGGCAGGGCCATGCGCGGCTGATCCCCCATCGCGCGCATGCTGCGCAGGCGCCGGTCGACTTGCACCTCCATCGCGGCCGGTTCGATCCTGTCGGCGCGGTCCGGCGCCCCGAAAAAGAAGAAGCGTTTGCGTTGCCGGCGCCTGGCTTCAGCAGCTTCGAACGCCGTGCGGGTAGCTTCACGCACGTGATCGAGAGAACGCGCGACAGGCTTAGCGTGGGCGGTTGCGATCTCGCCCTCCTCGTCCGCCGCATCGTCGGAGGCAAGTTGGGTCAGTAATAGCGCTTCCGTCTCAGGCTCGGACTTCAAAATATCGGTGAGGCGCTGCGCGGGCGCAGCTTTCGGCTGAGGCTCAGGCGCATGCTGCACTGCGGGGACAGGCGCGTACTTGACCGGCGCGCCCAGTACCGAAGCGGCATAATCGAGCTTAGCGCGCACGACGACGGAGGGCGCCGCCTCGTTGGCCATGTCGCGCAGGAACAGCGCCTTTTCGGCGGCGCGCCGGCGCACGAGCGTGTCGACGATAACGCTTTCGCCGCCGACGTCTGCCTTGCGCCAGGCGTCGATCGCGCAGGCGGCCGCGACAAAGTCGCCGGAATTTACCCGGCGCAACACTTGGCTCTGCTCGAACGCTTCCGCGCCAACGGAGAATGCGAAGGACACAAGCGCATCGAACTGCGCCTGCTGCAGAGGTTGAGTGACGCACCCGTTCACCAGCTTCTCATAAGGGGCGAGGTCGAGCGCAAGCAGCTCAGCGGCTTCGTTCTCACTTACCGGCTCGCCCGGTTCGCCGAGGCGGATATGGTTGAAGCCGATGACCCAATTGCCATCCGGCAGCCGGGTCGGCTCGGCGCGGAAGCCTTCGTAATGCTGAATCAGCGCGAGGCCGTGGGCGGAGATAGCATTCGTCATCAGGCGTGCCTTTCGGGCGAAAATTCTTTGGCCAGCGTCCCGATTTGGGCTGCCGGGGCGGTGGATTTCGCCTGCGAGGCAAGTGCGGCGCCACGGGCGCGCCTGCGCGGGGATCGTGGATCAGCTGTGCGCCGCGTTAACCCGTCCGCTCCTGAACGCGCTTCAGCTGAGCAGGATGACGGTGGCGAGGCCGAGAAAAGCCAAGAAACCCATAACGTCCGTGACGAAGGTGACGAACACAGAAGACGAAACGGCTGGGTCTGCCCCCGCGCGGCGCAAGGCCAGCGGCACGAGAATGCCGGCCAGCCCGGCGCAGGCGAATGTGATAACTACGGCAAGCGCAATCGCGAGCGACAGCAGCGCATTCTGAAACCAGAGCAACACCACTATCGCCAGCACGAGCGCGAAAATGAGCCCATTCGAAATCGCCGTCATGACTTCGCGCATGATGTAGCGGCCAGCGTTGGACTCGGTGAGATCCCTGGCGGCGATGGCGCGAACGGCCACCGCTAGCGCCTGGGTGCCGGCGTTGCCGCCCATCGAGGCGACGATCGGCATCAGGATGGCGAGCACCACCAGTTGATCGATGGAGCCCTCGAAGGCGCTGATCACAGCGGACGCCACCACAGCGGTGCCGAGATTGACCATGAGCCACGGCGCGCGCGCCTGCACCGAACGCAACACGGTGTCGGTTTGCGCGGCGTCGCTGACGCCAGCCAGACGCAACAAATCCTCCTCGCTCTCTTCGCTGATGACGTCGACGATGTCGTCCACTGTCACCATGCCGGTGAGGCGCCCGGCCTCGTCGACCACCGGCGCCGAGGCCATGTGATATTTCTGAAAGGTCTGAGCGACTTCCTCCTGGTCCATCTCCGGACGGATCAGAATAAGCGGAGAGCGCATGATGGCTTTGAGCGGCGTCTCGCGCCGCGATCGCAGCAGGCTTGAAACGCGTACGGCGCCTATCGGACGCATCGCGGCGTCAACAATATAGATTTCGAAGAACTCATCCGGCAGCTCGGCCGCTTCGGCGCGGAGGCGGTCGATAACGTCGCCGACATTGGCCCCTTCGGGCGCAGCGACGTATTCCCGCTGCATCAAGCGCCCGGCGGTTTCCTCCTCGAACGAGAGCGCTTCCTCGACGGCTAGGCGCGTGTCTTCGTCTGCGGCGGCAAGCACCTGGCCCAGCTGCTTTTCGTCGATGTCGGCGGCGACGGCCGCGGCGTCGTCGGTGGCCAGTTCGCCCAATGCCCTTCCGACATAGTCGGCCGGCAGTTCGGGCAGTACGTCTTCACGCCGCTCCCAGCTGAGGTCTGCGAGGAACTCGACGGGCAGTTCGCGCCCGATCAGCCGTGCGATCGTGCTGGCTGTCTCCAGCGGAACATGCTCGACCACGTCAGCCAGGTCAGGCGGCGCAAGGCTCGCCAGCAGCTGACGCAGCAAGGGCGCATCGTGATCGCCAGCCGCGCCTATTACACGCGCGATGAAGTTGCTGTCTTCGGAGGGCGGTGCGACGCGCGTCTGTTCCGCCGGATCTGTTTCGGTGCTCATCGGCGGTTTTCGCTGGAGAGACGGATGTTGCGGTCCCCAAGACGCTGCGTCGCGTCCCGCGTCAACCCTGGGCTGGGCGGAGGCGACGCCTCGAAAGGAGCTCTTGATTATACCCCTATGGGGTATATGTGAGGCTGATGCACGACCGAACCCATCTGCTCAAGCGCCTGGCGCGGATCGAAGGCCAGGTCCGCGGCGTCTCCAAGATGATTGAGGACGATCGCTACTGCCTCGACGTGCTGACCCAGCTCCGCGCTCTTCGCGCCGCGCTGGCGAAAGTCGAGCAAGGGCTGCTGAAGGACCACCTCACCCACTGCATCGAGGACGCGATCATCTCGGGCAACGCCGCTGAACAACGCAAGAAAGCCGAAGAGCTGATCGAACTTCTCGGCCGGAGCGAACGATGAGCGACGAACACGGCGCGCCTGCGCACGAAGAAAAGGCCGGCGCCTGCCGCCATCGCCACGGCGATGCGCACGCCCATCACCATCATCAAGCCACGACAACGCCGGTGAAGGCCGCGCCCGGGTCGCAATGGACCTGCCCGATGCATCCCGAGATCGTGCGCGACGGTCCCGGCTCGTGCCCGATCTGCGGCATGGCGCTCGAACCGATGACGCCGAGCGCCGAGGATACTGGGAATCCCGAACTCAAGGATATGAGCCGGCGATTCTGGATCGGCCTTGTCCTCACCGCGCCAATCTTCATGCTCGATATGGGTCAACACCTGTTCGGGCTTCAGCTTGTTTCCCCGCAGCTCGGCAATTGGATTCAGTTCGTGCTGGCGACCCCGGTCGTGCTGTGGGCCGGCTGGCCGTTCTTCCAGCGGGGTTGGGCCTCGGTCGTGAACCGCAGCCTCAACATGTTCACGCTGATCGCGATGGGTACGGGCGTTGCGTATCTCTACAGCGCCGTTGCGGTGCTCGCGCCCGGCATTTTCCCGGCCGGTTTCCGAGATGAGCATGGCGCGGTCGCGGTCTATTTCGAAGCCGCGGCGGTCATCACCGTTCTCGTGTTGCTCGGCCAAGTGTTGGAGCTGCGCGCGAGAGAAGGCACATCCGGCGCTATTCGCGCCCTGCTCGATCTCGCGCCGAAAACCGCGCGCCGCGTGCGCGACGATGGGACCGACGAAGACGTGCATGTCGGCCACATCCATGTCGGCGATCGCCTGCGTGTGCGGCCGGGCGAGAAAATACCGGTCGATGGAGAGATTCTGGAAGGCCGCGTCGCCATCGATGAATCGCTGGTGACGGGCGAGTCGATGCCGGTGACCAAGGACG
>CAZIOD010000171.1:0-4195 GCA_964540785.1 uncultured Terricaulis sp.
CGCCCCTCACCCCCTGACCCCCTCTCCGCAAGGGAGAGGGGGACGTGTGCAGGTTAGGCGCCGGAGCGTTGCGCCCAGGGTCTGGCGCCGAAGTCGCCATTGGCGACGGCGCTGGCGGCGCGCGGGCGGAAGGCTTGCGCGCGGGCGCGGGCCTGTTCGACCTGGTTGGGCTGCAGCTGGCGTTCGAGCGCGGCGGCGCGGGCGCCGGCGTCGCTGTCGCCCTGACGCGCGGCGACCATGAACCAGAACAGGGCTTCGGACGCGCTCGCGTTGACGCCGCGGCCCTGCTGGTAAAGGACGCCGAGATTGTACTGGCTGTCGGCGACGCCGAGTTCGGCGGCTTGCCTGAACCAGCGGAAGGCGGCCGCTTCGTCGAGCGGGGCGCCTTCGCCGCGGGCGAAGAAGACGCCGAGATCGTGCATGGCGCGGCGATTGCCTCCGGCGGCGGCGCGCTCGGTCCATTGCCGCGCGAGCGCGAGATCGGCGGGCGCGCCTTCGCCGCGCTCGTAAATTTTGGCGAGGCGATATTGCGCCATGGCGAAGCCGCGCTCGGCCGCGCCGCGCAGCAGCGCCACGCCCTCCTGGGTCCGGTTGGCGGCGAGGCGCTGCAAGCCAAGCTCGTATTGCGCAGTGAGATTGCCGGCCTGCGCGGCCGCTTCCAGCGATTGATTGCGCGCGGGCAGCGGCCCGGCGGTGATGGGACCGGCGCCCGGCGTGGTCTGCGCAATGGGCGCGGCCTCGGCGGCGTCGGGCGCCAGGCCCTCGGCGGGCGCCTGCGCGAAGGGATCGTCAACCGGCGCGGCGAAGGGCGCGTTGGGGTCGCTGCCGGGGGCGGCTTGCGGTTCGGGCTGGACCGGGGCGGAGGGCGCGGCGGCGTCTTCGCCCTGGTTCATGTACCAGGCGCCGCCGACCACCATGGCCGCGAGCAGGCTGGCTGCGCCCCACAGCACGATGCGGCTCGAGCCGCGCAGGCTGAGCTTGGGCGTAAGCCCGGGCTCGGCGCCCTTCGGCTTGGCTTGCGCCTGCGCCTGGGCGGCTTTGCGCGCCTGGGCGAGGTAATCGTTCTTGCCGGGCGGGGGCTCGGTGAGGCGGGTGGCGTCCGGCTCGGGCTGCGGCGCGGCGATGACGGTGTCGTCGAGCGCCGGCGCGTCGTGGAGCGGGGGCAGCTCGCCGGTGATTTCCGGCGACCAGAAGGGATCGTCGTCGGCCGGCGGGGGCGCGGCTGCGCCGAGCGCGCCGGTTTCGTCCAGGGTGGGATCGTCGATCAGCAGATCGTCTTCGGGCGCAAGCTCGATCGGCTTGAAGTCGTCGGCGAAATCGTCTTCGGCGGCGTTGGCGAACGGGCTCTGCGCAGGCGCGCCGAAATCGGCCTCGAAGGGCGAGGCCGGCGCGTCGGCGGTCTTGACCGGGGCGGTGTCGTCGTCATCGGCCAGAAGATCGTCGATGTCGTCCTCGGCGAAATAGATGTCCTCCGGCGCGGGCGGCATGACGGGCGGCAAGGGGCCGGCGCGCAGCGGCTGGGCGGCGTCGGCCGGCGACACGTAAGGCGCTGGCGCGGGCGCTGGGTCGGCGGGCGCGTCCTCGACGCTGTCCTCGAACATGGGAAAGTCGTCGTAGCGGCGCGCCGGGGTCGGCATCGCCGCAGCCGGGCTGGCCTCGCGCCCGCTTTCGTATTCCTGCAGCTTGGTGGCGACGCTGGAGACCGCCTTCTGCACCGGCGCAATGGCTTCGGCGGAATGTTCTTCCACTTCGGCCAAGCGCTGCATGATCGAGTTGATGGCGTCGCTGACGCGCGCAGTGGAGCGCTCTTCGCTGTCCAGCATGCGCTCGCCGAGATCGCGCGCAAGCGCGTCCTGGCGCTGGTTGAAGCGGTCGGCCATGCGCGCGACTTGCTCGCCCACCTGCTCGATGGCCTGGGCGCTGCGCGTCTCCACCGCCCCGACGCGCTCTTCCAGGCGCTCGGAGAGGCGCCCGACTTCGAGGCCCATGCGGTCGAACGCGGCCGCCTCGCGCCGTTCGATCTCGTCGAAGCGCTGCTCCAGCGTGGTCGCCATTTTCGAGAGCTCTTCGCGCACCGCAGCGCCGGCGGCGTCGTCGTTGCGCGTTTCCACCGCGCGCAGGCGCTTGTCGACCGTTTCCGACATGCGCCGGATTTCCAGCGAAATGGCTTCGATGGTCTGCGCCTGGCGCCGTTCGGCCGCGGCCAGACGGCGATTGACGTCGGCCAGCGCGCCTTCGAGACCCTCGCCGGCCACGCCTTCGAGCGCGGCCTGCAATTGCGTCTGCAATTCCACGCGCGCTTCGCCGACCATCTGGCTGACCGATTGCGCCATGGTGTCGAGGCGCTGCTCCAAGAGGGCGCGCACAGCCTCGGTTTCCGGCGCTGCGCCCGCGTCCTCGATGCGCGCGCCGAGCGAGGAGACGGTTTCTTCGAGCGTGCGGATCGCGGTGTTGGCGGTGGTCTCGGTTTCGGCGATGCGCTGCGAGAGGCGATCGAGCGCCTGGTCCAGCGTTTTCACCGCGCCGTCGACTTCGGCGAATTTGCCGTCGCCGCCTTCCACCAGCGCCAGACGCCGCTCGAACGCGGCCAGCGCGTCGGCGACGGGGCTGGCGTCGTTTTTCGATTCAAGCGCGGCGAGACGCTCGGCGATATCCTGCTGCTGCTGGCGCAGATCGGAGACATCGATAACGCCGCCCGCGCCGGCGACGTCTTCGATTTGCTTCAAACGCGCGGCCAGCGTGAGCTGGGAATTGCGCAGGTCGGCGATGGCCGCGCCCGCCGCCTGGCGCAGGCCCGCCGTGGTCTCGCGCGCGCCGTGTTCGGCCCGCTCGATGCGCGCGATCAGCGCCGCGTGCTCGCCGCGCAAATCCTCAACCGAACCGACGCGCTTGACGATCTCGCTTTCAAGACGCGCGACTTCTTCCAGCAGCGCCTCGCGCGCGCCGGTCTGGACTTCGACCACAGCGGTCTCGATGGCGCGGCGCGTGGAGGTTTCCGTTTCCGTCAGCCGTTCGCTCAGCTCTTCCTGCAAGCGGCGCAATTCGGAGACGGCGTCGGCCGAGGCTTCGTTGGCCTGGCGCGCGGCTTCCTCGGCGACAGCGCGCGCTTCGGCCAGAGTCTGCTGCAGCGCGCTGTCACGGCCTTCCATTTCCTGCGTCAGGTAGGTGGCCGCCGCTTCGGCGCGGCGTGCAACTTCCTCGGCGACGCTGACTTGGTGTTCGAGCCGTTGCTTGACCTCGCCAAGCTCATCCTTGGCGCCGTCGAACGCCGCCTTGGTTTGCGCCGCTTGCTCTTCAGCGCGCTGCAGCTTGCCCGACAGGGTCTCGCCGGCGGCGCGGAATTGTTCCAGCGCTTCGGCGATGCGCTCGCCGGCTTCGACGGACGCCGCTTCAGCGTCTTCGATGCGCGCTGCAAGCCCGAGCACGGAACGGTCGATGGTGGAGACGGCGCGATCGAGCCCGGTGACCGCGAGCTGCGTGCGCCGCTCGATCGATTCAATGCGCTGGGCAAGGCGCGTCGGATCGACCGTGCGCGGCGCGACCGACCAATCGTCGTCGCTCTCAATGTCCTGGGAAAGATAGCGCGCGGAACGCGGACGTGGCGGTTGGGGCGCGGTTTGCGCAGGCGAACCGCCCGAACCGCCGGCGCCAGGCTGATGTCCGGCGAGCGCATGGCTCAGATATTCTCCCAAGCTCATGCCTTGTCGCGCCGCCGCTTCGCGCGCCGCTTCTCGCACTTTAGGGTCGATGCCCTTTACGCTCCAGCTTTGCGCGCCGCTCATGTTGCCCTCGCCGCGATCTTGCCGCGCGTCCGCGGCTCACGCCCAACCCCTGTGGCCGAAACCGAAAGATTCGAGAATCGCCCACGACTTTGCAGTGTCGATCAAAGGCGGCGCCGTGTTAATGGCGCGTAAAATCGTAAACGTGAGTTAGCCATGTCTGATGCAGCGCGCAGTTTCGGCCCCGAAATCCAGGGCGCGATCTATTTGCGCGGGTTGGGTGGAACGAAACCCGAGATACCCACAAGCTTCGCGGGCCTGGAGCGCGCGGCGCAGGAAAAAATGACGCCGGAGGCGTGGGCGTACACGGCAGGGTCGGCCGGACTTGAAACCGCGGCCGAAGCCAATCGCGCTGCGTTTGCGCGCTATCCCATTGCGCCGCGCATGCTGGCGGGCGCCCGTCAGCGTGATCTCGG
>CAZIOD010000172.1:0-3958 GCA_964540785.1 uncultured Terricaulis sp.
CTTCAAGGCATGTCGGCTTCACCTTGCGCAGCGTGTCGCGCATGCCCTGGCCTTCGAGCTGGAACACGCCGAAGGTCAGGCCTGACTGCATCAGCTTGTAGGTCGCTTCGTCGTCGTAGCGCGGATCGTTGAGATCGACCTCTATGCCGCGCGCTTTCACGAACTTCACCGCGCGATCGATGACGTCCAGGGTCTTGAGGCCGAGGAAGTCGAACTTCACGAGGCCCGCCTGCTCCACCCATTTCATGTTGAACTGGGTGGCGGGCATGTCCGAACGCGGATCGCGATAAAGGGCGACCAGGTCCTGCAACGGACGGTCGCCGATGACCACGCCGGCCGCGTGCGTCGACGCGTTGCGGTAGAGGCCCTCAAGCTCCAGCGCCGTATCGATCAGCTCGCGAACTTCGGCCTCGTTCTTGCGCGCTTCGCTGAGCTTGGGCTCGATCTCCATGGCCTGGGCCAGCGTGACAGGATTTGCCGGATTGGCCGGGACGAGCTTGGCGAGCTTGTCGACCTGGCCGAACGGCAACTGCATCACGCGCCCGACGTCGCGCAGCACGGCGCGCGCCTGCAGCGTGCCGAACGTGATGATCTGCGCGACGCGATCGGCGCCGTACTTGTTCTTGACGTATTCGATGACTTCGCCCCGGCGCTCCTGGCAAAAGTCGATGTCGAAGTCGGGCATCGACACGCGCTCGGGATTGAGGAAGCGCTCGAACAACAGGCCCCAGCGCAGCGGATCGAGATCGGTGATGGTCAGCGCCCAAGCCACAACCGAGCCGGCGCCGGAGCCGCGGCCCGGGCCAACCGGGATATCGTTCGCCTTGGCCCACTTGATGAAGTCCGACACGATCAGGAAGTACCCGGGGAACTGCATCTGCGTGATGATGCCGAGTTCGTAGGTCAGGCGTTTTTGATATTCCTCGCGCGGTGCGGCTAAGCGGTCGCCCAATGCGTCGAGCCGGGCCTTGAGACCCGCTTCGGCCTGCGCCTTCAGCTCCGCTGCTTCGTCGCGTCCGCGCTTGGTGTCGAAGCGCGGCAAGATGGGCTTGCGCTTTTCGACACGGAAGGCGCAGCGCCGCGCGATCTCCGTCGTGTTCTCGATCGCCTCCGGCAAATCGGAGAACAGCTCGGTCATTTCCGCGGCGCTCTTGAAGTAATGCTCGGCGGTCACGCGCGGGCGATCCACTTCGCCGAGATAAGAAGACGCCGCAATGCACATGAGCGCATCGTGCGCGCCGTGCTTGGCGCGCGTGTCGAAACGAATGTCGTTCACCGCGACCAGCGGCAATCCGAGTTCATAAGCCAGCTCGATCAGCGGGCCTTCGGTCTCCACTTCAATCAGCTCGCCATGGCGATGGAGTTCGACATACAGGCGATTATGGAACGCCGCCGCGAGTTGCTTCAGGCCGCTCGCCGCAACGTCGCTTTTGCCATCGGCGACGAGCTGCGCGAATGCGCCCTCGCCTCCGCCCGTGAGCGCGATCAACCCTTCGCTGTGTGCAAGAACGCGCTCGAACGCGACGTGCGGTTCTTCATGGCTGGCCGTATCCAGGAACGCGGCGCTGGAGAGCCGCATCAGGTTGGCGTAACCGGCGCCGTTTTGCGCTAAGAGCGCCAGCGTCCCGTCAACGCCGTCCTCGCCCTTCACGTCCAAGGCCAAGCCGACGATCGGCTGCACGCCGGCCTCGGCGGCCGATTCCGAGAATTCCAGCGCCCCGAACAGATTGTTGGAGTCAGCTACGCCCAAGGCGGGCATCTCATGCTGCACAGCCAGCTGCACCAACGTTTTGATTTGCGCAGCCGATTGCAGCAGCGAATAGGCCGATCTGGCGCGGAGGTGGATGAAGGGCGTCACTCGCAGAATGTAACCGCCTGAAGGCCGATTCGTCAGTCAGGCGCGAGCGGGAATGGCGCCAGATTCGCGTCTAAGTCCGGCGCACCAGCCTGCCGTGATCGAGCGCCATGACACGATCCATATATTTCGCCAACTCCAGATTGTGCGTGGCGATCAGCGCGGCCGCGCCTTCCTTGCGGACAAGGTCGGTAAGCGCGGCGAAGACGACAATTGACGTGTCGGGGTCGAGGTTGCCAGTGGGCTCGTCTGCCAAGATGAGGACGGGATTGTTCACCATCGCCCGCGCGACCGCGACGCGCTGCTGTTCGCCGCCGGAAAGCTGCGCCGGCTGGTGATGGATGCGCTCGGCCAAGCCCATCAGGCCGAGCAACCGTTCCGCTTCCGCCAAGGCTTCGCGCTGCGGGCGACCGGCGATGAGCGCCGGCAGGGCTACGTTATGCACCGCATCGAATTCAGGCAGGAGATGATGAAATTGATAAACGAAGCCGATCTGGTTGCGCCGAATGGCGGTGCGCGCCTCGTCGCCGAGCCCCCATCCGTCCTGGCCCGCGACTTTGACTTCACCGCTGCTTGGTCTTTCGAGCAAACCGGCCGCGTGCAGCAGCGATGATTTCCCTGAGCCCGACGGGCCGATCAGGCCGACCACTTCGCCGGCGCCGATGTCGAGATCGACCCCATTCAGGACGGTGAGTTCGCCGTCGCCGGATTTGTAGCGGCGCGTGAGGCCACGCAAGCTGAGGACCGTGTTCGTTGTTGTGGCGGCGTCATTCATAGCGCAGCGCCTCGACCGGATCCAGGCGCGAGGCCCACCATGCGGCGGCGAGCGTCGCGCCGAAAGTCACGACGATTGTGAATATGGAGATCATGGCGACCTCGCTCCATTCCACGCGCGCTGGCAAAGTTTCGAGCGAATAGACCGTGCCCGGGAACGGATCGAACCCCGTCGTCGCCTCGAGAAAATTCTGGATGCCTTCGATATTCAAACAGAAGAGCACGCCGAGCAGCAGACCGAGCGATAACCCGATCAGCCCGAGGCTCGCACTGGCCATAAAGAAGACGCGTTGGACTGCGCCCTTGGTGGCGCCCATCGTGCGCAGGATGGCGATGTCGCGGCTCTTATTCTTCACCAGCATGATGAGCCCGGTGAGAATGTTGAGCGCGGCAATGGCGACCAGGATCATGAGAATAAGGCGCATGACGTTGCGCTCGACGACCAGCGCGTCAGCCAGTCCTTGGCTCTTGGCGCGCCAGTCATAGACGAAATAGTTTGGGCCAAGCCGCGAGCGCAGTTCAAGCATGGTCGCGACGGTGCGATCGGGATCGCGGATGCGGATTTCGAGCTCGTCGGCGCCGTCGCCGCGCCCGAACATGATCTGCGCCTGCTCCAGCGGCATATAGATCAACGCCGAATCGAACTCCGCCATACCGACGCTGAACACGCCGCCGACCAGGAAAGACTTTCGGCGCGGGGTCAGGCCGAAAGGTGTGGCGGCGCCCTGCGGCGACAGGATCGAGATCGCCATGCCTTCGCGTACGCCCAGTGCGGCTGCAAGACGATCGCCGACAAGAATTGTCGGCGACTCGACGCCCTGGAAACCTTCCAGCCCGCCGCCCTCGCGGATGCTGCCCATGACGATGGGCAGTTGCTCCAGTTCCTCGCGGGGAATGCCGCGCACAATGACGCCTGCAGACATGCCGTCGGAGGTCGCCAGCCCCTGCGCGTTGATGATCGGCGTTACATGAACCACATCAGGCGCCTCGCGCGCGAGAGCCGCCAAACGCGCGATTTCCTCGCCGCCGAGATTGCGCGTGTCGACATAGACGTGCCCGTTGACGCCAAGAATGCGCGACAACAACGTCTCGCGAAAACCATTCATGACCGACATGGTGATGATCAACGCCATCACTGCGAGCGTGATCGCCACGACGGATATGATCGAGATAAGCGCCACGCCGCCATGTTGGCGCTTGGCGCGCAAATAGCGGCCCGCGAGCATGCGCTCGAAGAGACCGAAGGGGACGCTGCGTCCGTTGCTCATCAATACGCTCGCGCGATCAGGATTTCTTCAACGCCAGGCTGGCCGGTGAAAATGCACTTGC
>CAZIOD010000173.1:0-3832 GCA_964540785.1 uncultured Terricaulis sp.
AGCCGAGTTCGTCCGAATAGCCCCAGCGCGTGACCATCATGCGCGCAAGGCGCGTAGCGGCGGAGATATCCGAGGCGGCGCCGGAGGTGACCTTCTCCTTGCCGAACACGAGTTCTTCGGCAACGCGCCCGCCCATCATGACCGCTAGGCGCGACGTCATCTGGGTGTAGTTCATGGAGTATTTGTCGCCTTCCGGCAGCTGCATCACCATGCCCAGCGCGCGGCCGCGCGGGATGATGGTGGCTTTGTGCACGGGATCGGATTCCGGCACGTTGAGCGCGACGATGGCGTGGCCCGCCTCGTGCCATGCAGTCAGCTTCTTTTCGTCTTCGCTCATCACCATGGAGCGCCGCTCGGCGCCCATCATGACTTTGTCCTTCGCGTCCTCGAACTCGCGCGTGGTCACGACCCGCTTGCCGCGCCGCGCCGCAAGCAAAGCCGCTTCGTTGACCAGGTTGGCGAGATCGGCGCCGGAGAAGCCGGGCGTGCCGCGCGCGATGGTCTTGAGGTCGACGCCCTGCGCAACCGGTACGTTGCGCGTATGCACGCGCAGAATCTTTTCGCGGCCGGCCACATCAGGGTTGGGCACCACGATCTGGCGATCGAAGCGACCCGGACGCAGCAAAGCGGGGTCGAGCACGTCGGGGCGGTTGGTCGCGGCGATCAGGATGATGCCTTCGTTGGCCTCGAAGCCGTCCATCTCCACCAGCAGCTGGTTGAGCGTCTGTTCGCGTTCGTCGTTGCCGCCGCCGAGGCCGGCGCCGCGGTGACGCCCCACTGCATCGATTTCGTCGATGAAGATGATGCAGGGCGCATTCTTCTTGGCCTGCTCGAACATGTCGCGCACGCGGCTGGCGCCGACGCCAACGAACATTTCCACGAAATCCGAACCCGAGATGGAGAAGAACGGCACGTTGGCTTCGCCGGCGATCGCGCGCGCGAGCAGCGTCTTACCGGTGCCGGGCGGGCCGACCAGCAGCGCGCCTTTCGGAATCTTGCCGCCGAGGCGCTGGAACTTGCCCGGGTCCTTCAGGAACTCGACGATCTCGCCCAGTTCTTCCTTGGCTTCGTCAATGCCGGCGACATCCTCGAACGTCACGCGGCCCTTGGCTTCGGTGAGCAGGCGCGCCTTTGAGCGGCCGAAGCCCATCGCGCCGCGTCCGCCGCTCTGCATTTGACGCAGGAAGAAGAACCAGGCGCCGATCAGCAGCAGCATCGGCAGTATGCCCAAGAGGATGTCGCCGAAGCTCGGACCGCGGGCAGGCGCCTTCGTCTTCACCTCGACATTGGCCGCCTCAAGCCGTTCGACGACGTTGGACATCGTGCCGGTCGGCAAATATGTGACGTAATGTTTTTGATCGCGCGTTTCGCTGATCAGCATTTCGCCTTGCGTCGTCACCTGAGTGATCTCGCCGCTCGCAACACGATCGAGCAATTGCGAATACGCGAGTTCGGTGCCGTTGCGCGTGGCGCTGTTTCCGCCCTGCATGGCCGCGAACGCCACCACCAGTACGAGCGCCACGACACCCCAAATGAGCAAAGAACGGATCGGCATGAACGGACCTTTTGGCCGCGCGCCAACTCATCCGGGGCGCGGAAACACTTTCTTCAGCAAGATAGGGACCAGCGCCCCCGCTGAACACCCCTTACCCTGGCCTGGCGCGGGTCAAGGCCGGGTGAACGCGAGAGCGGAAAGTTCACCAGTTTTCGTCGTGTTAATCCGATCCCAGGACGTGCTGAACGTGCTCCTTAAGCAGCCAATGCGGCGATGCAGCGGCGAACGGGCGGCGTTCCTCGCCGCGCTGCAGAACGGGCGCCCGGCCGTCGAACACGACCGCCCAACCGGGTTCGTCGACGGTCAGCGCCGCGCGCCCGTCCCAAACCGCCTCCTGGCCTGGTGCTAGCCCTAGCGGCGGTAACCCTGCGGCGCCGTCGGAACGGCCGGCAAGGGCCCCCGGATCGCGGCGCACCGCAATGCGCGCACC
This sequence comes from uncultured Terricaulis sp., assembly GCA_964540785.1. Taxonomy (GTDB): domain Bacteria; phylum Pseudomonadota; class Alphaproteobacteria; order Caulobacterales; family Aquidulcibacteraceae; genus Vitreimonas. The sequence continues at coordinate 1,986 of CAZIOD010000173.1, forward strand.
GGCAGCCTGCAGCCACGCACCTGCAAGCGTGGCGCCGGAAAAGCCGGGCGACTCCAGTGCGGCGGCGAGCTGTTCGAGCGGCGCCGGCGCGGGGCCGCGTTCCGCGCCTGCGGCGGCGACGATCAAGGCCTCGAGCGCGCGCCGTTTGACCGCCGCATCGCCGGCCCAGCGGACGCGTTCGATAAAGACATCCGCGTCCTCGAACGAGGCCGCCGAGTTGATGAGCGCCGCAGCCTGCTGGTCGATGCCGCGGACCCAGGGCCGAAGCCTTTCGGCAAGCTGCGCAAAGCGCATCGGATCGAGGCCATGATCCTTGTGCAGCTCCGCCAGCACGCGCCGGGCGCGCACGCGGGCGTACTTCTCGCGCTCATTCGAAGGATCTTCGATCCATCTGGCGCCCCGTGTGCGCAGAAAGGCGCGCAATTCAGCCCGGCGCGCGTGCAGCAACGGGCGCGCCAGCCAGAGCCCGCGCCCGTGCGGCCAACCCGGCGCCGGCGTCACGGCGCGCATGCCGGCCAGCCCGCGCAAGCCCGAGCCGCGTGAGGCGCGCAGCAGTACGGTTTCCGCCTGATCATCGCGGGTGTGGCCCGTTGCGATGACGGCGGCGCCAATCCTTCGCGCCGTTGCGCAGAGCGCCGCATAGCGCAACACGCGCGCCGCCTCCTGCCCCCGGCTCCCCCCGGCAGGCCAAGCGAGCGAACAAAGATGTGGCTCAACGCCTGCCGCGCGCGCGATGTCTGCGGCTGTTTGCGCCTCCGCCGCAGCGCTCTCGCGCAGCTTGTGATCGACAATGGCGGCGTGAAGGCGCGCGGCGTCGAGGCGTTCCGCGAGCAAATGCAGGAGCGCGACGGAATCGCCGCCGCCGGACAGGGCGATGAGGATCGCGCGGTCGCCCGCGATCCGGGCCATTCGCTCGACGGTCAGCGGCTCGAGCATGGCCACGCGGCGCGGCGCATCATCGCCAGGACGAACGACTTACGCGGCGCACTGAGCGGCGCGGGATTCTCGCGTCGCCAAATCGCGAATATTGCGCGGCGCATTCGGGTAGCGGCTAGTGAGCGAAGAGAAGGCCGCACAGCCTTGCCGTTGCTGGCCCATGCCGATGAGCGCCATGCCGAGACGCACTTGCGCTTCGGCCGCGCGCGGGCCTTGCGGGGTGTCTCGCAAATACTGGACGAAATTGGAGGCCGCATCTTCGTAATTATTGCGCGCCAGCAGCGTGAAAGCGAACCAGAAGCGAGCGTCTGCGGCTTGCTCGGCGTCGGGATGGTGTTGCAGGAATTGCCCGAACGCCGCTTCCGCTTCTGCAAGCTGGCCGTTCACCAGCTGCTCGCGGGCGCGCGAATAAATCTCGCCGGGATCGCTCGGCGGCGGCGGCGCAGCATTGGCTGGCATCGACCCCAACGTGCCCGTGGCGCGGCGCTGCGCTTCGTTCAGCGTAGAGGGCGCCGTTTCCGCGCCGCCCGGCGCAGGTTGGCTCGCCTCGGCTGGCGCTGTGGAAAGCTCCTGGTTCACGCCGGCGAGTTCGCCCACCATGCCGCGCAGTCGGGTGATCTCCCGGTTGGCTTCGTTCAGCTCGCGCTGCAGCTGCTCGTTGCGGCCCTCCGCTTCGCGAAGCGCCTCTTCGAGCTGCTGGATGCGATCTTGGCGCTGATCGGCCGTACCGAATGCAGGCGGGGGCAGCGTCGTTTGCGCGACCGCTGGAAGAGCCAGCAAAAACCCGGCCGCGGCGATGAGCGCCGCGTGCCGGGCCGTTCTGAACAATGGCGCCGATCGATCCGTCATGGAGAACACCAGTTGCGGGCGCTCGGGGCCAAATTTGGGCGCTTAGGAGACCGCGCCGCTAA
>CAZIOD010000174.1:0-1235 GCA_964540785.1 uncultured Terricaulis sp.
TGGTTCGCCCGCGCCTGGGAAGGCTTGCGCCTGACCTTCTTCGGCCCTTGATAGGGCTATGATCGCCGGCAAATTCATAACGTTGGAAGGCGGTGAAGGAACGGGCAAGTCCACCTTGGCGCGCGGGCTCGAAGAAGGCTTGCAGGCGCACGGGCATGATGTCGTTCTGACGCGTGAGCCCGGCGGCGCCCCGGGCGCGGATGCGATCCGCAAGCTGTTGGTCGAGGGCGACGCCGGCCGTTGGAGCCCGCTGGAGGAAGCGCTGCTGTTTGCGACGGCGCGGCTCAACCATCTGACGCACACGATCCGCCCTGCCTTGGCGCGCGGGGCCTGGGTGCTGTGCGACCGCTACTACGATTCAACGCGCGCCTATCAGGTCGCCGCTGGCGGTCTCAAGGCTGACGTACTCGATACGTTGAACGCGCTGATCGATGCGCCGGCGCCTCACCTCACGCTCGTACTCGATCTCGATCCCGCCGCTGGCCTCGGCCGGTCGCGCGGCCAACACCTGGGCGAAGACCGGTTTGAGAAAAAGGATACAAGCTTTCACGCCCGCGTCCGCGAAGAATTCCTTGCTATTGCCAAGCGCGAGCCGGATCGCTGCGTCGTGCTCGATGCAAGCCAAAGCGCGGAGGCGGTGCTGCGCCAAGCGCTCGCCGCGTTGGAGGCGCGCTTATGAGAGCTGAGAAAGCGCCTCCCGAGACCGACAAGGAGCCGCAAGCGCCGCATCCGCGCGAGAGTTACAGGTTCGTCGGCCACGCCGAGCAGGAAGCCGCATTGCTCGACGCGCTACGCGGCGGGCGCATGCACCACGCCTGGCTGATCGCTGGCGCCAAAGGCTTGGGCAAAGCCACGCTTGCGTATCGTTTCGCCCGTATTGCGCTGGGCGCCAAGCGCGTCGGCCCGCGCCCGCTCGATGTCGATCCGGATGATCCGGTTGCGCGGCGCATTGCGGCGCTGGCGCATCCAGATCTCTTCGTATTGCGCCGTGGTCTTAACGATCGCGGCAAACCGCGGCGCGAAATCGCCGTGGACGATGCGCGCCAGCTTGGTCGGTTCTTCGCGTTGGCGCCGAGCGAAGGCGGCATGCGCGTCGCCATTATCGATGCGGTGGACGATCTCAACGCCAATTCCGCCAACGCGATCCTGAAGACGCTGGAAGAACCACCGGCCAATTCGGTGCTCTTGCTCATTTGTCACGCGCCCGGCGCGATTTTGCCGACCATCCGTTCGCG
>CAZIOD010000174.1:1335-3784 GCA_964540785.1 uncultured Terricaulis sp.
TGGCGGAAGAATGGACGCGGGCAGCCGGCGTGGAAGAGGGCGGTGAAGCTTGGGCGGAAGCCTGGTCGGCGCTGGAGACGCTGCGCAGCGAAGCGGAGGGCCTCGACATGGATCCGCGCCACGCGCTCGCGCGCGCCGTTGGAATCTTGGATCGCGCTGCCGCTATGAGGTCGCGATGAACGTTGTGTCCTTCGCGCCTTCTTTGTGCCTCTGTGGTGAAAGGAAAAACACAAAGACACAAAGAAGGCAGAACGATCACAAAGGCGTCGCGCGATGCTGATCGACAGCCACGTCAACCTGCATCACGAGGCGTTCGCGGAAGACCGCGACGCCGTGATCGCGCGCGCGCGCGAGGTGGGCGTGGCGCGCATGATCACCATCTGCGACAAGATCGAGAATTTTCCGCAAGTGATCGCCATCGCCGAAGCGCATAACGACATCTACGCCAGCGTCGGCGCCCATCCGCACTACGCCAAAGATCACCTCGACCTCACGGCCGCGCGGCTGATCGAGCTGGGGCGCCACGAGAAGGTGGTTGGAGTAGGGGAAACCGGCCTCGATCAGCACTACAAGTTCAGCCCGTTGGAAGATCAGGTGCAGGTGTTTCGCGCGCATGCCGAAGCTGCGCGCGTGTTGGACAAGACGCTGATCATCCACACGCGCGAGGCGGACGAGACCATGGCCGAATTGCTGGAGGAAGAGGCGGGGAAGGGGCCCCTCTCCATCCTTATGCATTGCTACACGAGCGGCGCCGAACTGGCGCGCCGCGCGCTCAAGATCGGCGCTTATTTTTCATTTTCCGGCATCATCACGTTCAAGAACGCCGATGACGTGCGCGACGTCGCGAGGGAGGTCCCATTGGACCGCGTTATCGTCGAAACCGATTGCCCCTATCTGGCCCCCGTTCCCTACCGCGGCCAACGCTGTGAGCCGACGCATGTGCGCGAGGTGCAAAGCGCGTTCGCGAAGCTGCGCGGCTTGAGTGAAACGGACGCGAACGCCCTGCTCGCGGATAACTTCTTCCGGCTGTTTCCAACCATCGCGAGACCCAGCTAATGCCCACGCTGCGCGTCACCGTCCTCGGCTGCGGCTCGTCCGGCGGCGTGCCGCGCGCGACCGGCGATTGGGGCGTGTGCGATCCCAACGAGCCGAAGAACCGGCGCACGCGCTGCGGGCTGTTGCTGCAGCAATGGCGGGGCGAAACGAGCCGGGCGGAAGAGGCGACCACCGTGCTGATCGACACCCCGCCCGAGTTGCGCCAGCAGCTCGCGGCCGCCGGCGCCAGGCGCCTTGACGGCATTGTGCTGAGCCACGACCACGCCGATCAGACGCACGGCTTTGACGACGTGCGCGCCTTCTTCCTGAAGCAACGCGAGAGGATCCCGGTGTGGCTGGACGAACCGACGCGCGAGACCTTCATGCGCCGCTTCGGCTACACCTTCGTCAGCGGTCCGGGCTACCCGGCCATCGCTCGTGTGGCCGGCGATATTTCGCCGCTCGCGCCGCTGAAGGTCGACGGCCCCGGCGGCGTCATGGAGCTGCTGCCGCTTGAACAGGATCATGGCTTGTCGCGCTCGCTCGGCTTTCGTGTCGGTCCCGTCGCATATTCCAACGATGTGGTGGCGATGCCGACGCAAACCTTCGCCGCGCTTGAGGGCTTGTCGTTGTGGATCGTCGACGCGCTGCGCGAACGGCCGCATCCGACACACGCCCATGTGGAGCGTACGCTGGAATGGATCGCACGCGTGAAGCCCGCGCACGCGCTGCTGACCAACATGCACATCGACCTGGATTACGCGGCGCTGAAGGCGAGGCTGCCGGCTGGGGTCGAACCGGGATACGATGGCTGGGCGCGCGACTATCCGATCTGAGTCGATCTATCGTTTCCCATAATCTATCTTATGCGAGAACTGCATGTCCGGCGAAGGCGTTGAAAGAAAAGAGGAAAAGGCTGGTCGCCTAGCCCGCAACGCGGCTGCCACACAGGCCGTTCTGGACGTCATGGCGCGGCTGCGCGACCCGCAGCACGGCTGCCCCTGGGATGTGGAGCAGAATTTCCGAACCATCGCCCCGTACACGATCGAAGAAGCCTACGAAGTCGCCGACGCGATCGAGCGCGAGGACATGCCGGCGCTCAAGGAAGAACTCGGCGATCTTCTCTTTCAAGTCGCCTTCCACGCGCGCATGGCCGAAGAGCTTGGCGCGTTCGATTTCGCCGACGTCGCCCAAGCGCTCGCCGACAAAATGATCGAACGCCATCCGCACGTGTTCGATGAGAAGATCGAACGCACGGCGGAGGAGCAGACCGTCGCTTGGGAAACGCTCAAGGCCGAGAAGCGCGCCGCGTCCGGCGCCTCGCTGCTGGACGACGTGGCGATGACCCTCCCCGCCCTTATGCGCGCCGAAAAACTGACCAAGCGCGCCGCGCGCATCAATTTCGATTGGCCGA
>CAZIOD010000175.1:0-3723 GCA_964540785.1 uncultured Terricaulis sp.
CCGTCCATCTGCGCCGCACCCGTGATCATGTTCTTCACGTAGTCGGCGTGGCCGGGGCAATCGACGTGGGCGTAGTGGCGGTTCGCCGTCTCGTACTCGACGTGCGACGTGTTGATCGTGATGCCGCGCGCCTTTTCTTCCGGCGCATTATCGATGTCGTCGTACTTGCGCACGGTCGCGCCGCCGGTCTTGGCCAGGACCATCGTGATCGCCGCCGTCAGCGTTGTTTTGCCGTGGTCGACGTGACCGATCGTGCCGATATTGCAGTGCGGCTTGGTCCGCTCGAACTTTTCCTTGGCCATTGTGAGGTCCTGTCTCTCCGGCGTCTATCAAAGCTGGGTCGGCGCTTGGGCCTAGCCCAAGCGCGCGTAAGGTGCGGGTCTTTAGCCGCACTTGGGCGAACGTCAAGCCCCGCCACGTCTTGGCGCGCCGATACAGCGCGGGTAAAGGTCGTGCCGCGACGGTCGTCCTCCGGGACGGAAAATGGGAACGCGGTGCGGGGTTTCAAACCTCAAATCCGTGGCTGTGCCCGCAACTGTAAGCGGCGAGCGCGTCCGCCATCACGCCACTTGACCCGGGTCTGGGAAGGCGGCGGACGCGCGATTGAGCCGCGAGCCAGGAAACCTGCCGCCGCACGTCGCTCGTTCGCCGGCCGGGACCAGCCGATCGAACCGGATCTCTCCGCAGCAGCGACGCGGGCGGCCCTGCGCTCTTGTGAGCGCCCCGCATGTCGCTGTTTCGCGCGCCCCCGGGGACAAGGCGCGCCACAGAGGGGGATGCTCCGATGCGCCATCCGGTCAGGACGGCTCTGTTTGCCGCCAGTTCATTGCTCACAGCCCAGGCCCACGCCGAGGACATCGACGACGACGTAGTGGTCACCGCTACGCGTGTGCCGACGCCAGCGCGGGAGCTGCCGGCGGACGTGAGCCTCATCGACGCCGACACCGCATTATCGCGCGGCCAGACGACGCTTGTGCAGGCAATCGAGGAAATTGCTGGGCTGAACATCGCTCAAGGCGGCAGCGCAGGCCAGCAGGCCAGCCTCTTCCTCAGCGGCGCCAATTCGTATCACACGCTTGTGTTGTTCGACGGTCTGAGGATCAACGACCCGGCCTCGCCGAACTCGGCATTTGACGCCGGTCAGGAGCAGATCAGCGCCCTGGCGCGCGTTGAGGTCGTCGAGGGGCCAATGAGCGCGCTTTTCGGTTCCGATGCCATTGGCGGTGCAATAAATCTGATCCCTCGCCACGGCGGCGCGGGGCCGATGAATGCGCGGCTCGATCTTATGGCCGGGTCGGACCGAACGCGAAGCGGAGCCGCCGGCATCGACGGCACGCTTGGGCCGGTGCGTTATGCTCTGACCGCGGAAGCCTATGCCAGCGAAGGGCACGATCTCATACCTGCGCGGATGAGCACACACACGGGCGATCGGGACGGCGCCGAGATGAGCGCTTTCACCGGCGTGTTCGATTTTGCGCTCCGGGACGACCTCGCGCTGGACCTCCTCGTCCGCCGCCGTGAGGCGCGCGCCGACTTCGATCCTTTCCTGTTCGATGCTTCTTTCAACGAGTTGCGCGCCGACGACCCCGACCTTGAGATCGGCGTCAATTCGTTGGCGCTGGCGCGGCTGGGCGCGACATGGCGACTGCGCGATGGACTCTCTTTGCGCGCCGCCTTGGGCGCGTTGGAGCAAGATCGCGAACAGCGCGACAACGGGCTCGTTACAGACAGCTTCGCCGGGGAGCGTCGCCTCGGCGATCTTACACTGGACTGGCGCGCCGGCGCACTCGCTGCTCTTCAGAACGTCTCTATTGTCGCCGGCGTCTTCGCCGAGCGCGAGGAAATCGCTGTGGCGCAAGGCTTTGGCTTTTCCCCGCCCAACTTCTTCACCGTCGGTGCGCAGGAGCAAGCGGGCGCGTTCCTCACCACGCAGGGCGCGGTTGGGAGCGTAAGACTTACAGGAGCCGTGCGGGCTGATCACTTTGAAGGCTTTGGCACACATACGACGTGGCGGACCGGCGCGTCCATCGAGCTTAATCGTGCGACTCGGCTTTACGCGTCGTACGGCACGTCTTTTCGAGCGCCGACGCTGTACGAGCGCTTCGTCTCTTTCGGAAATCCCGATCTGGAGCCCGAACACGGCGAAAGCTGGGAGATCGGCGCAGACGCGTCGCTCGCCGCGTTCGGGCGTGCGGACGGCGTTGAGATCGCACTTCTCTATCGCACAACCGACCTGGAAGACATGATCGATTTCGGCCCTCTGTTCACCTACGACAACGTTGACCTCGCCGAGATCGAGATGGGCGAAGCGCGCATATCCTTGCGTCCTTATCCGTGGATCGTCCTGCACGGCGCGTACACGCGTACAGAAACCGCCGACGTGCTGGCCGGGGCCCCCCTGCTGCGCCGGCCGGCGCATGGCTGGTTCGCCGCCGCCGAGCTTATCCGCGGCGCCTTCAGCGGCCGGCTTTCATGGCGCGAAGTCGGTGAGAGGCGGGATTTTCTTTATGGCGATGACGGGTATGCGCTGGGGCAGGGCGAAGCGGCAGCTTATGGAATCGTGCGCCTGTCGGGCGCCTACGATTTCAGTCAGCGCGCCCAGCTTTACGTGGCTGTCGAGAATGCGCTCGATGCAACATACGAGCCGGTGAACGGCTTTGCGGGCGCGCCTGCGACAGTCCAGATCGGGCTGCGTTTCAGGTCTTCGCCTTCAGTCGACTAAAGCGATCGACAAATCGAGATCGTCGCCGACGATCTCCTGGCGGCGCGCATCGAAGCAAGCCGAGCGCAAGCCGCCGTTCTGAGCGCCGGGAGGCAAATCTCGGCGCCGAAACCATTGTCGGCTCAACGACACCGACCCTTCTGCAACGGCCGCCTCGGCAGGCCATGATTGTGCGAGACGCACTCGCGCCGCTTCGGAGCGCAACCAGGACGGCCATGCTTCGCCATCGTGGGTGAAGCGCACGCGCAATGTGCCGCACGGGTATTCGCCCCACTCCATCGCGGTGATTGCGACCAGCCGACGCTCGGCCGGCGCACAGAAGCGGGGCCGTCGTCCCGGCTCGACGATGCCGCTCAAACTAGATTCGCCCAATGCGGTGAGGACATAGACCGCAACTTGCGGATCAGCCCCGGATTCTTGCTGGAGAAAACCCATCTCGACGAATTCATCCATCCGCCCCCGGGCGGCGTCGGCCGCGGACTGACCCCAATCGCGGGTCATCAGATCGTAGCGAACGACAAAGGAGTTGCGCCTGACGTTTTCGATCCAGAGCGCGGGCCAGCGCATGCACACCGGGGCGTTCGCAATCATCGGCCCGATCGTGGCGGCGACCTCCTCGCGCGACACATCAGGTTCGACCCGCTGAATGGCCATGTCGACCGCGCCCAGCACGATTTCTCGCGGCATCCGCGCGGTCGAGCTGCTTGCGGCGTCGTCTGGCGAAGCAGTAAGCGCGCTTGCGCAGGCCGCAACCGTGAGCGCCAACAGCGCGGCGCAGATCAGTGGGACCGCCCGTCCCAGCGGCATAGCCGCCTCCCCGTCAGGCTTTACCAGAGCGGGAGTTAATCACGGACGCGTGATGGCCGCAAACAAACCCGCAAAGTTCCACGGCGCTTATTGGCGTAGGGCCGGTGAAACAGGCGGATTGGAGCGGGTAGAGGGAATCGAACCCTCGTCTTCAGCTTGGAAGGCTGCGGCTCTACCATTGAGCTATACCCGCA
>CAZIOD010000176.1:0-3701 GCA_964540785.1 uncultured Terricaulis sp.
CGGGCGCGGCTGCGAAGCCACATCACCCCCCAGAGGTCGGTCATATTCGCGGCCAACCGTCCGAGGTTTGTGTATTTCGAGCGTCCCGCGCTCCGCTGTCGATGGTTAACCTCTAAAAACTCCACTGCAAAGCCTTCCCGCAGCATCAATGCGGGCATGAAACGGTGCATGTGATCGAAGTACGGAAGACGCAAAAAAGCCTCCCGTTTGAACACCTTAACGCCTGAGCCGCTGTCATCGGCGCCGTCCTTGAGCGCCATCCGGCGGATATCGTTGGCAATGCGGGACGCCCACCGCTTGCTCCAGCTGTCCTGTCGCTTCAGTCGACGGCCGGCCACCATGGCCAGGTTGGGGGCGGCGTCGGCGCGGGTCAGCCGCGCCAAGAGGCGCGGCAAGTCGGCCGGGTCGTTCTGGCCGTCGCCATCGAGGGTGCCGACGATCGGCGCACGCGCGGCGATGACCCCAGTGCGCACGGCGCGGCTTTGGCCGGCATTCTTGCGGTGGCCGAGGAGGCGCAGCGTCGACAGTTCGCTCTTCAGCGCGGCCAGTTCAGCCCGCGTGTCGTCGCGGCTCGCGTCATCGACGAAAATCACCTCGTAGGAGCGGCCGTCGAGCACGCTAGCGATCTCGCGCGCCAATGCCGCGGCATTGCCAGCTTCGTCCTTCACCGGCACGACCACGCTGAATTCGATGTTTTCCGCCACGCCTGTCAGGTTCCGCATTCGAGGGCGGGCACTCTTAGCCGCTTCGTTCAATTGACGCGAGCCGTACGGCCCTCCCCTTGCAGGCAAATCCCGGTAGATCGCCTCAAGCCCTATGCCGCCTTCGGTCTCCCCTGCTCTGTTCGACCAATTCGCCCGCGGTTGGCGCGGCTATGTGTTAGTCGCGCTAATCGCCCTGATCTCAGCCCAGCTCGGCGCCGCGCGCATGCCGGTCATGGACGCCGACGAGGCGCGCTTCGCCCAAGCGACGCGGCAGATGGTCGAGACCGGCGAATTCACCCGCATTCGCCTGCAAGACGAAGAACGCAATCGCAAGCCGATCGGCGTGCACTGGGCGCAGGCGGCGAGCGTGTTCCTCACCAGTCCCTTCGTCGAAAGAAATAATGAGATCTGGCCTTACCGCCTGCCGTCCGCACTCGGCCTTGTGTTGGCTGCGCTTGCGAGCCTGTGGGCGGGACGCGCGCTGCTTACGGAGCGCGCCGCACTGTTGGGAGCGGGATTGTTTGCGGCCGGCATGCTCGCCGGTTTTGAAGGCATGACGGCGAAAACCGATGCGCTGCTGCTGGGCTTCACGACACTCGCCATGGCCGCTTTGGCGCGGCTCTATGCCTTACCGGATGAGCGGCGCGTCCTCGGCTCGAACGAACTCGCGGCGTTATTCTGGATAGCGCTTGCCGTGGGCGTCCTGGTCAAGGGCCCTGTTACGCCGCTGGTGGCGCTTCTGACACTCGGCGCGCTGGGCCTATGGGAGCGCCGCTGGGCATGGATGCGCCCGCTGCTGCGCTGGCCTGGTCCGGCGATCGCCCTGCTCCTCGTTGCGCCATGGTTCATTGCGATTTCGATTGAGACGAGCGGGCGCTTTTTCTTGGACATGATGTTCGGCGACATCGTCCCGAAGATCACAAGTGGGGATGAGGGTCATTTCGGACTTCCGGGTTATCACCTGTTTCTGCTTGCATTTCTCATTTTCCCGGCGACCTACGCGCTGCCAGCAGCGGCGCGTCTTGCGTGGGAAACGGTGCGGGCGCCGCGCACAGATGCAGCGCACGCAAACCTGCGCTTCCTTGTCGCCTGGGCCGCACCGACGATGCTGTTCTTCGAGCTGGCGCCGACAAAGCTGCCCCATTATGTGCTGCCCGCCTATCCGGCGATCGCGCTGTTGTGCGGCGCCGGCCTCACGGCGATGTTGGGCCGCAAGTGGCGGACGGCGCATCCGGCGGGCGTGGTGCTATTCGGTGTGGCAGGCGTCGTGATCGTGGCGCTTACGGCGACGTCGGCGACTTTCATGCCGGGCGATCTCGCGGCAGATTTGCGTCGCGCCATCTCCGCAGGCCTTGTTGGGCTCGGCGCGGTGGCGGCTGCTTTCAGCGCGCTGATGATGTTGAAACGCCCCGCGGCAAAAGCCGCCGTTCTGGTCGCTTGCGCTCTCGTGCTCTCGTATAGTTTGCGTGAACGCATCTTGCCGGAAGCGCGCGCACTTAATGTCAGCAGCGAAACCGTGGTGGCGCTCACGCGCGCGCGACTCATGCCGACCGATCAGCGCCCGCTATGGGTCGTTGGATACCGCGAGACCAGTCTGGTATTCATGACGCGCACATCCATCCGGACGGTGAGTGCGCGCGAAGCGGGCGAACGGGCGGACGCCGGCGATGCGATGGTGGTTGAGACGCGCGCGTTGCGCGACGTCGATGCAGCGCTTGAAGCGCGCGGACTGGAATTCCGGCCGGCCGAACCGCCCGTGCGCGGCCTTTCGCTCGGGCGCGGCGAGCGGGTCGCATTGCTGATCGGACAAGTCGTCGCCCCTAATGGCGATTAGGCGGCCGACCGGCGATAAAGTCCTTCAGGGCGAGCAACGTCGCCAGCGCCGGCTCGGCGATGCTGGCAAACAATTTTTCCGGGCCGGTTTTTGCGCTGCGGGCCGCGAAGCGCGCCAAACCCTGCGCCTGCTTGAGTCGATTCTCCGGCGTTCGCGCGAACTGCACGGCGCCCGCTGCTGGATGAAACAAGATCGCTCCGCCCGCTGCGTTGGCGCGGCGGCACAAGTCTAGATCGGCGCAATCTGTCTTGAACTCCTTGTCGAAGCCGCCGAGCGCCTGGAAGTCGCGGCGCGGCATCGCCATGAACGCGCCAGACACGGCGGCGACGCGCGCCGGCAGCTTGGCTTCCGCGGCGCGTTTTGGCTTGGCCGGCGGCAGCCCCATAGCGAGGGCGATGGCGGAAAACGCATTGAGCGCGCCCGCGCGCGCGGCCTGGCGTTCGCGCCCTTCGAGATCGGTGAGGCGCCCGCCGACAATGCACGGACGCTGCGCGGCGTCTCCCGCCTTTGCCATGCGCGCCACCGCGCCGCGCTGCAACACCACATTGGGGTCGAGGAACAGCAACCAGCGGCCGCGTGCTTCCTGCGCGCCCAGATTGGCGGCGGCCGCGTGCGTGAATTCTGGGGGCGCAGCCACCACCTTAACATTACGGCGATCCGCCTGCAGCGCTCGTAATGCGGCAGACACCGCGGATGCATTCTGGTGATCGACGATCACGACGTCATCGATCATCGGCTCGAGCAGAACGCTTCCCAGGCAGAGATCCAACGGCGTCTGGCCAGGGCGCCTGCCGCGTACGTTCCGGACGACGACGACCGCCGATACACGCGGCTCCAGCGCGACCTGCGCGGTGCGTGCGCGGGAAGGAAATTCGTCCACGTTTCGGTCTCCGCCCAGGCGGCCGGGCTTCGACCATCCTGTCGTGCGCCGCCGCGCCCGTCTAGGCTGACAGACGCGCAACGAGGGCTGAACGTCATTACTTCCTTTTCAGATCGGGCGGCAGCGCCTCCCGGGCAAGCCCGGCGATGGCTTGGTCGAGCGGAATGTTATCTTGGGCGTCGCTGCCAAGACGTCTAAGCGCCAGATGGCGATTCTCCGCCTCTTTTTTGCCGATGACGGCGATGATCGGAACCTTCGCGAGCGAGTGCTCGCGCACCTTGTA
>CAZIOD010000177.1:0-3678 GCA_964540785.1 uncultured Terricaulis sp.
GCATGACCGACATCACCATGCCCGCGCTCTCGCCGACGATGGAGGAGGGCAACCTGGCGAAATGGCACGTCAAGGTGGGCGATGCGATCGAGCCCGGTCAGGTGATTGCCGAGATCGAAACCGACAAGGCGACCATGGAAGTCGAAGCCGTCGATGAGGGCGTGATCGAGGAATTGCTCGTCGAAGAAGGCGCGCAAGGGGTGAAGGTGAATACCCCGATCGCCCGGCTGAAGGGTGATGGTGACCCGAAATCCGCGCCGAAGACGCAGCAGGCGCCAAGCCCTCTCCCTCGCGGAGAGGGCGCCGCGCAAAGCGCGGCGGGTGAGGGGCGTCCCGGCAAGCAGGCGCCTGAGCGTTTGGACGCCCCCCGCCCCCCAACCCCCGCCCCGCAAGGGGACGGGGGAGATGAGCGCATCTTCGCTTCCCCGCTCGCACGCCGTCTCGCCGAGCAAGGCGGCATCGATCTTTCCGGTCTTACGGGGTCAGGTCCGCGTGGCCGCATCATCAAGCGCGATATCGAAGCGGCGCTGAAGGAGCCGCGTCCGCAGGCGCAACAACAACGCGTGGAATCGCGGGAGATCGCCACGGGCAGGGAGGTGCGAGAACAAACGCCGGCGCCGCACCGCTCGCTCGAACAAATGGGCATCCGCCCTGGCAGCTACGACCTCGTGCCGCTCGACATGATGCGCAAGACCATCGCCAAGCGCATGACCGAGAGCTTCCGCGATGTCCCGCATTTCCCCCTCACGATCGACATCGAGATCGACGGCCTGCTCAAAGCGCGCGGGGAGATCAACAAGCGCTTCGCGGACAAGGGTGTCAAAATCTCGGTCAACGACATGTGCATCAAGGCCGCCGCGCTCGCGCTGAAGCTCGTGCCGGAAGCCAACGCCAGCTACACGCCCGATGGCATCGCCATGCACCACCACGCCGACATCGGCGTCGCCGTCGCCATTCCGGGCGGGCTCATCACGCCGATCGTCTGGGCCGCGGAAACCAAGGGCCTTGCGCAGATCAGCCACGAAATGGCCGATCTCGCCGAGCGCGCGCGCAACAGGAAGCTGCGCCCGGAGGAATATCAGGGCGGCACCTTCACCATCTCCAACATGGGCATGATGGGGATCAAGGAGTTCGCCTCGATCATCAACGAACCGCACGGCATGATCATGTCGATCGGCGCCGGCGAGAAGCGGCCCGTGGTGAAGAACGATGCGCTGGCGATCGCCACGGTGATGACCGTCACCGTAACCTGCGATCACCGCGTAGTGGACGGCGCGCTCGGCGCGGCCTTCCTGAAAGCCTTCAAGGGCTTCCTGGAAGACCCGATGGCGATGCTGCTTTAGCGCGTAGCAGGCACAGCGCTCTTCACGTGTTCCAGCGCGATGCGATGCATGACGCCGTCGTCGGACGTCCACTCGATGGCCTGGCCTTCGGCCAGCCCGAGCAGCATCGCGCCGACTGGCGTCAGCACCGAAATCCTGTGCTGCGCGAAATCGGCGCTCTGCGGATAAACCAGAGTGAAATCGCGATAGTGCGAGTCGTTGTAGGTAAAAGTCGCAATGCTGCCGATGCCCACCACGAAGGGCGGCAGTTCGGGCACCACTTTCGCGCGCCCGAGCTCTTCGAACAGAAGCACGGCGCCCGGCGCCTTGCCGAGGGCGGCATGCGCAAGGTCGGTCAGCAGCTCATGGTCCTTTTCCGCGACCATGATGGGCGTGCGACGCTTGGCCGGAATGTGCTCTGTCATGATGAATCTCCGGGCGAGCGCAATGGCCCGCCGACTTCCTCAACGTTGAAAAATGGTGTGCAGGTCCCCTAGCTGACGCAGGGGCAGCTAGGGGTCAGGCGCGCGTCGGAACGCGTCGGCCATACGGCGCGCGAAGGGATAGGACGCGGTTCATATCCTCGATATTGGAGCCCCTATCGGCTAAGTCAAGCGGCGGGGGACCTCGCTTATATCGCGCACTTTTCGCTGCGTGGTAGGGTTGGGCCAGAGGAGGGGCCTCATGCCACAAGTTCGGATGTCCGTCGGCAAGGCGCTGATCGGGCGCGAAGAAGTAGCGCCGAATTTCGAAGTACGCGAAGACAGCGGCGCCTTGTTCGGCGAGCTCATCGTTTCCACCGGCGGCGTGCGCTGGCGCGTGGCGCGAACCCAGTCGGCGCATTTCTTATCCTGGGAGCGGTTCAGCGCGCTGATGGAAGCGCAGCCGCGTGAGAACTGACGCGTCAACAAAACACTGTGCTTGTCGGCTCGCCCGTCGGCGCGGGCCGGGCTAGCGTGGCGCCGCAGGAGGGGAGCGATGCCAGAAGAGCTGATCGCCACGGCCGGTCTGTGGTTCTTTGCCGCCTGCGCCGTCGAACTGGCCGCCGTCTTTACTGAGCAAGCTGGCGCTGCGCGATCGCCGGAAGAAGATGGCGAACGGAACGGAGCGGTCGCCCTGATGATGACGCTCGCGTCGCTGCTGACGCCGGGCTTGTTGCTCGTGCACGGCTTCTTTCTCACCGCCGCGGTCGACACATTGCTACGCATCTGGATTATGGCCGCGCCGATTTCTGCGATACTGCTGGGATCGATCATGGGGGCGATTTTTGGCGCGTTTGCTCGCGACGCTGCCCCGGTGATGCGTAAGCTAGCGATGCCGCTCGGACTCATCGCCTTGGCCGTTACGCTGTTCGCCACCTCACCCAGTGTCGTTGCACTCCTGAACGGACTACAGGACGGCATCCTCGAATTGCCGGTGCGGCCCGTCTGAATCGGGCTAAGAGAACGGCGTGGTTTCGGTTCTTCTGACTGCTTTTGTGACCTTCTTCGTCGCCATCGATCCCATCGCGCTGGCGCCGATGTTCACAACCATGACCGCGCGCATGACGCCGGCATGGCGCCGCCGGATGGCCTTCAAAGCCGTGGCGATAGCGACGGGGATTCTGCTGGCCTTCGCTTTTGGCGGCGACTGGCTTTTGGAGCAGCTCCACGTTTCGCTCGACGCCTTCCGCATCGCCGGCGGCCTCTTGCTGTTCCTGATCGCGATCAACATGCTGTTCGAGAAAGAGACGGCCCGGCGTGATGAACAGGCCGAACAAGTGGCCGCACATCAGGCGGAGCATCCGGAGAGCCAAGACGACATATCCGTGTTTCCGCTGGCTATTCCGCTGATGGCTGGCCCGGGCGCCATCGCCACCATTATGCTCTTCTTCAACGAGTTTGAGACGGCCGGCGAACGCAGCATGGTCTTGCTCGGCGCCGGCGCGAATCTGGCGCTGTGTCTGGTCGCTTTCCTGGCCGCCGGCCCGATCTCCCGCGTGATGGGCCCGACCATCGCCTCCATGTTCACCCGCATCTTTGGCATTCTGCTGGCGGCGCTTGCGACGCAGTTCGTGGTGGATGGCGTGCGGAACGCGTTTGGGCTGGCGGGGTGACACACACTCACGCGCCGGATGGCGCTTTACTTGACGCAACCCCGTGAATGAGTGTGTGTCACCCCGCATGACCCACGATCTCATCGTTATCGGTTCCGGCCCCGGCGGTTACGTCACGGCCATCCGCGCCAGCCAACTGGGCATGAAGACCGCCATCGTCGAGCGCGAGAAGCTGGGCGGCATCTGCCTCAACTGGGGCTGCATCCCGACCAAGGCGCTGCTGCGTTCGGCGGAGGTGTATCGCAACTTTCAGCACGCCAA
>CAZIOD010000178.1:0-3584 GCA_964540785.1 uncultured Terricaulis sp.
AGGAAGGCCGGGGCGTGCGCACCATTATCGAGATGGTGGCGCTGACGCGGCTCGACTGCATCATCGGCTCGGCGACGCAAATGCGTCAGGCCTGTTCGCTGGCTGCATGGCATGTAGCCGGGCGCAGCGCATTTCAGAAACGGCTGATCGACCAGCCGCTGATGCGCGCAGTGCTGGCGGACTTGGCGTTGGACGTCGAGGCGGGTGTTGCGCTGGCGTTCCGGCTGGCGATGGCGCTGGACCGCGCCGACGATCCGCACGAGGCGGCGCTGGCGCGGATCGGCTTGCCGCTGGCGAAGTATCTGGTGACCAAGCGCGCGCCGACGGTCGTGGCCGAAGCCATGGAGTGCCATGGCGGCGCCGGATATGTGGAAGAAAGCGCGTTGCCGCGTCTCTTCCGGCAATCGCCCTTGAACGCGATCTGGGAAGGCTCGGGCAACGTCATCGCGCTCGACATGATCCGTGCTTTGGGACGCGAACCGGAAACGCGCGAGGCGCTGCTGGCGGAGTTGCGGGACGCGGGCGTCGCCGAAGAAGCGGAAGCGCTTCTCTCCGCGCCCGTCGCTGAACGCGATGCGCGCTTCGTGATCGAGCGCCTGGCGCTCGCGCTCGCCGCGGCGACGCTGAGCAAATTTGCGCCGGCGCCGGCGAGCGATGCGTTCGTGGCGCGACGACTGAGGGAGCGGAGCATCACAGTCGGCGCGAGTGCCGCGAAAGTGGATGAGGATGCGTTGATTGGGCGACTTTCGTTACAGAGTTAGCGAGCCCGCCGGGGTGCGGGCGGTCCATATTATTGTCCGACCACCCCCGCCAGCCGCTCGTAGGCCCGCGCGAAATCTTCCTTGAATTGCTGCACCACAGCGCCCGCGGAGATGGGTTCGTTCATGAGGCCGACGCCTTGGCCGACCCAATAGGTGGCGAGATCGCGCGCGCCGGAATGGCCGCTTTCACTGAGTTTATCGACATAGCGCAGCGCAGGTTCTGAGACGAAGCTTTGCAGCGGCATCGGCAGCGGCTTCGGCGCTTCCTCGCTTTCCCACGCATCGGTCCAGGGCGAGCGGAGTTGGCGCGAGGGTTTGCCGGTGCGTGAGCGCGAACGGATGGTGTCGCGCGATGATGCGGCGAGCAGTTTCTCGCGCACCACCGGCGTCACTTCGCTTTCTGGCGTCGTCAGCCAGACCGAGCCGCACCAGGCGCCGGCCGCGCCCATCGCCATTGCCGCGGCCATCTGTTCGCCGGTGACGATGCCGCCCGCGGCGAGCACGTGCGCGGGCGAACCGACGGCTTCGAGCGCGCGCACGACTTCGGGCACCAGCACCATGGTGGAGACATCGCCGCAATGGCCGCCGGCTTCCCCGCCCGCGGCGATGATGATGTCAACGCCGGCCGCGGCTTGCGCCAGCGCGTGCTCTTTGGCGCCGACGAGTGCGGCGACGGCGACGCCGTGTTTCTTGCCCAACTCCAGCATAATCGGCGGCGGCAGACCGAGCGCGTTGGCGATCAGCTTGAGCGGATACTGGAATGCGATCTCAAGGCTCGACTGCGCGCCCTCTTCGCGCAGATTCTGCGACCAGCCGGTGGCGTTGCGGCGAGTGGCTTCGAGCGCGGCGGCGTCGACGCCGTGTTGCGCGAGTATGTGCGCCGCGAATTCTTTGTGCGTGTCGGGCACGGCGGCGAGCAGCTTGTCGGCGTCGAAGCTCTCGCCTTTGCCTTCGAACTTGTTGGGGACGATGAGGTCGAGGCCGTAGGGCTTGCCGCCAACGTGCGCGTCGATCCAGTCGAGCTCTTCCTTGAGGCGCTCGGGGCTCATGCCGACGGCGCCCAAGACGCCCATGCCGCCCGCCTTGGAGACGGCGGCGACGACGTCGCGGCAATGCGAAAACGCAAACAGCGGAAACTCGATGCCGAGGCGCTGGCAGAGGGGGGAGTTGAGCATGGAGGCAGGATACCGTCAGGCGGAGTGGGCTGCACCCATACCGTTAGGTGACGCCGGGCCTATGGCAAGATGCCGGCGAGGGCGCCGGCGGTCTATAAATTGCGGACAGCGCAACGGGCTGCGGACACAGCACGGCGCCGCAGTTGAGAAATGCGCTGAACGGGCCAACCTGCTTAAGAGCTGTCGTTGACGCAGGGCGCGGCGACAATGGCGGCGCGGATCGGATCGGCCGGCGGCGCGGCGGGGACGAGACGCGTGGTCTTGCGGCCAATGACGATAAGGCGCAGCGCACGCGCGACGCAGCGTTCGGGATGGGCGAGCACATGGAGCAGGCGCGCCACGCGCGCGGCGAAGCCGCGCCCGGCTGGTAGCCGCACGCGCGCGTGCGTGAGATAGCGCCAGCCTCGGATGCGCTTGACGCGGAAACCTGGTGGTGCGCTGCGCGGGCGATACGTCCGCAATTCAAGCGGCGGGGCAAGCGCGTCCGCCATTTCGAACACGCCGAGTTCAGTGTTCTGCTCGCATAAGCGGATGATGCGATGCAGCAGGCGGCTGCCACGTTTCAAGCGCGCACGGCGGCGGTCGAGGCCCAGCCGCGTGATGACGCCCATAAGCCAAGCCAGCACGCGCAGAACCCAGGCGTCGAGCGCCTGGATCTCTTCTGGGGTTGGCTCATGGGCAAGGGTCATACGCGCATTCTAACTCCGGCAAGCCGCGGTAGGATTGATTGCCTTCACCGTGCGCGGAAACAACATGGCTTCAAGCATTTAGGGGACGCCCAGGCGTGGATAGATGTGCGCCCGCGCGCGGGCGTGTCGCTGGGTCATGCTTGCAAGCGCCGTGGGCTTCGACCTTAGTCGCGGGATGGACGCAGCGCGCATTCCAGTCATCGTCGGCGTGGGGCAGGTCAACGACCGAGAGGACGCGCTCGACTCGTTCGAGCTGATGCGCGCGGCGCTGGAGCGCGCGGACGCCGACGCCGGCGGCGGCTGGCTCAAGCGGCTGAGCTCGCTGGCGGTGGTGGATCAGCTTTCGTTTCCGCAGCTTGCGCAGATTCCGGAGCGGCTGGCGGAGGCGTTTGGCACCACGCCGCGTCATCTCTTCAAGACCAAGTATCCCAGCGGCGAAAGCCCGGTGCTGTTGCTGAACGAAGCGGCCGAGCGGATCCGCGCCGGAGAAATCGATAGCGCGGCGGTCGTAGGCGGCGAAGCGCTGCGGACGGCGGCCAAGCGCGCCAGAAGCGCCGATGCGAACGCGGTGCGCGAGGCGGCGGCGAAGACGGCCAAGCCGTTGCGGGCGATGTATGACCTCGTGGCGCCGACGGATGTGTATCCGCTCTATGAGAACGCGAGCCGCGCGGCTTGGGGGCAAACGCTGGCTGAAGGTCAGCGCGAGAGTGCCGAGATTTGGGCGAAGTTTTCCGAGGTCGCGGCGGCGAACGAGCATGCGTGGCTGCGCGCGGCGGTGAGCGCTGATGAGATCATGACGCCCTCGGCGCACAACAGGCCTATAGCGTTCCCATACACAAAGCTGATGGTGGCGAACGCGTCGGTGAATCAGGGCGCGGGGTTCATCGTGGCGAGCCTAGCGAAGGCGCGGGCGATGGGAGTCGCCGAAGAGCGGTTGGTTTTTGTCGGCTATGGCGCGG
>CAZIOD010000179.1:0-3462 GCA_964540785.1 uncultured Terricaulis sp.
CCAAATCACCAAGAAGGGCGCAACCGCCTTCGATGCGCACGTCGCCTATCTGAAGGCGTTGATCGGCTAGCGGCGCGCCAGCACGCTTAATCGTTCCTCAACCCTCGTCGCACAAACGATGCTCGCGGAGGTTTGCACCCGGTGACAGTCGTGCTGCGCCATAGCGAGACGCTCGAACTCAATCTCGTTGAGTATGCCGGCGACGTCACGCTGGCGCAGCTGAAAGCGCTGGCGGCGTTCGCGGCGCGCAATCCTGCCATGCTCAAACGGGACAATCTCAATATCGCGTTGCCCGGCGCCGACTTCGCATCGGTCACGTTTTCCGCGCTCGATGCGCTTTTTGCGCGGTATCGGGCGCTTTATGCCCAATTGGAATTTCAGATCTATCGGCGCGCAGCCTGGGTCTGCCTTAGCCCACCGGTCGAGCCGTACCTGTCCTATTGGCTAGGCGAGCGCGATTTGCGCGCCGCTTTCGCCGCAAATGTGCGCCGCTTCGACAATCTGGCCGAGGCCGGCGACTGGCTTCTGCTCAGCCCTGCGGAGATCGCTCAGGTCGACAGCTGCGACGGCTTCGTCGAACACGCCCGTTTCGACGACCTCCCGCTGCGCGCCGTAGCGCGGTAAGCCCGCGCCGTTCGGACGAGCACGAAGCGCGACGCTTAACCCTTCCTCAAGAGGGCTGTCGGCCAATTGACCTCGGAGGGGCCCCGTGACCGTCGTCCTGCGCCACAGCGAGCGACTCAATCTCACCGTCGTCGAATGCGGCGGCTTGGTGACGACCGCGCAGCTCGGCGCCCTGGCGGACTGCGCGGCGCGCAACGCGGCCCTGCTCGAAGCCGACAGCCTCAACATCGTGCGTCCGGGCGCCGATCTCTCCGGGGTCGAACTTTCCACGCTCGCCGCGCACTTCGCGCGCTACCAGAAGCTCTACACCCCGCTGCGCTTTCAGATTTACCGCCGCACCGCGTGGATCTGTCAAAGCCCCTCGGCGGACGCGCACGTGGATTTCTGGGTGCTCGGGGACGCCTCTCGTAAAGCCTTTTCGACCAATGCGCGCCGCGCCGAGACGCTCGCCGACGCCTGCGATTGGCTTCTCCTCAGCAGCCAAGAGCGCGAGCAGGTCGAAAACGGCTACGGCTTCGTCGAACTGGCCCGTTTCGGGGAAGTCGCCGGCCGCGCGGCCGCGCGCTGAGACTAGGTCGCCGCTGCGGCCTCGCTGACGCCGGCGAGCCCTGTTTCGACGCCTCCGGTTATGGTCTGCAGCGCCGCCTCGAGTTCGTACACGAGCCCATCGGGCTCAACATCGAGGCGCGTGTCGCAGTCCGGCGCGGGGAAGGCGCGTTTGAGCAAAGTGCTGCCAAAACCCGCAGCATCGCGCGCGCTCTCGGCTGGAACGCAGTTTTCTTTCCAGCGGAATCGGAAACGCTTGCCTGCTTTGCCTTCTTCCACGCTCCAGTTGACCGCAACCGTGCCGGCGCCCGCGCGCAGCGCGCCGTACTTCACCGCGTTGGTGGTGAGTTCGTGCAGGATGAGCCCGAAATTCTGCACGTTGGCCGCACTCACCTGCACGTCCGGGCCGTCGAACGAGATGCGCTCTGCAAACGGCGCCGTTTCGGTCTCGACGAGGCGTCGCAGCGGCAGCGGCCCCCAGTCCGAACGCGTCAGCAGATCCTGGCTGCGCGCCAGCGATTGCAGACGCTGCAGGATGAGATCGCGCGCCTCGCCGGCCTCGCTCTTGCCCGCAAAGGTGAGCTGCACCATGGCCTGCACCACGCTCAGCAGATTCTTCACGCGGTGATTGAGTTCGCGCGACAGAAGTTTCTGCTGCTCCATGCGCCGGGCCAGTTCGGTGCGCGTCTTCTCGAGCGCGTCGCCGATCTCGGCGACTTCGCGCAGCGTGGTGGGCGCCAATGGCGGCGCCTCTTGTTCGCGTCCGACAGCGCGCGCATTGGCCGCCGCCGCGTGCAGCTGGCCGCTCAAATAGCCCCCGAACGCCAGCCCCAGCCCGAGCGCCAGCAACACGGTGGCGAGCGCGAACGCCGCCCACCAGCGCAGGCCCGCATTGGCTTGGCGCATCGCCACCGCTTCGGGCACGTCCACCGCAACGATCCAGCCGGTCGACGACACATGCGTAGCGCGCAAGGTTTCCGCGCCATTGGCGTCCCGGTAGTGCGAGAGGCCCGCCGCGTCCGGCCGGCGCTCGTCGCTGGGCTCCTCAACGCCGTGGCTCGCGATCAGCGTCCCCTGCCGGTCGAACACGGCGCTGCTCCAGCCGCGGTCGAGCGATTGCCCCGCCAAAATGCGCTCAAGGTGATCGACTGGGCGCCCGTACATCAGGATGTAGGACACCTCCCCATTGCGCAGCACCGGCATGTCGACATTGATGACCGGCCCGCCCGTGACGAGGCTCGCAAACACGTCCGACACTTCCCACCGCTTCGAGGCCATGACGCGCTCGGCCGTAGCGATGTCGCCGGTGCGCGCGGGCTGGCGCCCGTAGGGCACATAGGTGTTGACCAGCTGGTTCAGCTCCTTGTCGACCACGACGATATAGCCGTCGCCCTGCAGCGCCCTGCGCGCCCGCGCGTGAAAGGCGGCCCAGTCGTCGGCGAACGAAGCTGAACTGGAGAGCGTGTTAAGGACCAGGACGTGCCGCTCGACATCGCGTTCGATGTCCTGCGAGAGCGCCGCCGCCAGCTGCATCAGCCGCGCTTCGGTCTGCGTGCGCGCGACATTAACCGAATGCCAGAGCAGCATGCCGGCCAGCACCGTCACCGGCAGCGCCACGACCAGCGCGAACGCCGCCAGGTGCGCCCCGAACGAACCTAGCCACCCTTTCGCTCGCCCGGCCACCGGACCCTCCGCGCGAAGGACGATACGCCGATTTCCACAGGCCCGATACGGAAACCTTGGCGCCTCTTGGACCGCCGGCGTCCTCGCCGGCGCTTGGACAATGGCGCTCCGGACGCCGCGCAGCGCGCTATGGAGCGCCTGCGCCCTCGCCGGCCCTTAGTTCATGGCAGTTTGCAGCACCGGCTCCCAGCCGTCCTGCATCAGCATGCGGAAGCGCATTTCCTCGATGCCGTCTTCGCCCAGTTGGACCGCGCCGACGTCGTGCGCCTTGTCGAGCGCCGCCTCCAGCACCTCGAACAGCTTTTGCTTGAACGCCGTGTCGTCATTGCCCTTGAACTGATCGCCTTTGGTTTCGAGCACAAGCAGCCGGCGGCCTTTCTCGTCATCCTTCAAACAGACGAGAAAATCCGGGTAGACCTTGTGCTTGCGCCAACCCTGCAAACCCCACTCGCCGCGCGCGGCGATGCGGTGCCACCAGCGCACGCCTTCGGCGCCGTCCAGCTTAACCGCCACCTTCTCCTCGTAATTGTTGAGCTGTTTGCGGTAGAGCCTTTCATAAAGGAAGCGTTGGTAACCCTCCTCGAAAGCGTCCCTATCCGTCACCCGTTC
>CAZIOD010000180.1:0-3427 GCA_964540785.1 uncultured Terricaulis sp.
ATAGCGGAAACTTGAAACATGAGTCAACATTCAGGTTCGAGCCCGGCGACAGCCAATGCCGCGTCAGGCCCGAAAACCGAGCGGGGTCGGCGGACGCTGCGGCGCCTGCTCGATGCGGCGGCGGAAGAGTTCGGAACGCGCGGCTACCACGAGACCGCGATCAGCCACATCACGCAGCACGCGGGCGTGGGGCTCGGCACCTTCTACGTCTATTTCCGGTCGAAGGAGGAAGTGTTCCGGGCGCTGGTCGCCGACATGGGCGCGCGCACCCGCCATGCGCTCGCCGACGCAGTCAAGGACGCGCCCAACCGGCTGGAGGCCGAACGGCTCGGCATTCGCGCCTATCTCGAATTCGTGCGCTCGCACAAATCTCTGTATCGCGTGGTCATGGAGGCGCAGTTCGTCGCGCCTGAGTCATACCGCGCCTATTACCGCGCGTTCGCCGAGGCCTATCGCACCCAGCTCGCGCAAGCTGCGAAGCGCGGCGAGATCAGTGCGGGCGACGACGAGGCCCGCGTGTGGGCGCTGATGGGCGCCTCGACCTTTCTCGGCTTGAAATACGGGGTCTGGGAAGACGGCGCCGACGTCGACGCCGTCTCCGAAGCCGCTGCGGATTTGATGATCAACGGGCTCGCGCCGCGGGCCAAGAACGGCGACGCTTCCGGCTAGAGAAGCGCGCGAGGTGGAGGGAGCGACATGGGTGTCGACCTTGTCGACATCACAGCCAAGCGGGCGGCGCTGACGCCGGAGCGCATCGCGTTCGAGGACGCCGTCAGCGGGCGCACGCTGACCTACGCGCAATTGGAGGAGCGCTGCGCGCGCGCCGCACGCGTGCTCGCAGACTTGGGCGTGGCGCGCGGCGATCGCGTCGCCATTCTCTGCCGCAACCGCATCGAGTTTTTCGAGATCATGTTCGCCTGCGCCAAGCTGGGCGCAATCCTGGTTCCTCTCAACTGGCGCGCGCCGGCCGCCGAACTCCAGCCGCTGATGGCCGATTGCGGCGCGAAGCTGTTGGCGTTTGGCCGCGAGGATGCAGTGACCGCGCACGCGCTGACGCATGAAGGTTTGGCGGCGCTCGCGCTGGATAATCTTGGACCGATGGCCGGCGAGCCAACTTATGAGCACCTGCTCGATAACGCGGCGCCGCTGCGAACTGATCGCCTTTGGAGCGGCGATGCGACGTGGTTCTTGATGTACACGTCGGGCACAACCGGCGCGCCAAAGGCCGTCATCCAGACCTATCAGATGTCGGCCGTGAACGCGTTTCACGTCACGCAGGCGTTCGGCGTAGGCGCGGGCGACACCACGCTCAACTTCTTGCCCCTCTTCCACACCGCCGGCATCCAGCTTGTGACGCTGCCAACGCTTATCGCCGGCGGACGCGTGATCGTGACGGCGAGTTTCGACGCCGCACGCGCGCTGCAGCTTATGGCCAGGCTCGACGTCTTCTTCGGCGTGCCTGCGGTGTACCAGCAGCTGGCGCTGCATCCCGCGTTCGAGCAAGCCGACCTTTCGCGCGTGCGCGCGTGGGGCTGCGGCGGCGCGCCGCTCGCGGACACGCTCGTGGAACGCTTCGCCGCCAAGGGCGCGCTGGTATGCAATGGCTACGGGATGACCGAAACCGGGCCGACCGCGTTCGTCGGCGCGCCCGAATATGCGCTAGCGAAGATTGGATCGGTCGGAAAACCGCAAATGCTGCTCGACGTGCGCATAGTCGGCGCAGACGGGCAGGATGTGGCCGCAGGCGAGTCCGGCGAAATCTGGATGCGCGGACCCGGGCTGACGCCTGGGTATTGGAATCGCCCCGAAGAAACCGCGAAAGCGTTTACGCCCGACGGCTGGCTGAAGAGCGGCGATATCGGCCGGTGCGACGAGGATGGCTGCTATTACGTCGCCGGCCGCATCAAGGAGATGTACATTTCCGGCGGCGAGAACGTCTATCCCGCCGAAGTGGAGAACGTGCTCGCGCGCCATCCCTCGATTCAGGAGGCGGCGATCATAGGCGTGCCCGACGACAGATGGGGCGAAGTCGGTTGTGCTTTCGTGATGCTGAAGGCCGGCGCCCCGCCGGTCGGCGCCAGCGATCTTATCCAGTTCTGCCGCAGCAAACTCGCCGCCTTCAAGGCGCCGAAGCAGGTCGTGTTCGTCGACGATTTTCCGCGCACCGCCGCCGGCAAGGTGCAGAAGCATCTGTTGCGCGCCGGAGCGGACGAAAACGTCCGCCCCGCTCAGCGCTAGACGCCCGGCGCGTTCTCAGCATCGAAGCGGCCGATGGCCAGGAAACGCTCGCGGCGCTGCTGGCGCAGCTCCGCTGGCGATAGCTTGGACAAATCGTCCAGCGCCTCGGCGATCGCCGCGCCGACCTTGGCGATCGCGGCCGCGGGCTCGCGGTGTGCGCCTCCGATCGGCTCTTCGACGATCCGGTCGATCACCTTGAGCTGTTCCAGATCCTGGGCCGTAATCTTCATCGCCGCCGCCGCATCCTTGGCGCGCGCGGCGTCTTTCCAGAGAATGGAGGCTGCGCCCTCGGGACTGATCACCGAATAGATCGAGTGCTCGAGCATCAGCACCTTGTTCGCCGCGGCGATGGCGATGGCGCCGCCCGAGCCGCCTTCGCCCGTGATCACCGCGACCATCGGCACGCCCAGCGTGAGGCAGCGCTCCGTGGAACGCGCGATGGCTTCGGCCTGGCCGCGCTCTTCGGCGCCGATGCCGGGATAGGCGCCGGCCGTGTCGACGAAGCTGATGACCGGCAGCTGGAATTTCTCTGCGAGGTCCATCAGGCGCACGGCTTTGCGATAACCCTCCGGGCGCGCCATGCCGAAATTGTGCTTCAGGCGCTCTTGCGTCGTGCGCCCCTTTTCGTGGCCGATTACCAAAACCGGCCGATCCAGAAACTTGCCCGTCCCGCCCAGAATGGCGGCGTCCTCGCCGTAGGTGCGATCGCCGGAGAGTTCGATGAAGTCCGTGACCAGGGCCGAAACATAATCGCGAAAGCGCGGGCGATCCTGGTGGCGCGCGACCTGCGTCTTCTGCCAGGGATCGAGCTTGGCGTAGATGGCGGCGAGCTGGCTTTCGGCTTTGGTCTTGAGGCGCGAGAGTTCGACGCCTTGCGAGATGGCGTCTGCGCCCGAGGCCTCGGCCAGAGCGGCGAGCTCCTCGATCTTGGCCTCGATCTCGGCGACCGATTTTTCGAAATCGAGATAGGTGCGCAAAATCTGCCTCTGACCCCGCCCGGGAAACCGGACGTATTAACCGGCGGGTCCCTTGCTTCAAGGTAAAGCGCCAGCCCGGATAGCCCGATTGCGCCAATGCGCGGCGCAGACCATGCTGCGGGAGCGAATGGAGGGATTATGCGCGACGGCCGTGGTTTGCGCCCCTCCCCCCTTGCGGGGGAGGTGTCGCCGAAGGCGACGGAGGGGGGGCG
>CAZIOD010000181.1:0-3371 GCA_964540785.1 uncultured Terricaulis sp.
TGAAGGCGGGGGAGGTCGTGCTGATCCTCGGCGCCGCTGGCGGGGTCGGCGTCGCCGCGATTGAACTGGCGAAGGCGATGGGCGCGCGCGTCATCGCTGCAGTGTCTTCCGAAGAGAAAGCTGCCTTCGCGCGCGACGCAGGCGCGGACGATACGGTGATTTATCCCGCCTCGGGCATGTCAAAGCAGCAGAGCAAAGATCTGGCGGACGCGTTCAAGAAAGCCTGCGGCGGCGGCGCGGACGTCTGTTACGATGCCGTGGGCGGCGATTATTGCGAATCGGCGCTGCGCGCAATGAACTGGAATGGCCGCTACTTGGTGATCGGATTCCCGGCTGGCATCCCCACACCCCCGCTCAATCTGACGCTCCTGAAAAGTTCTTCGATCGTCGGCGTGTTCTGGGGCGCGAGCGTGGCGCGTGAGCCGGAGCTGCATCAAGCCAATGTGCGCGATCTCTTCAAGCTCTACAGCGAAGGCAAAATCCGTCCGCGCATTTCGGCGCGTTACCCGCTGCGCGAGGGGGGCAAGGCCATTCGCGCGCTGATGGACCGCAAAGCGACCGGCAAGCTCGTGGTGGTGATGGAATGACGCTGACGCCGCAATCGGCGATCGTTGGCGTCTGGCTGATCTGGCTCGTTACCTGGATTCTGGCTGCAGGTTGGAGCGCACGCGTCGCCGCCCACCACGATCTGGGGGCTGAATCTCCGAGCCGCGTGCTGACGTTGGCAGCCATCGTCATGACGTTGATGTCGTATTGGCCGGTGACGTGGGGCGTTTTGTGGACCGCGCCGGAGATGCTCGGCTGGGCGATGTTCCTAATTGTCGTGCTCGGCTTGGCCTTCACCTGGACGGCGCGCCTGCACTTGGGGCCGCTCTGGTCCAGCACGTCCGCACCTACGGAAGAGCACCGCATAATCGATACAGGGCCTTACGCCATTGTGCGTCATCCGGTGTACGCCGGACTTCTTCTGGCCGTCGCCGCCACGGCGATCGAACGCGGCCGCATCGAGGCGGTGGCCGGCGCGATCGTGCTGATCGCCGCCGTGTCTCTGCGCGCCAAACTGGAAGAGCGCTTCCTGCGCCGCGATCTCGGCCACGCGGCCTACGAGGCCTATCGTAGCCGCGTGCCGATGCTGATCCCGTTTGCCAAAATTTCATCCCGGGCAGCATCTGCGGAGTGAAGCGGCGACGGTAAAGGCTATGTCAAGCCTGTTGGAGATCCTCATGCATCGACGCAATTTTCTGCTTTCGCTGGCTCTTCTTGCCGCCTGCGCCACGGCGCCGGCCCCCCAGCCAATGGAAGCCTCCGCCGCGACCGGCTTTCAATCCAGCCGCATCGACGTTGTTTCGCGCGGGGAGGGGCCCGACGTCATCCTAATTCCCGGCATGACCTCGCACCGCGATGTCTGGGCGCCGACCGCCGATGCGCTCGACGACGATTATCGCGTTCATCTCGTGCAGGTGAAAGGATTTGCGGGCTTCCCCGCCGAAGCCAATGCGGCAGGCCCGGTATCGGCGCCCGTTGCCGAAGAGATCGCGCGTTACATCGCCGAGAACGATCTCGAACGCCCTGCCGTGATCGGCCACTCGATGGGCGGCACGATCGGCATGATGCTGGCGGCGCGCCATCCGGATGCAGTGGGCCGGCTGATGGTGGTCGACATGTTCCCGTTCATGGGCGCGATGTTCGGCGGCGCCGGCGCCACCTCCGAAAGCGTGCGGCCGATCGCGGATCAAATGCGAAGCCAGATGCTGTCTGCGCCGCCCGGCGCGGCGATGGGCATGGTCGAACAGATGATCGCCAATATGACGAATACGGAGAGCGCCCGTCCGGTTTTGCTGCAGCATGCGCGCGATAGCGATCGGACCGTGGTCGCCAACGCCTTTCACGAACTCATTGTTACCGATTTGCGGCCCGAACTCGCCAACATCACCGCGCCGGTTACGGTGCTCTATGTCATTCCGCCCAATGCGCCGATCAGCAACGAGCAATATATCGGCTACATGGAGATGTCGTACGCGACATTGCCGAACAAGCGCCTGGTGCTGATCGAGGACAGCTACCATTTCATCATGATCGATCAGTTCGATCGGTTCATGGGTGAGGTGAACACGTTTTTGGCCAGTTAATGCGGCATTCCCCCTCTCCCTGGCGGAGAGGGGTGAGGGGGTGAGGGGCGCAAAACCGCCGCCATGCTGCAGAATGATGCACGCGGCCCGTCCAACGCCGCGCGGGGATGAAGCCGCCCCTCATCCCCCGGCCCCTTCTCCGCAAGGGAGAAGGGGAGTCACCGCTTCAAAAACCCAGCCAGCACCTCGCAGACCCACCTCGCCGCGGTCAGAGTAGAGATGGCGGCGACGTCGAGCGATGGATCGAATTCTGTGAGATCGACGCTGCGCACTTTGGGGTGGGCGCAGATGAGGCGCGTCGCGTCGAAGAAATCTTGAACGGGCAGGCCTCCGGGACGTGCGCCAGGCGCGCCGGGCATGGCTGCGCGCTCCACCACGTCGATGTCGAAGTCGACATGGATCACATCGCAGCGCGCGGCGAGGCGCGCGAGCGCGTTCTCCGCGATCTTCGCCAATCCCTCCGCGCGGCACGCCGCCGCACTGGCGACATAGATGCCGGCGGACTTGGCCTTCTCATGCGCTTTCCTGGTGTTGGCGAAGGGCAGGAGGCCAATCTGCGCGATATGCGCGCCGGGCAGGCCGTCCTGCAGCAGCGCTTGAATCGGATTGCCGTTGGTGAGGCCGCAATCGGTGTCGCGCAGATCGAAATGTGCATCCAGCGTCAAGACGCCAACGCGTTTCAGCTCCGGATCGAGCGCATGCGCGCACGGCCGCGTAATCGCGTTGTTGCCGCCGAGCACGAGGATAAGATCGTGCGCCTTGGTCAGCGGTCTGAGCACGGCCATCAAGGGCGGCAGCGATGCCGCCGGTTCTAGGCCGGCGATGTCGGCGTCGCCGTGATCGTAGATGCGCAGCGCCGAAAGATCGGTCTCGGTTTCCAGATCGTAGATGCTGATCCGCTTCATCGCCGCGCGGATGGTTCCCGGCGCCAGATCGCACCGCCCGGGCGTGATCGAGCCCAATCCCATCGGTGCGCCGATGAGGGCGACGGGGGCGTCTGCGTCGCTGGTGAGTAGATCGGCAGCGGAGAACCAGGAGCGGCAATCTGAGTCGGTCATGCGCACAATATGGACCGCCGGCGCCCCCGCCGGCCAGCGCCGGAGTTGCCGGCGGGGGCGCCGGCGGTCCATAGACAAGCCATGTGGGATACGCTTTGGGTCGATGCAAACCTTGCGACGATGACCGCCAGTGGCGCGCCGTACGGCGCGATCAAGCGCGGCGCGGTAGCGGCGAAGGACGGCA
>CAZIOD010000182.1:0-3314 GCA_964540785.1 uncultured Terricaulis sp.
CGGGACTTTGACATCAAAGCCGCCGTCTTTTGCCGCCTTCTCAATCGCCGCGGCGCCGCCGAGCACGATGAGGTCGGCCATAGAGATCGTCTTGACCCCACTGTTGAAGCCCTTTTGGATCTCTTCCAGCTTGGCGAGCACTTTGGCGAGTTGGGCCGGCTTGTTGACCTCCCAATCCTTCATCGGCGCAAGCCGGATACGTGCGCCATCGGCGCCGCCACGGCGGTCGGAGCCGCGATAGGTCGAGGCCCACGCTGTTTCAACCAGCTCGCGGCCGGAAATCCCAGCACTGAGCAGCTTCGCCTTCAGCGCTTCGACGTCCTTTTCGTCGATATTGCTCTTCGGGCCGGAGATCGGATCCTGCCAGATCAACGTCTCTTTCGGCACCAGCTTGCCGCGATAGAGGCATTTTGGCCCCATGTCGCGGTGCATGAGTTTGTACCAGGCCTTGGCGAAGGCTTCGGCGAACTCCTGCGGATTGGCGCGATAGCGGCGCGAGATTTTCGCGTACTCAGGATCCATGCGCAGCGCGAGATCGGCCGTCGTCATCATGGTCGTGACGCGCTTGGAAGAATCGTGCGCGGCGGGAGCCATGTGCTCGGGCTTGGGATTGATCGGGTGCCATTGCCAGGCGCCGGCCGGGCTCTTCACCAAATCCCACTCATAATCGAACAGGAGGTCGAAATAGGTCATGTCCCACTTCGTCGGCGTCGGCGTCCATGAGCCTTCGATGCCGCTGGTGATGGTGTGGCCGGCCATGCCGCTTTCGAACGTGCTGTGCCAGCCTAGGCCCATGTGTTCGAGATCGGCGCCTTCGGGCTCTTTGCCGACATGCCTGACCGGACCTGCGCCATGCGCCTTGCCGAAAGCATGGCCGCCGGCGATCAGAGCCACAGTCTCTTCGTCGTTCATGGCCATGCGGCGGAAAGTCTCGCGGATGTCGCGCGCCGAGCCCATGATGTTGGGCTGGCCGTCCGGGCCTTCCGGATTGACGTAGATGAGGCCCATCTGCACAGCGCCGAGATCGCCGTGCAATTCGCGGTCGCCGCTATAGCGGCTGTTGGGCGACTTGCTGTCGGCGAGCCAGGCTTCTTCGGCGCCCCAGTTCACCTGGTTCTCGGGTTCATAGACGTCGGCGCGGCCGCCGCCGAAACCGAAAACCGGCCCGCCCATGGATTCGATAGCGACATTGCCGGTGAGGACGAGCAGGTCGGCCCAGGAGAGCTTCGCGCCGTACTTCTGCTTGATTGGCCAGAGCAGCCGGCGTGCTTTGTCGAGATTGCCGTTGTCCGGCCAGGAGTTCAGTGGCGCAAAGCGCTGCTGGCCGCGGCCCGCGCCGCCGCGACCGTCACCGACGCGATAAGTGCCGGCCGCGTGCCAGGCCATGCGGATGAAGAAGGGTCCGTAATGGCCGTAATCGGCCGGCCACCAGGATTGGCTGTCGGTCATGAGCGCGCGCAAATCCTTGACCACGGCGTCGAGGTCGAGCGTATCGAACGCCTTGGCGTAATCGAACGCCGGCCCGTAGGGGTTCGATTCAGGCGGATTCTGATGCAGCACGCTGACGTTCAGATGGTTCGGCCACCAGTCGCGAATTTGCCTGCCGCGCGAATGCGGCACGGGGCATTTCAGTTCACCTTCGTCAGCCATGGCGGTTCCTCCTCATCTTGTCGCTACCCACATCGCGCCCTCGCGCCCAATCGGATTTTCTATGGCGATCCATAGAGACCTCCTCTGGAGGTTCGTACCGTCTTTGAGCGGCGGCGTCCTGAGGGGTAAGCTGACCACAAGTTTGGGGGGATCAATGCTCAGAACTGGATTTGTCACCGTCGCGCTGGCGCTCATAGCGACGCCGGCGTTCGCCCAGTCGGCGCCCATCCTTGACGGTCCTGCGCTTGCAGGTGCGCCGCCGCCGACCGGTTCCGTCCGTGCAGCCGCCGATCGCCTCGCCATGCGTCCGCAAGTTAGCGAGGAGCGAATGGCTCAAGCGGTTGCGGACCTCGCGTTCCATCCGTTCGCCATGTTTCAATCCGTGCTGGGCGACAGCTTCACCGCCGACCGTTTGCCGCGCACGGCCGAAGTCATGAACGCCGCAATCGCTGGAGTGAACCCTGCTGTGAATGCTGCGAAGGACCGCTACAACCGAACGCGGCCTTACGTCGAAGACATGTCGCTGCTGCGCTGCGATTCGCCGGAGAACCCATCGCCTGGCGGGTCCTACCCCACTGGCCATGGCGCCGGCGGCTGGACTCTCGCGCTCGTGCTCGCCGAACTGCTCCCCTCACGCGCCGACGCCATCCTGCAGCGGGGGCGGGACTTCGGCGACAGCCGGGTGATCTGCGGCTATCACTTCCCCAGCGACGTGGAAGCTGCGCGTCTCATCGCCAGCGCGGGCGTTGCGCGTCTGCACGGCGACGCAGAGTTTCGGCGGATGCTGGATGCCGCGCGGCAGGAATTGGCGCGCGCGTATCCGGACTGAGTATCCAGTCTGCAACCAGGGCGGGCCGCCGCCAACAGGGAGATGGCGGATCGGCGCTCTGTCTTCAAGAATTGCGCACGACCTCGATTTGGGGAAGGTCGCCTCCCGCTATGGACGCGCCGTCACACCGATGACGCCCCGACGGCGTTCATTTCGACATCTCAGGCGGCCTTTTTCTCCATGCCCTTCAACAGACCGAGCTGAGCGAGGCTTTCGGCGGTGGCGACAATGGCCTCTTCATTGGAACGAGGCGCCCAGCCGAGAACGCGCCGCGCTTTCGCGTTCGTCCCGTTCTTGCGTTTGCCGAGCTCGGGTAGAATCTGTTGCACTGCGGGGTCGCGGCGCGCGGCCAGACGTACGAGGAAATCCGGCAATTCGAGCGTGGGCGCCTTCTTCGCCAAATGCGGAACCCGGCGCTTCAGGATCCGGGCGATTTGCGAGATTGACAGAAATTCCCCGGCGAGCGCCAAGAACCGCTCCCCTTTCGCCGCCGGATCGGTCATGCAGCGCATATGCAGGTCGGCAACATCGCGCACGTCGACGATGCCGAAAAACAAGCGCGGGCATCCCGGCATGTCGCCGTCGAGCAAGCGGCGGATCAGCAGAATTGACGTCGAATAATCCTCGCCCAGCACGGGCCCGAGGATGGCCACCGGATTGACCACGGAAAGTTCGAGCGTCCCGCCCTCGCGCGCCATGAACTCCCAGGCTGCGCGTTCCGCCAGCGTCTTCGATTTCACATACGCGCGCACGTCGCTGCCTGCGGGATTGGTCCAGTTGGTTTCATCGAAGGGCGCGCTTTGTTGCGGCTGGCCATAGCCGATGGCGGCGTAGG
>CAZIOD010000183.1:0-3269 GCA_964540785.1 uncultured Terricaulis sp.
CGCCAGGCTGGCGGCGAGGGCGAGAAGTCTCATGCGCGTCTCCTTGCTTGCGTTGGTGCTGGAGCTAGGGCGCGGGCCGGGGAATGTCCAAGAGGGCGGCGCCAGAACAAGCATGCAGCGCAAACCGCACCTCGGCTGGCGCTCGCGCGGATACTTGCCGCATTGCGATGCCGCGCACCTCGTCCAGCACATCGTCTTTAGTCTCGCCGATGCGATCCCGCCCGGTTTTCGCACGCCCTCGGCGATGCATGCGGACCGTGCGCTGGACGCCGGACATGGATCGTGCGTGCTGCGCGAGGCGCTATGCGCCGCTGCCGTTGAGGATGCGCTGCTTTACGCCGATGCCGAGCGTTATCGTTTATTGGCGTGGTGCGTGATGCCCAATCACGTGCATGCGGTCGCCGAGCAGGCGGACGGCTTTCCGCTCGGCGATATTGTGCAAGCCTGGAAGTCCGCGTCGGCGCATGCGATCAACCGCGCGCTCTCGCGCAGAGGCCGGCTTTGGCGGCGCGAATATTTCGACCGTTTCATGCGCGACGACGAGCATCTGTCGACGTCGATCGCCTATGTCGAAAACAATCCGGTTGTCGCGAAGCTGGCCGCTTCGCCGCCGGAGTGGCCTTGGTCGTCAGCCCGCAGGCGCTGATCTTCTTGGACCGCCGGCGTCTCGCCGGCTCTTGGACCGCCGGCGTCTCGCCGGCTCATGGACCGCCGGCGTCCCCGCCGGCGGTTTGGGTCGTTTCACGAAGATGCTTCGGAAGCTCGTGCCGCGTTCTGCAATGGTTGTGCGACGGCGCCGTCGCCGCCGGCGAGACGCCGGCGGTCCAAGAGCGCTTCGCCCCCCGAACGACCACACGAACATCATCCGGCATGGCTTGGCCGCGCGCGACGGCATCGCTTCGCGGAAGCGGCTGCGATGGCTTTGCTCGTGCGCGAGCGTTTCGCTGAGCCAGGGGACGAGATCGGGATAGGACGCCGGCGCCAGCGCTTCGCGTTGGACCGGGGTGAGCTCTGCGTCGGAGAGCGGCGGGATGCGGGGTTCTCTCAGATGCATGGCGCAGCGCTACACCCTCTCCCCCGAGAGGGGGAGAGGCAGGCTGAGGGGCAGCGCAGGTGATTGACGTGCTTAGCGCCTAGTGTCCCGAAGAGGGAGACGGCTCAGCGCGTGCGGCTCGGCGATGACGGGTACGGCTCAATCAGTTCTTGGCGTCGCGGCACAGAAGGAGAGCCTGCCACATTCCAAAACCCCCCAGGCTCGCGAGAAGAACGGCCACCCACAGTGGAATCGGCTGATGATCACGGGTCGTGAGTGGAAAATAATCCAATAGTCCGTTAAAGCCGAGCCCCAGCATCACGAAGAAGATCCAATAAATTCTGCCGCTGGCCCGCTCCCTCGCAGTCCTCCGGCGCCACTCGTTGAAAATGTCGTGAGCGCTGCGCACGCCGCACATGATACTGATGGCCAACACCACAAAGCCGATCGCATGGACCCCAATCCAGAGGTCGCCCCACATGCGGATGCTGCCGTCCAAATTGATCGGGGCTAGCCATACCTGCCCGAACCAAAACGCAAGGCCGCAGAGCCCAACAATCAACATGATGTAGATTGCCCAGAAGAGAGCGCAGTCAATCGCATCAATCGTCCGCCATTCAGGGGAACGGTCTTTTTTCGCCTGCGTTGGGGCGATCTTTGTCATGGGGTATAGCCTAGCCTGCGCGCGCGCGCTGGCACAAGCTGTGGTCCGCCTCAACGGCCAACGCCGCCGTTGCCGTGCGAGGCATCAATCTCGCTTTCGCAGAGGCAGACGCCATAGTTCGTCGACGATCTTGTTCAGCGCGTCCGTGGCGGCTTCCCGGCTAGCGAGCGCTCCGTTGAGCAGCGTTTCAAGTCGGGCGTCGAAGGTCGAGTTATTCAATGGTGATCCATTGGCGGCGATGATGATGTTGTAAGGGGTGAGGTGGCGGATCCGGAGTTCCATCTTGCCCCTCGTGTCGATCAGCTTTCCATCGATGAGCGCCGCGCCGTCGTCGTATTCTTCTCGTTTGATCAATTTTTCGTCGAAGATCGCATATTCCTCGGAGTCGTAGCCAATAACTTCCACGGCGCGCTTGGTGCTTTCTTCGTCGTGCGGGTAGAGGCCCGTAGGCTCAACGCCCTCCGCCTCTAGATAGACAAAGACACGTTGGTACGCCTGATTGGGACACGCGGCGATTGAGCGGACACGCAGTTCTTCCCAGTTCAAGAGTACGAGCCTGTCGTCGAGGCGGCGGTAGCTCTCGATGTGGAGGTTGGACGGACCCCGCAACCACCAAATCGGTGTGCCTTCCGCGAAATCCAGTGGGGGTTCGAGAAGCTTGTCGAGCCGCATCGCTATGGCGGCTGGGTCGTCAAACCAAGTGATGCTACGAAGGCCCGGAAATGCTTGCGCAAAGCGCTCAGCAAAGAAATCCGTGTCTGGACGCCAGCCCATCGAAGGAAGAGTGCGGCGAGTATCATAGGCCGCTTGAGTGTGAGATTTTGCGTCGCCCTTTGGGGTGCTCGGTGTTCCGACCTTTGCCGCGATGCCGGCCAGGATATCGGCGACGCCGTTGTGCTCAGGATTGATTCCGTCCCATCCGCGAAGGTCAGCCGCCTGGATGATTTGAAATGGGTACACCAACTCAACGTCGTCGAGCCGGGCGGAGATGAGTACAGATCGACCAAAGGCGTGGATAGCTTCGGCAACGACCCATTTGCTCTTAAGCGCTTCAGTGGTCCACAGCGTCACCACGCAACCGGCGGCCTTCAGCTCCCTGTCGATGGCGATATTGAACTGATCACCCGCAATCAGCGAGTTGTCCCACCACGTCGTATAACCCTTTGCCTCGATCGCCTTCGCCAGATTCTCGGCGGCATGGCGATCTTCCCTTTTGTACGAAATGAAGACGTCGGCCATGCCCATTCTTTATGCTGAGGCTCGCCCTGCCTCACGTTTTGAGTTCGAAGGGTCAGAATTACGCTAACCGACCTAAGGCCCCTTGCGCCGCCGTCCGCGATAGGGCGGTTTGTTTTTGCGCACGGTGGCGCCGGTGAGGGTGGAGCGTGTTTCCTTGCCCTCGAGGCGGCGGCGTTCGCTGTCGACAGCCTGCTCTACGTTTTCGCGCAGCGTTTCCTGCCGCGCGAGCGGGTCGTCCGCGATCAGGAGTTCGGTTTCTTGTAGGCGTTTGATCTCGTCGCGCAGGCGCGCGGCGGTTTCGAATTCGAGGTCGGCGGCGGCTTCGCGCATCTC
>CAZIOD010000184.1:0-2928 GCA_964540785.1 uncultured Terricaulis sp.
ATCGACGACCGCTTCGAGCATAGCGCGGCGATCAATGGCGGCCGGCCGGGCGTGCTGCACGGCAACCGCACGTATCTGTTGCAGGACACGGACGGGCAGATCCTCGAGGGTCATTCGATTAGCGCCGGCCTGGATTATCCGGGCGTCGGCCCTGAGCACGCCTATCTCCACGGCATCGGCCGCGCCCAGTATCTTTCTGCGACCGACGAGGAAGCGCTGGCTGCATTTCAACTGTGTGCGCGCCTTGAAGGCATCCTGCCGGCGTTGGAACCATCTCACGCGCTGGCGCGCGCAGGCGATGTGGCGAAGGAATTGGGCGACGATGGCCTTCTCATCATCAATCTCTGCGGGCGCGGGGACAAAGACGTGTTTGCCGTGGCCGACGCGCTAGGAGTAAAATTTTGATCAACCGCATCACTTTCATCGCGCTCTGCGCAGCGGTTTTGTTTGCAGCGCCCGCGCTCGCGCAAGACGAGACGCCTGCCGACCGCCAGACCGCCACGGAGCAGAGCGACGAAACGTCTGCGACGCTGCTGCCGCAATCGATCAATCTCCAAGTCGTCGATGGCTCGAGCGTTCCAGATGAGTGCCATTATCCTGAAACGATCAACGATCCCGCGAGCTTCGAACTTGCGTGCGTGACCATGCCCCGCTTCGGCGCTGGCATGATCGGCGCAGAATACCTGGCGCAACTTGGACGGCTGGGATGGCAACAAGGCAATTACGTCGAAGGCGGCATGACCGCCGTGCGCACCGACGAGAACAATTGCCAGCGCGTGCTCAACATCTTTCCGAGCGACTACCCGCCCGGCGAAGAACGTTCTACGACGACAGTGGTATGGTTCGTGCTGGAGCGTGCGCCACGCTGCGCCAGTTAGGGCCATGAGCGCCCGGCTCAACCATCGCCTTGCGTCGTTAAGACGGGCCGAGCGCGCAGCGCTCGTCACGTACGTGATGGCGTCCGACCCGGATCACGACACCTGCGCGGAGATTCTGCGTGGGTTGCCCGAGGCCGGCGCCGACATCATTGAGCTTGGGTTTCCGTTTTCCGATCCGATGGCGGATGGGCCGAGCGTGCAGAAGGCGGCGTTGCGTTCGTTGAAGGCGGGCGGCTCGCTGCGCAAGACCCTGGAGCTGGTGCGACGCTTCCGCGAGACAGACACGGACACGCCGGTCATCCTGATGGGCTACGCCAACCCGGTCGAGAGCATGGGCTATGTCGCGTTCGCGCAGGCTATGCACGAGGCCGGCGCCGATGGCGCGATCGTTGTCGATCTGCCGCCTGAGGAAGATGCGCCGCTGCGCGCGGCGTTCGTCCGGCACGATCTCTCGGTTATCCGCCTCGCCACGCCGACGACGGATAACGATCGCTTAACCAAGGTGCTCGAAGGGGCGTCCGGGTTCCTCTATTATGTCTCGGTGGCCGGGGTGACCGGCGCCAATGCGCCAAGCGCCGGTGAGGTGCGCGGCGCGGTGGAACGCCTAAGACAGGTCACGGATCTGCCAATTGCGGTCGGATTTGGCGTGCGCGAGCCCGAAGCGGCTCGCGCTATTGCAGAAACGGCCGACGCGGTGGTGGTCGGGTCCGCATTTGTGGATGAAATTGCCGTAGGCCCGGCGCCGGGGGCGGTAGAACGCGTCTTGCGCAAGGTGAGCCTTTTGAGTGAAGCTGTGCGCTTGGCGCGGAACACCATGGACGAAGGAAAGCGCGCATGAACTGGCTGTCGAATTTCGCGCGGCCTGGCCTCAAGAAGAAGAGCGACGAGCCCAAGCCTGACACGCCGGACAACCTCTGGGTTAAGGATCCGCTGTCGGGTGAATTAATCTATCGCGCCGAACTTGAGACCTCCTGCTGGGTGATGCCGTCAGGCTTTCACATGCGCATCGGCCCCGATGCGCGTTTCAGGCAGATGTTCGATGACGCGGCATGGCAGGTGATCCCGCTGCCCAAGGTCCCGGCCGATCCGCTGAAATTCAAGGACGACAAAAAATACGTCGATCGCTTGAAAAGCGCACGCGCGAAAGTGGGCCGTGAAGATTGCATGGCGGCGGGCTACGGCCGCATCGGCGGCGCCCACGCGGTCGTTCTGGTGCAGGACTTCGAGTTCATGGGCGGCTCGCTCGGCATGGCGGCAGGCGAAGCATTTGTCATCGCGGCGGAAGCTGCGGTGCGGCGCAGAGCGGCCCTGATCATGGTGACGGCCTCTGGCGGGGCGCGCATGCAGGAAGGGATCATGTCCCTGATGCAGATGCCGCGCACGACGCTTGCCATCCAGACGCTGCGTGAAGCAGGTCTGCCGTACATCGTCGTGCTCGCCGATCCCACAACAGGCGGCGTCACCGCCAGCTATGCGATGTTGGGCGACGTCCATATCGCAGAGCCAGGCGCTCTGATCGGATTCGCCGGCCCGCGTGTGATCGAACAGACCATCCGTCAGAAGCTGCCGGAAGGGTTTCAGCGATCTGAGTATCTTCTCGACAAAGGCATGGTCGACATGGTGGTCGACCGTCGCCAGCTGAAGGCGACGCTGGCGACGCTGCTTTCTGTGCTGATGCACAAGCGCGCAGTGGCCGAAGGCGAAGGCGGGGAGATGTTCGAGCTCACGCGCTTTGCGACCGCGGAAGACGAAGCCGAAGAGGCCAAGCCCGCCAAGAAGCGCAGAGCGACGAAGGAAACGCGCGCCAAGGCGGCGGAGTAGGTCGCATGACCCGCACCTCATCCCTCCCCTGCAGGGGAGGGTGTCGCGAAGCTTGCTTCGCGACGGGTGGGGCGGATGGCGATAGGCTTGCCACTTCGACCACCGTCGCGCTGCGTGCGAGGCCCTCCCCTGAAGGAGAGGGATGAATGGACCGCGCGCTGCAGACCTTCGAGCGTCTGTTCGGCCCCGAATTCGGCCACGGCAAGGGCTTCGACCTGCCGCGGCTGAA
>CAZIOD010000185.1:0-2917 GCA_964540785.1 uncultured Terricaulis sp.
CGCGGTACGACAAGATCAATCTGTTCGACGTGACGCTGGGCGGCGGCGAGAACTACCGGGAAAGCGACACGGTGCAGGGCGGTGAGAGCGCGGTCGTCGTTGACGGGCCGATGGGCGCAAAGGTCGGGCTGACCATTTGTTATGATCTTCGTTTTCCGCCGCTCTACGCCGCGCTCGCCAAGGCCGGCGCCGACATCATCGCCGTGCCGGCCGCGTTCACGGTGCCGACGGGACAGGCGCACTGGGAAGTGCTCTTGCGGGCGCGCGCGATCGAGACGCACTGCTTCATCATCGCGCCGGCGCAAGGCGGGCGGCACGAGGATGGCCGCGCCACCTGGGGTCATTCGCTGATCGTCGATCCCTGGGGCAAAGTGCTTGCGACACTCCCGCATGACGAACCGGGTTACATTGTCGCCGACCTCGACCTAGATTCTGTCTCCGCCGCGCGCGCAAAAATTCCGGCGTGGCAAGGCGGGCGGGATTTTTCGGGACCATGATCCGGTACGATTTGAAGTGCGACAACGGTGACGAATTCGACGCCTGGTTTGGTTCGATCGCCGACTACGACAGACAGGCCGAAGCCGGCTTGATCGAATGCCCGCACTGCGGCTCCACGCATGTGAGCAAGGCGCCGATGGCGCCGGCGGTGCGCACGTCGCGCAAGAAGGAAGCGCAGAAGCAGCGCGCTGTCGCCATGGCGATGGCGCAGAAGGTGCGCGAGCACATCAAGGACAATTTCGACTATGTCGGCGACAAGTTCGCCGACGAAGCGCGCAAGATGCATTCCGGCGAAACAGAAGAACGCGCGATCTGGGGTGAGGCGACCCCGGATGAGGCGCGCGAGTTGGCTGAGGAAGGCATTCCCGCCTCTCCGCTCCCGAAGGAACTCGCGCCGCAGCAGCCGAACAAGAAGCTGAACTGATCCGTTGATCCGCCGCCGAAGCGACGTGCGCTGGGGTTCGTTGGCCTAGGCCGTGCGGCCTAGCTAAACGACAGACGCGCAAACTGCGCGAACAGGTACACTTGCGCCGGCTCTGGGGAGTTGGACGTGCGCTACCGGGTCGAATACCTGACGGTAACCACCGAGAAGGAGACCGTATGCGTCACGATCGACGCCGACTGCGATCTCGCGACCGCCGAATGGTTCGCGCGCGCTCGGGGCGCCGATGCGCGCAAGCGCCATAACGCTGAGGGCTTCCAAATTCGCGACCTCACGGACGCCGGCCGCATCGTCACGCTGGAGTCGTTCACCGCGCCGCTAAGCCGGCTTCGAACCGGCGATGAGGTAATTCACTGATACGTCGCGTGAGAGCGCCCAGCCGCTCCCCAGCGGCTTGTAGGTGATGCCGACGGGCTCTTTCCAAATTAGCGCCGGTGCGCCCGCGCGGATTTCCTCCGGCGTCACCAGTTTCTCGTAATCGTGCGCGCCGTCCGGCG
This sequence comes from uncultured Terricaulis sp., assembly GCA_964540785.1. Classification (GTDB taxonomy): domain Bacteria; phylum Pseudomonadota; class Alphaproteobacteria; order Caulobacterales; family Aquidulcibacteraceae; genus Vitreimonas. The sequence goes on from CAZIOD010000185.1 coordinate 1,438, forward strand.
CCCATTTTAGAATGCGCTCAGCGCCCGTTATCGCCAGCGCGCGCGCTTTAGGCGTGCGGTTGATGGTGGAAAGCACCAGCAGCCCGCCGGGTTTTACCAAAGCGGCGGCCGCAGACAGAAACGCATTGACGTCCGCCACGTGCTCTACAATTTCCAGCGCCGTCACCACATCGAATAGCTCGCCCGCCGCGACCATCTCTTCGGCGGTGGTGCAGCGGAAATCGATGTCGAGCTCTGCCTGGTTGGCGTAGGCGCGCGCGGCGCCGATGGCTTCTGGCGAGGCGTCGATCGCCGTCACGGCCGCACCCATGCGCGCGAGCGGCGCCGAGACGAGACCGCCGCCGCAGCCGAGGTCAAGCACGGTGAGGCCTTCGAGGGGCTTGGCGGCGCGCGCGCCGAAATGCTCCCTGACGAGCTCGCGAATGTATCGGAGGCGAACCGGGTTAAGCCGATGCAGCGCGCCGAACGGGCCCTTGGGATTCCACCACTCTGCCGCCAGCGCGCTGAACTTCTCGATCTCGGCGGGGTCGATGGTGGCGCTGGCCATGAGGTTCATTTCCAAGCGAACGCCGCTCGAATCAAGCCGGTATCGCGCCGCAGCCGAGCATGCTAAGCGCGCATAAGTTAGCGCTTCGGGTCCGGCATCAGCTTCCATGTCTCGTTTGGTGATGAAGTTCGGGGGCACGTCCGTAGGCGACGTGGACCGCATCGCCCGCGTCGCGCGCTTGGTCGCGGCCGAACGCAAGCCCGGCGCTGGGCTGGTTGTTGTGGTCTCCGCCATGGCCGGCGAAACCGACCGCCTGGTCCGATTAGCGCACGGCGCAGGCGGCAAGGGCGGCAATCAGCCCCCGCTGCCCGTCGACCAGTTCGACGATGAATACGACGTCGTGGTGTCCTCCGGCGAACAGGTGACGACAGGGCTGTTGGCGCTCGCGCTGCGCCGGCTCGGCATTCCAGCGCGCTCCTGGCAGAGCTGGCAGATCCCGTTCAAGACCGACAGCGCACACGCCAAGGCGCGCATAGCCGATATTGAGGTCGATACGCTCAGAACATCTGTCGACAGCGGCGTCGTCGCTGTGATCCCGGGTTTCCAGGGCGTCACTGAGGAGAAGCGTATTTCAACGTTGGGCCGCGGCGGGTCCGATACGTCGGCGGTGGCGATCGCGGCGGCTTTGAAAGCGCAGCGCTGCGATATCTACAAGGATGTCGACGGCGTCTACACCACCGATCCGCGCATCGTCTCGAAGGCGCAGCGGATCGCGAAAATCTCTTACGAGGAAATGCTGGAAATGGCTTCGCTTGGCGCCAAGGTGCTGCAGACGCGCTCGGTCGAACTCGCGTTTGCGCATCGCATGCCCGTGCGTGTGCTGTCGAGTTTCGTCGAGCCGGGAGCGCCCAATCCCGGCACGCTGGTTTGTCCCGAGGATGAGATCGTGGAAAAGCAAGTTGTCTCCGGCGTCGCCTATTCGCGCGACGAAGC
>CAZIOD010000186.1:0-2860 GCA_964540785.1 uncultured Terricaulis sp.
GCAGCGCGGCGGACCTTCCACCGGCATGCCCACACGCACGCAGCAATCGGATCTCTTGCTCGCCGCTTATGCCAGCCACGGCGACACCAAACATCCGATGCTGTTTCCCGGCAATCCGACCGAAGCCTTCGAAATGGCGGCGCAGGCCTTCGACCTCGCGGACTTTTTCCAGACCACCATTTTCGTCATGCTCGAACTGGATATCGGCATGCAGGAATGGCTGACGGCCCCCTTCAAGTGGGACGCCACGCGCAAGCTCAATCGCGGCAAGGTGCTATGCTACGAGCATCTGGAGCAAGGCGTGCCGTTCGGCCGTTATCGCGACGTTGACGGAGACGCCGTACCCTACCGCACCTATCCCGGCACGCACCCGACCAAAGGCAGCTATTTCACGCGCGGCTCCAGCCACGACAAAGACGCGCGCTATTCCGAGCGCGGCGAAGACTACACCGAAGGCATGCTGCGTCTGTTGCGCAAGTGGGAGACAATGAAGTCCCACGTGCCGGCGCCCGTCCGGCGCGACGCCAAGCGGCGCACCCCTGATGGCGTCATCTATTTCGGCTCGACTGACCCGGCGATGGAAGAGGCGTTGTCGCGCCTTGAAGAGCAGGGCGTGCACCTCGATGCGCTGCGCATTCGCGGCTTCCCGTTTCAGGACGAGGTGTTCGAGTTCATCCGCAGCCACGAGCAGGTCTTCGTGGTCGAGCAGAACCGCGACGCCCAGCTCAAATCGCTGCTGGTGAACGAGGGCGGCGTCCATCCCGCGCGCCTCGTCTCCATTCTCCATTTCGACGGCACGCCGATCACCGCGCGCTTCATCGTCCGCGAGATCGCCGAAAAGCTGAAAGCTGGCCACGCCGCCGCGCTGCCGGAGAAGGCGGGGTAGCGCCGCTCTTCTTCCGTCCATCAAATCTGCCTTGCCCTGTTCATAGGATATCCTATAGGATAGGGTATGAAGTACGAAGGGCTCAGGACGCATTTGCAGCGGAAGGGTTTGCTGCGGGCTAAGATGACGTTTGCGGAGGTGGCCGAGGCCATAGGCAAGCCCTTGCCTGCGTCTGCCTACCGCTACCCCGCTTGGTGGGCCAACGATCCTATCCATCACGCCCAAGCTCGCGCCTGGACCGAGGCGGGCTACCGGACCCAGAATGTCGATTTGAAAGAACAACGCGTCGAGTTCGTGCGCGTCGACACGCCGGCGCGCGGCGTGGGTGAGATGCCGAAGACCTACGACCACCAGCTAGGCCCACCGTACAAAGTGCACCCAGCCTATGGCGCGCTGAAGGGCGTCGTCACAATTCGCGATTGGGATCTCACCCAACCGGCAATGGATTCTGACGAGTACGCGGAGTACGAAGCCAACCTGCTCCGCAAGATGAACGAGATCGGCAAAGGACTGCGCGGCAAGAAATGAAGCCGCCGTTCCTGCTCGATACGTGCGCTGCGATTTGGCTGTTTGACGGCGTCTTGCCGAAGGTCGTCCGTCAACTCACCGACGCTGTCAACCAAGGCCATTCAACCTACATATCGCCGATCACCGCATGGGAAGTGGGTGTCGCCGCGCGGAAGGGCCGGTTCGCGTCAAGCCTTTCCCCGCAGCGCTGGTTTTGCGCCCTCATGGGCTTTCCGAGCATGGCGATTGCTGACATGCCGCCAGCTGTGCTGATCGCTTCGCAAGAGCTCCCGGACTTTCCCTCCAACGACCCCGCCGACCGCATCATCGCCGCCAGTGCGCGGGAATACGGCTTAACAGTAGTCACGCGGGACAAGGCCCTGCTAGACTACGGGAAACAGGGCTATTTAAGCGTCCTGGAGTGTTAGCGAGCCCAATGACCTACATCGCCAAACCGCCGCTGCATCACCCATCGCTGGAAAAGAACGCGCTCGGCTTCACGCGCCGCGACTATGAGGGCCGCATCTCCACGCTGTGCGCCGGCTGCGGCCACGACTCGATCAGCGCCGCGATCATCCAGGCCTGCTTCGAGATCGATCTCGCGCCGCACCGGCTGGCGAAATTCTCGGGCATCGGCTGTTCGTCGAAGACGCCGGACTATTTCGTCAGCCCCGCGCACGGCTTCAACGCCGTGCACGGACGCATGCCGTCCGTGCTCACCGGCGCCAACATCGCGGCGAAGGATTTGATCTATCTCGGAGTCTCGGGCGACGGCGACAGCGCCTCCATCGGCCTCGGCCAGTTCGCGCACGCGGTGCGCCGCGGCGTCAACATGACCTACATCGTCGAAAACAACGGCGTCTACGGGCTCACCAAGGGCCAGTTCTCCGCCACCTCCGACAAGGGCTCCAAAGCCAAGAAGGGCGCTGAAAACAAGGACAGCCCGATCGATCTCGTGATGCTCGCGCTGCAGCTTGGCGCGACGTATGTCGGCCGTTCATTCTCAGGCGACAAGACCCAGCTCGTGCCGCTGATCAAGGGCGCGCTTTCGCACAAGGGCGCGGCCATCCTCGACGTCATCAGCCCGTGCGTGGCGTTCAACAACCATGTTGGCTCCACCAAGAGCTTCGATTACGTGCGCGAGCACAACGAAGCCGTGAACCGCATGGACGTGATCACCGGGCGTGCGCCGATCACGGCCGAGTACAAAGCCGGCGAACTCAAGGAAGTCGTCCAGCACGACGGCTCGATCCTGCGCCTGCGCAAATTAGCGGACGATTACGACTCCACCGATCGCCACGCGGCCATGGGGTATCTCAGCCGCAAGGCCGCCGAGGGCGAGATCGTCACCGGGCTTTTATTCGTCGAGCCGTTCGCGGAAGATTTGCACGACAGCCTCGGCACGGTCGACACGCCGCTCAACAAGCTCACCGACGCCGACCTCATCCCGCCGCTCAGTGCGTTGGA
>CAZIOD010000187.1:0-2782 GCA_964540785.1 uncultured Terricaulis sp.
GCGCAGTTCGGCGCAGTCCAGCATGGGCGCCGATCACCGGGCGCGCGTGAAGGTTAGCCCGCCTCGGCCAATTGCTTCAGCCGCGCGCACGTCGCCGATGTGGACGCCGCCAGCGGCGCGATGACGGTGAAGTGGTTGGCGCCGGCGATTTCTTCGTAACGCGTCGCGGCGCCCTGCTCGCCCCACATGCGCACGATCGAGGCGCTTTGGCGCAGGAATTCGCTGCTCTCGTCCGCGCCCACCACAGCGTCCAAAGTCTTCCCTTCCGGCGCGGGCCAGAAGAGGGGGCTTAACGCCTCGGCTTCTGCTTCGTCGAGACCGAGCTTGGTGTTGATGCTGGTGGGAATGAGCGGAGCGAGCTCGAACAGGCCGGAGATCGCATACGCCGCCGGCACATGCGCTTCGGTCGCGAGCAGGCAGGCGGCGAGATGGCCGCCGGCGGAGTGGCCGCTGACGATAACCGGCGCGCCGGTCTCGCGATGCAACGCCGCGCAGGCGGCGCGCATCTGTTCGACGATGTCGCCGATGCGCACGTCGGGGCAGAGATCGTAGCTGGGGACCGCAACGCTGACGCCGAGGTCGTTGAGGCCGCGCGCGTGGATGGAGTGGAAGCTCTTGTCCAGCGCCTGCCAATAGCCGCCGTGAATGTACAAGATGGCCGGACCGGCGCCGGCGGCGAACAGATCGAGCTTGTGCCGCTCCCCGGCGCCATAGGCGATCTCGCGCGGCGGCTTTATCTCGCGATAGGCGGCGCTGTCGCGCGCCCAGCCTGCGATGATCGCTGCGTTGTCCGGCACGCGGGCGCGGTTGTTGTATTCCTGTTCGAGATCGAGGTTCATTCTTCGTCGGGAAAGTCGAAGCCCGGCCATTTCGAGCCGTAGAGCTGATAGCCGAGGATGGTGTAGGTCTGCGCCACGTTCGGATTGGCGCGGATGTTTTCGGTGACGACCTTCTGGATGGTGGTGAGATCGGGATGTTCGATGCGCACCAGCAGGTCCCACTCGCCCATGATCGAATAGATATCCATGATCTGCGCGTTATCGTCGCGCAGGGCGTTGCCGACGCTCTCGGGTGTGGCGTCCTTGACGCGGACAAAGACAAAGAGGCTGTGATCCGCCATGGAAATCCTCCTCAGGCGGTCATACGGCGCGCCTGCTCGCAGATAAAGCGATCCTTCTCCCCTTGAGGGGAGAAGGCGGCCGCGGAGCGGCCGGATGAGGGGATGGCGCGGGCGCTCTGGAAAGAGCGCCGACCCTCACCCGGTTTGAGCAAGCTCAAACCGACCTCTCCGCTCGAGGGGAGAGGTGTGCGCTTAGCGCGGCACGACGGCGGTTGTCTCTATCTCGATCAGGGCTTCATCCTCGATCAGCGCTTTCACTTCCACGACGGCCATGGCCGGATAAGTCTTGCCCAACTTTTCGCGCCAGATGGCGCCGATCTCGGCCTGGGCGGCGAGATAGGCGCGCTTGTCGGTGATGTACCAGGTCATGCGCGCGATGTGCTCGGGCCCTGCGCCGGCTTCGCGCAGCACCGCCAGTGTATTGTCGAGCGTTTGCGCGAATTGGGCCGGCAGGGTGGTCGCTTCAAACTTGAAGTCCGGCGTCCAGCCGACCTGCCCGGACACGAACACGAGCCGGCCCTCGGCCTCGACGCCGTTGGCATACCCTTTCGGACGCGGCCATCCCGGCGGCAGCAGCGTTCTCATGTGCGCTCCCGGTAATTTTCCATCTCCTTGCGCAACGACGCAGGCCAGGCCTCGGGCCCCATGTCGTTGAGATCGACATAGACGATCACCTGTTCGAATTGCGCCACGGTCGCGCCGTCGATGCTGGCGTCGTGCTGCAGCGTGCATGAGGCGCCGCCGATCTCTTTCACCTGCAGGGTCTGCGTGAGCGTATCGCCCATGCGCGCGGGACGGCCGAACTGGGCGTCGAGCTTCACGGTCGGCACGCCTTTCTTTGTGTCCACGTGCATCGCTTTGAACGAAAACCCGAGCGCGGCGAACCAATCCTCGACCATCTCGTTTACGAGGCCAAAGAAGCGCGGATAGAACATGAGGCCTGCCGCATCGCAGTGCTCGAAGCGGACCGTGATGTCGCGGGTGAATTTCATGATGCGCCGCGCAGTTTGAAACGCTGCAGCTTGCCGGTGTGCGTCTTGGGCAGTTCGGTGACAAATTCTATGGCGCGCGGATATTTGTAGGGGGCGATGGTCGCTTTGACGTGATCCTGCAGCGCGCGCGCATCGACGTTGGCGCCCGGCTTCAACACGACGAACGCCTTGACGATCTGGCCGCGCTCTTCGTCGGGCGCGCCGATGACAGCGCATTCGGCGACGGCCTCGTGCGTCAGCAGCGCATTTTCGACTTCCGGCGCGCCGATATTGTAGCCCGATGAGATGATCATGTCGTCGGCGCGCGCGACGTACCAGAAATAGCCATCCGCATCGCGACGATAGATATCGCCGGTGACGTTCCAGCCATTGACCACGTAATTCTGCTGCCGTGCATCGGCAAGATAGCGGCAGCCAGTCGGGCCTTTGATGGCGAGACGGCCTTCGCCTTCGCCGTCGAACGGCTGATCGTTATCATCCAGCAGGCATGCTTCGTAGCCGGGCACGGGTTTGCCGGTGGCGCCGGCGCGAATCTCATCGCCGCGCGCGGAGATGAAGATGTGGATCATCTCCGTCGAGCCGATGCCGTCGATGATGCGGATGCCGGTGCGTTCAAACCATTGGTCGGAGGTGGCTTTCGGCAGGTGCTCTCCAGCAGAGACGCAGGTGT
>CAZIOD010000188.1:0-2766 GCA_964540785.1 uncultured Terricaulis sp.
CGATCTCGTTCTTGGCTTCATCGAGTTCGGCCTGGGTGACGAGGCCGTCGCGCAGGCGCGCGATCTCAGCGGAAAGGCTGTTCACACCGTCCTCGGCCGATTGGCCGGCCGACAGGATCGCAAACACGGAGTACGCGCCCGGATCCTGCTTGGCCTCAAGGTTGGTGAACACTGTGGTGGCGACTTGTTGCTCGTACACCAGCGTTTGATAGAGACGCGACGATTCCCCGTTGGCCAGAATGGCGTCGAGGACCATCAGCGCGGGCATGTCCGGGTGCGTGGATTCCGGTTGCGGATAGGAGATCATCACCGCGGGCAGCGGCACGTTCGGGGCATGCACAGCGTATTCGCGCGGAGCGGTGCGCGCCGGCTCGGTCGGATAATTACGCGGGATGGGCCGGTCGGGACGGGCGATCTCGCCAAAATATTCATCGACCCAAGCGTTCAGCTGCGCCGGATCGAAATTACCGGCGACCACGAGCACGGCGTTGTCGGGACGATAATAGGTGGCGTGAAAGGCGCGCACGTCTTCAACCGTCGCCGCGTCAAGGTCCTCGATCGAGCCGATACCCGGCCGTCCATAGGGGTGCACGGAGAAATTGGCCTGGCTGAGGTAGAAATAGAACAGGCGGCCGTAGGGTGAAGCAAGCACGCGCTGGCGCAATTCTTCCTTCACGACGTCGCGTTCGGAACTGAAGCTCTCTTCGTTGACAACCAGCGAGCCCATGCGCTCGGCTTCCGCCCACAACAGGCGTTCGAGGTGATTGGCCGGCACGACTTCGTAGTAGTTTGTGAAATCGTCGTAGGTGGAGGCGTTGTTGAAGCCGCCGACATATTCGGTCAGTTCTTCGAATGTGCCGTTCGGCATGTTGCGCGTCGACTGGAACATGATGTGTTCGAACAGGTGCGCAAAACCGGAGCGGCCTTCGGGATCGTCTACCGAACCCACATCATACCAGACCTGCACCGAGACGTTGGCGGTGTTCGGATCGGGCATAGCGTAGACGCGCAGGCCATTGTCCAGCGTGCGCATCGTGTACTCAAGCGGCGCAATCTCCACCGCCCCACTGGCCGACTGCGGCGCGGAGGATGTAGCGCAGGCCGCGAGCGCGAAGGCGGCGGCCAGGAACGTGACGATCGGCTTCATGAATTTCCCCGGATATGGCTCGGTTCTAGGCCGGGGGGTGCGGCGCCGCTACAGCTTTTGCGACAGATGCCGCTCTGCGGCGGACGAGCGGCGCGGCCGTTACGGTGGCGGCGGTACGTTAGCTCGCTTTGGCGCGCTTGGGCTCGTACGCCAGGATCGGCGCCAGCCAGCGCTCTGCCGTTGCGACATCCCAGCCCTTGCGGCGGGCGTAATCGGCGACTTGGTCGCGGTCGATCTTGCCAACGCCGAAATACACCGACTCTGGATGGGCGAAATAGAGCCCGCTGACCGACGACGGCGGCGTCATCGCGAAGCCCTCTGTGAGATTGATGCCGGTGCGCGCGGTGGCGTCCAACAGATCGAACAGCGTGCGCTTTTCGGTGTGGTCAGGCTGGGCGGGATAGCCGGGCGCGGGGCGGATGCCGCGATACTTCTCTTCGATCAGCTCTTCGTTGCTGAGCGTTTCGTTCTTGGCGTAACCCCACAGTTCGCGGCGCACCTTGGCGTGCATCGCTTCGGCGAACGCCTCCGCAAGCCGGTCGCACAGCGCTTGCGCGAGAATGGCGGAGTAGTCGTCGTTGGCGCGCTTAAAGCGAATGACGACGCCCTCTTCGCCAAGACCGGCGGTCACAGCGAAAGCGCCGATGTAATCGTCGCGCGGGGCGATAAAATCCGCGAGCGCCAGATTGGGCTTGGCCTCGCCCTTGTCCATTTGCTGGCGCAGCGTGAAGAAGCGGCCGAGCTCTTTCGTGCGCGTGTCATCCTGCCACAGCACGATATCGTCGCCGGCGCGGTTGGCGGGCCAGAAGCCGACCACGCCCGAAGCTTTCACCCACTTCTCGGCGACCAGCTGATCCAGCATCGCGCGCGCATCGCGGTAGAGCGTGCGCGCCGCCTCGCCGACGATCTCGTCTTCAAGAATGGCCGGATAGCGGCCCATCAATTCCCAGGATGCGAAGAATGGCGTCCAGTCGATGTAGGGCACGAGCTCTTCAAGCGGATAATTGTCGAAGGCGCGCACGCCGAGAAAGCTTGGCCGGACCGGCGCGTAGTCGAGCTTCGGCGCGCGCTGGCGTGCTGTCTCGATGGGCAGGCGCGGGCGCTTGTCCTGGCCGGCGAGATAGCTTTCGCGCGCGGCGTCGTATTGGGCTTTGGTTTCCGCGATCAGTTTATGGCGCTCCTCGCCGAGCAGCTTCTGCACCACCGGCACCGCCTTGGAGGCGTCGGGCACATAGATGGTGGGGCCAGAATAAGCGGGCGCAATTTTCACCGCGGTGTGCGTGCGCGAGGTGGTTGCGCCGCCGATGAGAAGCGGGAGCTTCGAGCCCAGCCGTTCCATTTCGCTGGCGACGAACACCATTTCGTCGAGACTGGGCGTGATGAGCCCGGAAAGGCCGATGGCGTCGGCGCCGATTTCTTCAGCGCGCGCAAGGATTTTGTCGCACGGGACCATGACGCCGAGATCGTCGATCTCGTAGCCGTTACATTGCAGCACGACGCCGACAATGTTCTTGCCGATATCGTGGACGTCGCCTTTGACGGTCGCCATCACGATCTTGCCGTTCGACCTGCCGGCGAGGCCCATGCGCTCCTTTTCTTCTTCCATGAACGGAATGAGG
>CAZIOD010000189.1:0-2735 GCA_964540785.1 uncultured Terricaulis sp.
AGAACGCCGCGCTCGCCAGCACGAGAAAGCCCAGCACGAAGAGCCAGTAGAGATGGCGCGCCCGTCCAGCCTGGCGTCGTCGCCCCATCCTCGAAATCAACGCGCGCACGCCGCCCCCATCGCCATCCGACGCCAGCTTACGCCCCGCAAGTCCCATTGCGAACCCGCCCGGCGGACGGCGCGCGGCGCCGCGAGAGGGCAGAACCAAGCCATATGGAAATCGGCGGCTGGCGGAGAGGGAGGGATTCGAACCCTCGGTGGGCTTGCACCCACTCCGGTTTTCGAGACCGGCCTATTCAGCCACTCTAGCACCTCTCCGAGCGCAGTTCCGCCGGCGCCGAAGCGAAGGACGGAGCGGGCGGCGGCTGGTCGCCCGCTCTCCCCGTTTTGGGGAGGGCGGGGGTTTAGTGCAAGCCGCGGGCCGAAGCTAGGGACTAGGGACTGGGGATGGCCGACAGCGCCCGAGCGCCCGCATCTCCCGCTAAGCGCCAGTCCCCAGTGCTAGTCCCCAATCCCGTTGACGGCCCCGCCCCGGCGCCTCTATATCCCCGGCTCCCCGCCCGGGCGAGCTTCGTCCGGGCGCACTGAGTTTTGGCGGTAACGATGTTCGCGGTAATCAAGACGGGCGGTAAGCAATACCGGGTGGCCAAGGACGACGTGATCGTCGTTGAAAAGCTGGACGGCAAGGCCGGCGGCAAGGTCACGTTCAAGGACGTGCTGATGACCGGCGACGGCAAGGGCGTGAAGCTCGGCAAGGACGTCGGCGGCGTCACCGTCACGGGCAAGCTGGTCGACACCAAAAAGGGCGAGAAGATCACGGTGTTCAAGAAGCGCCGGCGCAACACCTACCGGCGCAAGCTTGGCCACCGGCAAATGGAAAGCCACGTGCAGATCACGGCGATCGGCGCGGCCAAGAAAGAAGACAAGGAATAAGAGGGCGTCATGGCGCACAAGAAGGCAGGCGGTTCTTCGCGCAACGGGCGCGATTCACCTGGTCAACGGCTCGGCGTGAAGCGCTTTGGCGGCCAGACCGTCAATGGCGGCGAGATTCTCGTGCGTCAACGCGGCACCAAATTCCATCCCGGTCATAACGTCGGCCTTGGCCGCGACCACACGCTGTTTGCCCTTTGTCAGGGCCAGGTCGCGTTCGCGACCAAACGCGACGGCCGAACCTACGTATCGATTATCTCGATGCCGGTAGCGGCAGAATAGGCGAGACGGAATTTCCCGGATCGCCTTCGAAAGGGCGATCCGGAACCCGAAACAGCGTGGGGCGCCCGGATCGAGGCGCCCCATTTTCTTTGCCCCGCGCGAACCGAGCCAAGCTGAGGAGCTCGCAATGCGTGACGTGATCGAGATCGGGACAAGACGTTTGAAATTGCGCGAACTGCGCCAGAGCGATGCAGCGCGCGTGGCCCGCTTCTGCGGCGATCCCGCGGTTGGCCGCAATCTCGCGATGACCCCGCTGCCCTATCTGGAAGCGGCCGCCGAAGGCTGGATCATGATCGTGCGCGCGCGTGCGCCGCAGGGACGCGACGTCGTGTTTGGCGTCGATTTGCCGGGCGAGGGCCTCATCGGCTGCATCGGCGCGCACCGCAAACGCGGCGAGGCGTTCGAGGTCGGCTATTGGTTTGGGCGGCCATATTGGGGCCGGGGTTTCGCGACCGAGGCGCTGCAAGGCTTCGTCGCGCAGGCGCAAAGCCTCGGCGCGCTCGAAGCGGGACACTTCATCGACAATCCCGCTTCCGGGCGCGTGCTGGAGAAGGGCGGCTTTGCCTATACCGGTGAGACCGAGCCGATGTTCTCCCTCGGCCGCGGTGAGAGCGTCGCCTGCAAGCGCATGCGCTTTGCCGCCGAACACGCTGCGTGCGCCCTCAACACGACGATGAGCGTGCATTGAGGCGTCCAGAATCAGACGAACCCCAGCTGCTGGCGCGACCAGACGACCCCGCCTTGCAGCCAGAGGATGACGTCGTCGAGACGATCGATCTGAATCAGATAAAAGACGATGTAGGCCAGCACGAACAGGTAGGGCATCGCCCGCTCGAGCGTGAAGGCCCGCATCGTCTTGGCCCCGCCCATTGCGGCGTATTCCTCGAATAGCGGCGTCTTGCCGATCTCTTGTTCATAGCGCGTGATGATCTTGTACTTGGTCTTGAGCGCACGGTTGTAATAGGCGTTGCTCGTGCGCCAGACGAAGCATGTCAGCGCCAGGGCCGCCGCACCCCACCCGAACAAGGTCGGATTGAGTCCAATCTGTTCGCGCGCGATGAGGCCGAGCCCGCCGAGGCCTGCCAGATTGAGCGTCATAAAGATGTTGGAGAGCTCGCGGCGGGCGCGCCGCGCATCTCGCGCCTCTTCCACGAGCAGTCGATAGATGTCGAAGGTGTGGTCAGCCATGGCGTCCCCTTGGCCCTCCCAAACCCGGCGTTCAGTTTAGCGCGCGCGCCGCATCGCGTCGCGTGCCGAGCCTGGAAAAACCGTGGATTGCCGAGTTGCCGCCGTAGCGCGCGCCCAATGCCGCGCCCCGCCAATTGCCGTCGCAAGGCGAACGCTTAGGCGGCGCGGCGCTGCAGCAAACCTGACAAGCCGGCGAGCAGGATTGGCCACAAGATCCAGGCGAGCAATGTCATCAGGTTGCTGAAATTGCGCGGCGTGATTGGCGCGGAAAACCAGCCGTTACGGTCGCAGGCCCCCTCGGCTTGCGCCCCGGGGGAAAGATTAAGCAGCGTCGG
>CAZIOD010000190.1:0-2733 GCA_964540785.1 uncultured Terricaulis sp.
CGGAACTTCGTGCGGCGCGTGACCACCTGCTCGCGGAACGACAGGAAAGCCGTGAGCATGGCGCGCAAACCCATCTGTTCTGGGCGGCCGTTGTTCAGCGCCAGCATGTTGACCCCGAACGAGGTCTGCAGCTGCGTGAAGCGATAGAGCTGGTTGATGACGACGTCCGCCACCGTGTCGCGCTTGAGTTCAATGACGAGCCGGATGCCCAGACGATTGGATTCGTCGCGAACTTCAGCGACGCCTTCAACCTTCTTCTCGCGCACCAGTTCGCCGATGCGTTCGTAAACGCTGGCCTTGTTTACCTGGTAAGGCACTTCGTAGAACACGATCGCTTCGCGGCCGCGGATGGTTTCCATCTTGTAGCGCGCACGCGTCGCCACCGACCCGCGACCGGTCATCAGCGCGGCGCGCGCCGCAGTGCGGCCCAGGATTTCGCACCCGGTCGGGAAATCCGGCCCTGGCACGATGTCCAGAAGATCGAGATCGGAAATCTCCGGGGCGTCGATCATTGCGACAGCCGCATCGATCACTTCACCGAGATTGTGCGGCGGGATGTTCGTCGCCATGCCGACGGCGATGCCGCCCGCGCCATTGACGAGCAGGTTCGGATAGCGCGCCGGCAGGACCACCGGCTCGCGTCGCTCGCCATCGTAATTGTCCTGGAAGTCGACGGTGTCTTCGTCGATGTCCTGCAGCAGGAACATCGCAGGCTTGGCCAGGCGGCTTTCGGTGTAGCGCATCGCCGCAGGCGGATCGCCGTCGATGGAGCCGAAATTGCCTTGCCCGTCGATCAGCGGCAGGCCCATCGAAAAATCTTGCGCCATGCGCACCAGCGCATCGTAGATGGCAAGATCGCCGTGCGGGTGATAGCGGCCCATCACCTCGCCGACGGTGTTGGCGGACTTGCGGTATTTCTTATCCGGCGTGTTGCCGGCCTCATACATGCCGTAGAGGATGCGCCGGTGCACCGGCTTTAAGCCGTCGCGCGCATCGGGCAGCGCGCGCGAGACGATGACGCTCATCGCGTAATCGAGATAGGAGCGTTTGAGTTCGTCCTCGACGCTGATCGAAGAAACGCCGGGCGGCAGCGTCGGCGGGCTGCCGTCGGCGGGATCGGAGGTATCGGACACGGAGTTTTGCCGGCCTTGGTTTTCGCGCGGAATTGCTGGAAAAGACGAGAAATTCTCGTCTGCGAATCTAGCTCGAAACTAACATCGGGACGCCGCGCCCGCAAACCAAGGAGACGCCCCATGCGCCCCATCGCCGCCCCTCTTTTTGCAGCTCTGCTCACCGCCTGCGCGAGTTCTGGCGGAAACGGCGCCGATTATGCGCTGCAGCCGCCGAAAACCGCCTGGATCGTGGGCGCTGAAGGAAATCCGATCGGCCAGGCGACCTTCCGCGACGGCCCAAACGGAGTGCTGATTCAGTTGGAGTTTTCGGAAGGCGCGCTGCCGGCCGGCTGGCACGGGCTGCATTTGCACCAGCGCGGCGATTGCAGCGATTTCGCCGCCGGCTTCCAGGCCTCCGGCGGCCACCTCGGCATGGGCCCGCGCGTGCAGCACGGGCTCATGAACCCAAACGGGCCTGAGGCCGGCGATCTGCCCAACATTTTCGCGCCGCCCGCCGGCGTCTTTGCAGCGGAGGTGTTCGCCCCGCTGGCCACGCTTGGCCCGCGTGTTGCTGGCAACGCCAACCGACCGGAACGCCTCTCGCTACTGGACGAGGACGGCTCGGCGCTCCTGATCCACGCCGGCCCGGACGATCAGATGAGCCAGCCGATCGGCGGCGCCGGGGCGCGCATCGCCTGCGCCGCGGTTACGCCACTGCCCTGAAACGGCGCTCAGCCAGCGCCACCAGCGCGACGCCGCCCATCGTCGCGGCGGCGCCGATAAGAATCTGCGGCGTGATCACATCGCCGAGCAGCCAGGCCGCTAGCGCGAACGAGATCACCGGCGTCATCAGAAGGTAGGGCGTCGTGCGCGAGACCTCGTACTTCTGCACCAGCTGAAACATGAAGACGTTGGCGACGATCGAGGAGACTATGCCGCCAAACGCGATCGCCGCCCACGCATACCAGGGCGCGGCCGGGATCGTATGAAACTCCGCGCGCTCAAAAGTAACTGCGCCCAGCGCCATCACCGGCACGGTCGCCAGGGCGATCCAGGCTTGCATCGACCAGGCGTCGACGCCTCCGCCCATGCGCCGCACGATCACCGTCCCCAGCCCGTAGGAGCAGGAGGCGATCACGACGAGCATCAGCGCCCATCCCTGGCGGAACACGACGGGGTCGAAGCTCATGGAAGCGACACCCAGAAACGCCAGCGCAACGCCCGCCCAGCGCAGCGGCGTGACTGTCTCCTTGAGCAACAGCGCGGCAAACGCGACCGAAGCAGGCGCCCAAAGCTGCATCGCCACGACCATCGGAGCGATGTCGTCGGCGAGTTTCAGTCCGATGTATTGGATGCCGAAATGCAGCGGCCCCACCAGCATCAGCGTCAGTGCGAATGGGCGCCAGATCGATCGCGGCGGCAGCTTGAGCCACCAGAACATCGCCGCCAGCACAATCGCGAAACGGGCGGCCACAGTCACCATCGCCGGCAACTCGTCCACTGCGATCTTGGCGAGGATGTTGTTGACGCCCCAGATCAGCGCAATGGAGATCAGCTGCAGCAAGTCGAGTGGGGCGAAGGCGCGCGAAGGGGGCGTCACGGCCGAGCGCTACGCCGGCGC
>CAZIOD010000191.1:0-2610 GCA_964540785.1 uncultured Terricaulis sp.
TTCCCGGAACCGCGCGGGGGCCTGGCGGCGGCGCTCTTCAATGACGCGATCGTCGCCGGCGGCGACGAGATTTTCGAGCCTGCCTCCGTCGGCAATTCGCTTTATCGGTTGGAGAACGGGACCTGGTCGCGTTTCGAGACGCTTCCGGTTTCCCGCCACGGACACGGCTTCGTGGTCGCCGACAATGCCCTCTACGTCGTTGGCGGCGCCCAGCGCGTCAGCGCTTCGGGCACCCTCGCGCGGATCGATGTGCTCAGCTGACAGGCGTCGCCCCGCCGGCCATTTCGGCGCGAACTGTAGCTGCAATCTCGTAGGCGCGTACGCGCGCGGCGTGATCGTAGATGTGCGATGCGAGGATCAGCTCGTCCGGCTCGGTGCGGGCGATGAACGACTCAAGACTAGCCTTCACGCTCTTGGGCGATCCGATCGCCGAACACGCCAGCACTTGATCGAGCTGGGCGCGCTCGCTGTCGCTCAGCGTCGCTTCAA
Organism: uncultured Terricaulis sp.; assembly: GCA_964540785.1. GTDB lineage: Bacteria > Pseudomonadota > Alphaproteobacteria > Caulobacterales > Aquidulcibacteraceae > Vitreimonas. The sequence goes on from CAZIOD010000191.1 coordinate 490, forward strand.
ACGCTGAATCGGGCGGCTGCAACCTTCGGGGGATGCCGCGGCGCAGGCTGGCGAACGCCTGCATCAACGAGGTGGCGAGCAAGCGCCCTTCTTCGTCGGTTGGCGCCGCGAAGATGTTGAAGCCAAGCATCACGTACGGCTTCTCCAGCTGCTCCGATGGCCGGAAGGCGGTGCGATAAATCTCGATTGCGCTCATCATCTGCGCTGACGCGAAATGCGAGGCGAACGCGAACGGCAGGCCAAGCGCGGCGGCGAGCTGCGCGCCGAACGTCGACGAGCCGAGTATCCAAAGCGGGACGTTGCTGCCTTCGCCGGGAATCGCGCGCACGGCCTGGCGCGGTTCAGCCGGCGCCAGCAGCGCCTGCAATTCCAGCACATCCTGCGGAAAGCGGTCTTCGCCGCCGATGAGCGTGCGCCGCAGAGCCATTGCCACGCGCTGGTCGCCGCCGGGCGCACGGCCAAGCCCCAGATCGATGCGGCCGGGGAACAGCGCCTCCAGCGTGCCGAATTGTTCGGCGATGACGATCGGGGCATGGTTCGGCAGCATGATCCCGCCGGCGCCGACGCGCATGGTCTTGGTCGCTTGCGCCGCATTCATGATGCAGAGCGCGGTGGCGGAGCTGGCGATGCCAGGCATGTTGTGATGCTCAGCCAGCCAGAAGCGCTCGTAGCCGAAACGCTCTGCATGGATGGCCAGATCGCGGCTGTTTGAGAGCGCCTGTTGCGCCGAGCCGCCCTCGACAATGGGCGCGAGATCGAGAACTGAAAACGGGATCATGCGGGCGATATGGGCGCTTCAAGGGAAGCGCCCAACCCGCCGGCTCAGCTAGAACGGGATCTCGTCGTCCAAATCCTGGTTGAAACTTTCGCGCGGGCCATCGCTCGAGCGCTTGGAGCCGGCTTTCGAGGTAAAGCCGCCGCCTTCGTCTTCGTAGGAGCGGGCGCCGCCGTCTCCCTTGCCGTCAAGCATGGTGAGTTCGCCGCGATAGCGCTGCAGCACGACTTCCGTCGTGTACTTCTCGACGCCGTTCTGTTCGTACTTACGCGTCTGCAGTTGGCCCTCGATGTAAACCTTCGAGCCCTTCTTCAGATACTGCTCGGCGACCTTGGCGATGTTTTCGTTGAAGATCACCACGCGATGCCACTCGGTCTTTTCCTTGCGCTCGCCGGTCTGCTTGTCGCGCCAGTTCTCCGAAGTGGCGACCGAAAGGTTCACCACGGGGTCCCCGGAATTGAGACGGCGCACTTCTGGGTCTTTGCCCAGGTTGCCAATCAAGATCACTTTGTTGACGCTGCCAGCCATCGCCGACCTCCTGTTTCCTTCGCTTGCTCGATGGTGAGGCATCCGCCGGGCTCGTTTCCGGGAATGTTCTCCCTATGTTCTATACGCCGACTCGCGCAACAGGTAAAGACCCATTAACCAAGCGATCGGATGGGGCGAACCGGAACGGTCCTCGCCCGGCCTATCGCTTCGCCCACCGGGGACGACTGTTGTTCCATCTTTGTTCTTGATGTCCGGACGACTCCGGCTACTAAATATGGTGTCCGTCGAGGGCTCGGCGGATCCCCGAGAGATAAGACCGCATGAGCTTGAGAGCGCCAGCCTTCTCCGTCGGCCATGGCCTGCCAATCGCCGCGACTGAGGAGGCGCGCCTTCGGCGCGGGCGTATGGGCGATGCGTTGGACGCGTCGCCATGAAGGACGGGCTAACCCATATCCGCATCCGCGGCGCCCGCGAGCACAATCTCAAGGGCGTCAGCGTCGACATTCCGCGCAACGAGCTGGTGGTGATCACCGGCCTGTCGGGCTCGGGCAAGTCCTCGCTTGCCTTCGATACGATCTACGCCGAAGGCCAGCGCCGCTACGTGGAATCGCTTTCCGCTTACGCGCGTCAATTTCTGGAGCTGATGCAGAAGCCGGACGTCGATTCCATAGAAGGCCTGTCGCCGGCGATCTCGATCGAGCAGAAGACCACCTCGCGCAATCCGCGCTCGACCGTCGGCACCGTCACTGAAATCTACGATTACATGCGCCTGCTGTGGGCGCGCGTGGGTATTCCGTACTCACCCGCCACCGGCCAACCCATCGCGGCGATGCAAGTCAGCGAAATGGTCGACCGGA
>CAZIOD010000192.1:0-2605 GCA_964540785.1 uncultured Terricaulis sp.
GGGCCGAAAATCTCTTCTCGGTTGACGCGCATCTCGCGGGTGACGCCGGTGAGCACGGTGGGCGTGTAGAACTGCGCGCCGGCGTCGTGCTTCTTGGCGCCGACCAGCGCCGTGGCGCCGGAAGCGAGCGCCTCGCCGACGAGACGCTCGACTTTCTCGATCGCCTTCTGGTCGATCAGCGGGCCGATCTCGACGTCCTCCTGATCGCCGGGGCCCACCTTCAGCTTGGCGACCGCGTCGGCGAGCTTTTTGGAGAAGGCGTCGTAGATGGCGTCTTCAACCAAAATCCGGTTGGCGCAGACGCAGGTTTGGCCCGCATTGCGGAACTTCGACATGATCGTGCCCTTGACCGCAAGATCGAGGTCGGCGTCGGCGAAGACGAGGAGCGGCGCGTTGCCGCCAAGTTCCAACGAAATCTTCTTCACCGTCGAGCCGACGCAGAGCGCGCCGAGCTGCTTGCCCACTTCGGTTGAGCCGGTGAACGAGAAGTGGCGCACAAGATCGCTTTCGCAGAGCACTTTTCCGACCGCGCTCGCATTCGTCGTCGTCACCACGTTGAACACGCCCTTCGGCAGGCCGGCCTTTTCGCCGAGTTCCGCGAGCGCCAGGGCGGTCAACGGCGTCTGCTGCGGGGGCTTCAGCACGATGGTGCAGCCCGCGGCGATTGCAGGCGCGGCCTTGCGCGTGATCATCGCCATCGGAAAATTCCACGGCGTGACGGCGGCGCATACGCCGATCGGCTGTTTCAGCGTCACATAGCGGCGCGTCGCTGTCGTCGTCGGGATCACGCGCCCGTAGGCGCGTTTGGCCTCTTCGCCGAACCATTCCATGAAGCTCGCGGCATAGGCCGCTTCGCCTTTGGCTTCGGCGATGGGCTTGCCGCCCTCCAGCGAAATGAGCCGTGCGAGCCGGTCGATGTCGGCCATCATCAAATCGAACCAGGCGCGCATGATCTGCGCACGTTCTTTGGCGGCCTTGGCGGCCCAAGCCGGAAACGCCGCGTGCGCGGCGGCGATGGCGTCTTCCGTCTCGGCTGCGCCAAGATCGGGAACTTCGGCGATTCGCTCCTGGTTGGCCGGGTTGCAGACGGCGAAGCGCCTGGCCCCCGTGCGCCATTGTCCATCGATGAACGCATCAGTTCGCAATGTCATGAAGCCAGCCTTTCGTTGTTCGTGCCGACTTTGCGCAAGCGCATCGCCGCTTCAAGTGCGCCAGCGCTATCTTGGAGCCGATTGTGGTCCGGCGGGCAAACTCGGCCTATAGTTCGGGCGGAGGCTTCTCATGAGCTGGAAGGACATCCTGGTCATTGTCACTGAGGCGCAGCTGGATGAGCCTGCGCTGGCGCTGGCCGAAGCGTTGGTGGGTCAATGCGCAGAATGCAATCTGGGCGCGGCCTTCCTCACGCCGCTGCCGGACGAGCCGCTCGCTTATGAGCCGACCGTTGTGGCCGGCGTGTGGGCCGAATTGCTCGGACGGGCGCGGCAGGAAGCCGAGGCTGAGCGCAAAAAGGTGGAGGCGCGGCTCAAGCGCTCCTCGGCGCTCGATGTCGATTTTCGCAACGCCGAAGCGCTGTCGCGAGACTTGGGCCGCGTGGCCGCGGTGCACGCGCGCTACGCCGATGTCGCCATAATGACGCGTCCGAGCGATGGACCAGGCGGCGATCTGCGCGAAGAAATCGTCGAGGGCGTTCTGTTCCACTCCGGCCGCCCGGCGCTGATCGCGCCGCCGGGCTGGTCCGGCAGCGGCATCGGCAAACGCGTCGTGGTGGCCTGGGACGCCAGCCGCGAGGCGACGCGCGCGCTCTCGGAGGCAAAGTCGCTATTTGACGCCGCCGAGCAGATTTCCGTCGTCACCGTTGACGCAAAGCCAAAAATGTTCGGCCATGGCGATCAGCCGGGCGCGCAGATTGCGGCTCACCTCTCGCGCCGTGGTCTGCCGGCGGAGGTGCGCAATGTCGACAGCATGGGACGTTCGGCGTCGACGGCGATTCTGGATGAGGCGAAGGCGCTCAATGCCGATCTCATCGTAATGGGGGGCTATGCACATTCGCGGTTGCGCGAGCTCGTCTTCGGCGGCGCCACACGCGAACTATTGCGCGTGGCGGACGTTCCTTTGCTGATGGCGCATTGACGAGCGGAGTAGGGTGGATGCAAATCAACTGGTCGCTTTTCGACGGTGTTCTTGGACTTATCCTGCTCGGCGTGATCGCCTGGGTGGCGCTCAAGCTCGCGCAACGCATCATCATTGGCATCATCATTGTTGTGCTGATTGGCGTGGTGTTCTTCGGCTGGCATCTCGGCGGCTTTTCAGGCGGGTGAGCGCCTGACCGCGGCGTCGGTCGATTTGTGGATGCGCACTCCATCGCTCTGAGGGAAGCAAAGCTTAGGCGCGTGCTGGCGCAGGTGCTTGATCGTCCGCGCCAGCGCCGCTCCCTGCGATTGCCCGTTCAAGCGTCGCCCTCTGCAACAAGGGGAGAGGGCGCGGCGGCCCCTTGCGGGCTCCCGACGTCACCCTAAGTCTTAGGCACAACATCGCTCATGCCACGTTGACCGGCCGCAATGGAGGTCAGCGCGGGACGCCTTACGAGGGTCGCTCATGGATATGG
>CAZIOD010000193.1:0-2603 GCA_964540785.1 uncultured Terricaulis sp.
CGTTGCGGCGTTTCGCGACGCCGCACCCGCCCTATCGGGCGTTTCCTCCCTATTGACCTCCAAGCCGCGGGCGCAAGTCCGCGGCTTTTTTTATCCGGTTCAGGTCAAGCTCTTGTGCAGCGCCGCCGCGCTCAGCGCTTCGGCCAGCCGGCTCATGTCGGCGCGCACGCGCACATAGCCGCTGGTGCGCTCCAAGGTGCGTTCGTCGATGTAGAGCGCGCGGTTAATCTCCACTTGCAGCGCGTGCAGGCCGGCGGCGGGGCGACCGTAAGTCTGCGTGGTGTGCCCGCCCGCGAACGGGGCGTTGCGCGCCACGCGATAGCCGAGCTTGCGCAGCGTGGTTTCCGCAAGCGCCGTGATCGAGGGATGGCACGAGGCGCCGAAGCGATCGCCGAGCACGATGTCGGGCGCGTGCGCGCCGCGCGAACTCGACGGCATGGAATGGCAATCGATCAGCACCGCGCAGCTGAAGGCTTCGCGCGTTTCTGCGACCAAGTTCTGCAGCATGGCGTGATAAGGCCGATACACAGCCGCGATGCGCCTTTCAGCTTCGTGCAAGGAGAGCTTGCGGCGGTAGATGTTCTGCCCGTCCCCGCTGATGCGCGGGATGGCGCCCAAGCCCGCCTGCACGCGCGCGGAGCTGCCGTGCGGCGAACGCGGCGGGCGCTCGTCGAACATGTCGGGGTCGAGCTCAGCCGGATCGCGGTTCAAATCCACGTAGGCGCGCGCGACCGTGGCCGAAAGCACGGCGGCGCCGTGGGCGGCCGCGCCGGCGAAAAGCTCATCTACATAAGCGTCTTCCGAGCGCCGGAGGCTGATGAGCGGCACGCGCGCATTGGCGAGCAGATCGTGTGGATAGCGCCGTCCGCTGTGCGGCGAGGCGAACACAAGCGGCGCAATGCGGCGCAAGGGCTCGATCAAGACGAACGGCGGCTCGACTTTCGGCTCGGGCGGGCCGGCGCCCTCCGGTACGGCGCACGCCGCGCCCTGGCCGAGATCGGTCAAGTCCATAGCTTTATTGTTCGCCGCAAGCGTTAATCGCGTCAACGTTTACACATGCACGAGAAGGGCCAGCGCGGTTCAGCCGCCCTTTACCCCGCTCGTGCTAGGGGCTACCGCTTTGACGGGGCTGCGGAACTGGAGCGGCGCGATGGCGCGGATCCTCTTGGCCGAAGATGACGACTCGCTGCGGGGTTTCCTCACGCAGAGCCTCTCGCGCGCGGGCCACGACGTAGTTGCGCATGGCGACGGCGATTCCGCGTGGGAAGAACTGCAGCATGCGAGTTTCGACTTGCTCTTGACCGATATCGTCATGCCGGGGCTCGACGGCATCGAGCTGGCGCGGCGCGGCGCCGAAGCCGATCCGGCCATGAAGATCGTGTTCATCACCGGCTTTGCCGCCGTGGCGCTGTCGGCCCAGAGCCAGGCCCCGAAAGACGCCAAGGTCCTGTCCAAGCCGTTTCACCTGAAGGATCTGGTGATCGAGATCGAGCGCGTGATCGCGGCGGCGTGAGGCTCGGGATTCGGACCGATACCCGATAACCGATCCCCGAACTTGCGGCGCGCGCCCGCGGCGGTCTATATCGCCCCACCCAACGGTCAGGGCGCGTAGCTCAGCGGGAGAGCACTACGTTGACATCGTAGGGGTCACAGGTTCGATCCCTGTCGCGCCCACCATTCTCTTTCAAGCGCTTACGCGAATTTCCCGCCTTTCCTGCGGCAGCGAATCTGGCGGCTGGTAAGCACACGGTAAGCAACCCCAATTGAGAGCGTGCATAGCAACGACACGCCTTTCCTGGATTCTTGTCGGTTTGCTTGAGGGCGTCAACAGAGCACGTACGCCTATCTTCTTGCCCCGCGGCCGACGCCGCCGGCAGGCGCGTCGACCAAATAAAGGGCCGCCCCGCGGCCCGACGCTTCCGCTCGGCCATCGCGCACAGTGCGCGTCAAGGCACGCGCGAAGCGCGGCGCGTCAGCGCTCGTCCTTGATGCGCGCGAGCACGATGGCATTGCGCCGCACGGGCGCGCTTATGCAACGGTGATGTTTCCCGGCGTTGCCGCACCCGCGCGGAGACAACGGGAACCATGCCGGAAACCATTTTTCTGTTGATGCTTATCCGCGCTTGGCAAGGCTGGAGGCGACCCGCAACGCAAAGCGAAGGCACTGGCCATGATGGACGAACTTCTCGGCGCCGATCCGCTGATGGGGCGCAAAGAAGCGGCCCGTTATCTGAGCGCGCTCGGCTTGGCGATGGCGCCGCAGACGCTGGCGCGCAAATTCCACGAAGGGACCGGCCCGCTTTGCACGCGGCTCGGACGCCGGGCGATGTACCGCAAGAGCCACCTCGATGCTTATTTTAAGAGCCAGCTCAGCGCGCCGCGGCGGTCGTCGAGCGAGTATGCGCAATGACGTTCGCGGACAACCGCGACCTGCGCACCGGTCGAGCACGATCCGTTGCGGATGAGCGCGTGGTGCGGCGCCTCCGCACCGATCGATCATCGATTGCGTCTCAGGTGGGTTGCTTGGTTTGCCGATGATTGACGTTCGAGCGCCTCGCGCGAGCTGCTCGCGCAAGATTAGAACCGCCTTGGCGCGCAATCGT
>CAZIOD010000194.1:0-2577 GCA_964540785.1 uncultured Terricaulis sp.
TGGAGATGAAGACCTACCGCTACCGCGGCCACTCGATGTCGGACCCCGCCAAGTATCGCACCAAGGAAGAGGTCGAAGAGTTCAAGGCCAAGCGCGACCCGATCGATTACGTGAAAAAGCTGCTGATCGACGCCGGCCACGCCAGCGAAGATGAACTGAAGCAGATTGATCGCGACATCCGCGCCGTGGTCACCGAGAGCGCCGAGTTCGCGCAACAGAGCCCGGAGCCGGACCCGAGCGAGTTGTTGACCGACGTTTATATCGAGGTCGCGCAATGACCCAGATTCTCATGCCCGCGCTTTCGCCCACCATGGAGGAGGGCAATCTCGCCAAATGGCTGATCAAGCCGGGTGACAAGATTGAGCCTGGTCAGGTGATCGCCGAGATCGAAACGGACAAAGCGACGATGGAAGTCGAAGCGGTGGACGAAGGCACGGTGACGGAGCTGCTCGTTGAAGAGGGCGCGCAAGGCGTGAAGGTCAACACGCCGATCGCAGTGCTCGATGGCGAAGGCGACGGGGCTGCGCCGGCCAAGCAAGAAGCGCCGAAGCAAGAGGCGAAAAAGCCAACGCAACCGGACATGCGCGAAGAGCCGGTGAAGTCGAACCGGCCGGAGCCGAGCAAAGTCTCGCACGCTGCGCCGCCGAACGATCCGGAAGTCCCGGCTGGAACGCAGATGGTGAAGATCACTGTACGCGATGCGTTGCGCGACGCCATGGCCGAAGAAATGCGCGCCGATGACCGCGTGTTTCTGATGGGCGAGGAAGTCGCCGAGTACCAGGGCGCCTACAAAGTCAGCCGCGGTCTGCTGCAGGAATTCGGGCCGATGCGCGTTGTCGATACGCCGATCACCGAACATGGCTTCGCCGGCCTCGGCGTCGGCGCCGCGATGGCGGGGCTGAAGCCGATCGTCGAATTCATGACCTGGAATTTCGCCATGCAAGCGATCGACCAGATCATCAACTCCGCCGCCAAGACGCTCTACATGTCCGGCGGTCAAATCAAATCCAGCATCGTCTTCCGCGGCCCCAACGGCGCGGCGGCGCGCGTAGCGGCGCAGCATAGCCAGGATTATTCGTCCTGGTATTCGCACATCCCCGGGCTCATCGTCATCGCGCCCTACGATGCGGCGGACGCCAAGGGTTTGCTCAAAGCCGCGATCCGCAATCCCAACCCGGTGATCTTCCTCGAACACGAGATGCTCTACGGCCAGGAGTTCGAGATTCCCGACGTGAAGGATTGGGTCGTGCCGATCGGCAAAGCGAAGGTGCGCCGCGACGGCAGCGACGTCACCATCACAGCGCACTCGCGCATGGTGGGCCTTGCGCTGAAAGCCGCCGAGCAATTGGCGGAAGAGGGCGTTGACTGCGAAGTCATCGATCTGCGCACGCTGCGGCCCCTGGATTCCGACACGATCGTCGAAAGCGTGAAGAAGACGAACCGCATCGTCACGGTGGAGGAGGGCTGGGGCCAGAACGGCGTCGGCGCAGAAGTGGCCGCGCGCGTCGTCAGCGAAGCGTTCGACTATCTCGATGCGCCGCCTGCGCGCGTGCATCAAGTCGAAGCGCCGTTGGCCTATGCCGCCAACCTCGAAGCGCTCGCGCTGCCCAGCGTCGAGAAGATCGTCGATGCAGTGAAGCAGGTGACGTACCGGTGATCTATCGCGGCGCATGCCATTGCGGCGCGGTGCGCGCGGAATACGAGACGGACGAGCCTGTCCGTCTCCGCCAGGACGGCTGCGGCTTTTGCTCCACACGCGGTGTGAAGAGCGCGTCCGATCCGGAAGGGTCGCTGCGCCTCACCTCCAGCGTGCGCCTCAACCGCTATCGCTTCGGCCACAAGACGGCGGATTTTCTCATTTGCCCCACATGCGGCACCTATGTCGCCACCAGCATGGAGAGCCCCCGCGGACCAATCGGCGTCATCAACGTCATCGGCCTCAATATCGCGGAATTGAGGAATTTGCCGGCCACGCTCACCAGCCTTGAAGGCGAAAGCGTGGACGAACGCATCCAGCGGCGCATTTCGCGTTGGACGCCGTTGTCGCTGACGGAGGGCGCGGCATGAGCGAAGCCGAAGTTGTCGAGCAACTGGTCGAGTTCACCAACATCCTGATGGTGGCCATTTCGCTCATCTTCTCGATCGTGTCGGCGTACATCGTGGCGTTGAACTATTTCATCGGCTCGGCCAATTTGATGGCCAGGCTCGGCAGCTTCGTGTTCATCACGCTGATCCTGGGCCTGCTGTTCGCCACGATGATGGGCGCGCAAGCCACTCATGTCGGCCTCGTCGAACGTCTGCACGAGCTCGACCGCGCGGGTGAACTGACGGCCGCCGGCCGAGCGATCCTCGCCAACGCAACGCCTAGCGTAGAGACCGCTGGCGCCTTCAGCATAGACGCCGTCATCCGGCTCTGCGTATGGACCGGCCTTGTCTTTGTTTATCTGGCGCTCGCCTATCTTACTTTCCTGCACCGCTGGACGCCTGACGCGATCCCGGTGTCGATCGAACAAAGGCAAACCGCATGACCGACATCACCATGCCCGCGCTCTCGCCGACGATGGAGGAGGGCAACCT
>CAZIOD010000195.1:0-2556 GCA_964540785.1 uncultured Terricaulis sp.
GCGCCTGGCTGCGCGGATTGCATCAGCCGTGCGGCGATATTGACGCCCTTGCCCAAAAGGTCGCGCGCCGGCGTTTCATGCACTTCGCCGATATGGATGCCGATCCGAAGCGGCACGCGATCGACAGATTGAATTTCTTCGGCGGCGGCGATGGCCGCAGACGTGGCGGAAAACTCGAGCATGAAGCCGTCGCCGGCGGTGTTGAAGACGCGCCCGCCGCGCGATTCGGCTCCGGCGCGAATACGCTCGGCAAGCGCGGTGATTTCGCGGATGGCGACCGCCTCGTCGAGCTCGCTCTGGCGCGAGTAGCCGGCTGCGTCGATGGCGACGATGGTGGCGAGCCGGCGCGGCGAGGCCGAGGCGCCCGCGCCATTCGGTCCGTCCGCTTCCGCCGCCATGCAACCTCCCGCCTGAGGGAATCATACACGACTCAGGCGCGCCCGGGACAGGGGACAGCCACGTGCGCTGCAGACGAGCGGTAAGAAATCCGAGTAAGGCTAGACTAACAGGCCATGAGGGACAGCGCCGATCAGGACGCCCGCTACCAGGAGGCAGCCGCCGCGCACGGGCCGGCGCTGCAGCGCCTGGCCGGGGCGATGGAAGCCAATCCCGAGCGGCGGCGCGATCTCTTGCAGGACATGCATGTGGCGCTCTGGCGCAGCTTCGCCTCCTATGACGGGCGCTGTTCGCTGCGGACCTGGGTCTATCGCGTCGGCCATAACGTGGCGGCCAGCCATGTCGACCGCGAACGCCGCGTCCATCGCGGCGCGGTGACGCTGGACGAGATCGGCGACCTGCCGGACGCGCAAAATATCGGCGCCGAGCACGAAGCCAACGAAACGGTGGCCCTGCTGCACAAGCTGATCCGGCGCCTCAAGGCCGACGATCGGCACCTGATCACGCTCTATCTCGAAGGGCTCGACGCCGCTGCCATCGCCGAGATCACGGGCCTCAGCCCCGGCGCCGTCGCCACGCGCATCTCGCGCCTCAAGAGCCACCTCGCCCGCCTTTTCAAAGAGACAGAAGATGTCTGACCGCGATCCCCTCCAGGCCGCTTGGGCCAGTCAAACACAGGAGCCGTTCACCATGAGCCTCGCCGAAGTGCATACGCGCGCCGCACAATTCCAGAGCCGCATCCGCCTGCGCAATTTGACCGAATACGCCGCAGCAGCGTTCGTGATTGTCGCATTCGGATGGATCGGATGGATCATCCCCGATCCGATGGTGCGGGCAGGCGCGTTGCTGGTTGTCGCCGGCACGCTCTATGTGTGCTGGAAGCTTTATCAGCTGGCGCGCGCCGCATCGGGAGCGGACCAGGCGGCGGCGTACGATCTGCGCACTTTCCACCGGGCTGAGCTGACGCGTCAGCGCGCGGCGCTGGCGAGCGTGTGGCGCTGGTATCTGGCGCCCTTCGCGCCGGGGGCGTTGGTTTTTCTGGCGGGCGTTTCCTTCAGCCCCGCCAATCCGGCGCCGCTGGCGGCAAAGGCCACGGTGTTCGTGCTCGGGCTCGCCTTTGTCAGCGTCATTTTCGCCGCCGTCGCCTGGTTGAACGCCCGCGCAGTCAAGCAGCTCGACGCCGAGCTTGCAGCGCTGGACCGAGGCTGACCTTGCCGGGCCATGGGCGCGGGCTAAGCTTGCGCCCATGGCCCACCGCAACCCGCGCACGCATCTCGCCACGCACGACGTCACCAATCAGCCGCCGCCGCTGGAGGATGTGAACCTCTACGCGGCGGATGAGATTTTGCGCAGCGGCTGTGAATGGTCCGGCGCCGCAACGCATGCGGAGCGGCTAACGAGGTTCGGCGCACAGGTCGGCAGCGCCGAGGCGCAACATTGGGCGGTGCAGGCCAACCGTGTCGCGCCGATCTTTCGGCCATACGATCGTTACGGGCGGCGCATCGACGAAGTGGAGTTTCATCCCGCTTATCACGAGCTCATGCGCATCGGCTTGGAGGCCGGCGTTTCCGGGGCGGCGTGGAATGTAAAGGCGCGCGGGCACGGGCTGCATGCGGCGCTGCTCTATCTGATGGGACAGGCCGATTATGGCGTCTGTTGCCCGATGTCGATGACGTACGCGGTCGTCCCGGCGCTGCGGGTTGAGCCGAGTGTTGCAGAAGAATGGGTCCCGCGGGTCACAGCTGAAGCTTACGATCCGCGCTTTATTCCGTCCAACGAGAAGCGCGCCGCGACGATGGGCATGGCGATGACGGAGAAGCAAGGCGGCTCCGACATCCGCGCCAATTCCACGCGCGCGACGAGACAGAGCGACGGCGCCTATGAGCTGGTGGGCCACAAATGGTTTTGCTCTGCGCCGATGTCGGACGCGTTTCTGACGCTGGCCTATACCGATGCTGGCGTGACGTGTTTCCTCGCGCCGCGCTGGAGGCCGGACGGCGAGCGCAATGCAATCGAGATTCAACGGTTGAAAGACAAGCTGGGCGATCGCTCCAATGCCTCTTCGGAAATCGAGTATCGCGGCGCCTGGGCCGAGCGCGTCGGCGAGGAAGGCCGGGGCGTGCGCACCATTATCGAGATGGTGGCGCTGACGCGGCTCGA
>CAZIOD010000196.1:0-2529 GCA_964540785.1 uncultured Terricaulis sp.
TTCATCGAGCCTGGCGACGAAGTCATCCTGTTCGAGCCGCTCTACGATGCGTATTTGCCGATGGTCAGAAGGGCAGGCGGAGCGCCGCGCTTTGTACGCTTGCATCCGCCGCATTGGCGCCTGGAGCGCGAGGCGCTCGCCGCCGCGTTCACAACGAAGACGCGTGTCGTCATGCTCAACACGCCGCTTAATCCGGCCGCCGGCGTGATGAGTCGGGATGAGCTCACCATGCTCGCAGAGCTCGCGGGCGCGCATGGCGCGATCGTAATCAGCGATGAGGTGTGGGAGCACGTGACGTTCGACGGCGTCGAGCACGTCTCGATGTTGGAAGCGTTGCGCGGGCGGACGCTTAAGATCGGCTCGGCCGGCAAGATGTTTTCGCTCACGGGCTGGAAAGTGGGCTTTGCCTGCGGCGCGCCGGCGCTGATGGATCAATTCGTAAAGGCGCACCAATTCCTCACCTTCACCACCCCACCCAACCTGCAGCGCGCCGTCAGGTACGCGCTAAGCAAGCCGCCCGCCTATTTCGAAACAATGCGCAACGACTTCCAGCGTTCGCGCGATCGCCTAAGGGCCGCGCTCAAGGGGGAGGGGTTCGTCACGCTGCCGGCGAAGGGCGCGTATTTCCTAGCCATTGATCTCAGGGCATCGGGAATCGAAATGAGCGATGGGGCCTTTGCGAAACATGCTGTGGAACACGGCGTCGCGACCATTCCGTTTTCAGCGTTTTACGCAAATCCGGGCGCGCCCTCACTGTTGCGGCTTTGCTTCGCCAAAAGGGACGAAACGCTCGACCGCGGCGCGGAGGCCCTTGCCCGCGCGAAGCGCGCGCTTTCGTAACGAGAAAGCCGCGGAGGGGGAGCGACCTCCGCGGCTTTCAATGCCGCGCCGATGTGTTGGGGGTAGGTCGTCGGTGGGCTTAGGCGACGATCAGCGCGGCTTGGTTCAAGGTGGCGAACGCGACAGGGGTGAACAGCGCGAACGCAAACAGGATCGAATAGACTTTGGTCATGCCGGTCTCTCGCAATTCGGATCAAGCAACGATCAGGGAGGCTTGCGCCATCAGGGCATAAGCGGCCGGGGCGCATACCAGGGCGGCGATCGCGAGGCTGAAAAATTTGATCATTGGTGTTGCTCCTCTTCTCGAAGCGACGTCGCTTCGATGAGGAGAAGGTAAGCGCCGCTTAGCCGTGCCGCTGTGACCTGGGGCACGCCGGAGCGCGTCAGTCTGCCGGGACGACGGGGGCGACGCGGGGCTCGCCGGCCGGATCGGTTTCGCCGCGCGAAACGACCGTCGCGATGACGAGATCGCCGCCGACATTCAGCGTCGTGCGGCACATGTCGAGAAAGCGGTCGACGCCGAGGATGAGGCCGATGCCCTCAGGAGGCACGCCAACCATCACCAGGATCATCGCGATCACCGGCAGCGAACCGGCCGGTACGCCCGCTGTGCCGATGCCGCCCAGAATACACACAAGCATGACGATGACTTGTTGCTGCAGCGACAAGTCAATGCCGAAGAATTGCGCGAGGAACAACACGGTCACACCTTCGAACAAGGCGGTGCCGTTCTGATTAGCCGTCGCCCCCACCGTAAGCACGAACCGAGCGATTTTCTTTGGCAGCTTCAGCTCTGTTTCGGCGGCCCGCAGCGACACCGGAAGAGTTGCGTTGGAAGAAGCCGTCGAGAAAGCAACGACCATCGGCTCGCGGATTTGTGCGAAGAATGCGAGCGGGCTCTTGCCGGCGAGCAGCAGCAGCACGATCGGGTAAACCACGAACATGTGCAGCGCCATGGCGGCAACGGCGACCCCGACAAACGCGGCGAGCCGCACCAAAAGATCCCAGCCGAACAACGCGGCGAGATTGAACATCAGACAGGCGATGGCGATCGGCGCGAGTTGGATGACGAGGTTGATGAGCTTCATCATCACCTCGAACAGCCCGCCGATGGTTTGTTGCAGCTGATCGGTGGCCGGGCTCTTGGCCAGCACCAGACCGATGCCAAACAGCAGTGCGAACACCATCACGGGCAGCACGAGATTCTGCGACGCCGCCGCGAATACGTTCTGCGGGATGAGATCGAGGAAAAAGTGCGCAAGATTCACGCTTTGGGGCGCGTTCTCGACAATTCCGGCGGCGCCTTCAGCGCCTTCGGCGAGGAGACGTTGCGCCAGTACCGGGTCGACACCGTCGCCGGGCCGCAAAGCATTGACGAGCCCGATGCCAATCACAACCGCGATCGTGGAGACCGTCACTGTTAGCAGCAGCGTCTTCCATCCCACCCGGCCGAGCGCGCCGAGATCGCCCATTTCGGCGACCCCTATCACCAGCGCCGAGAAGAGCAGGGGCAGCACCAGCATAAACAGCAGGCGCAGGAAGATCTGCCCGATAGGGCCGGTGATGTTGCTGGTGATCCATTGCACGGCCGGGTCGTCCGCGCCGACATTGAGATTGATGTAGAGGCCGCCGATGAGGCCAACGGCGAAGCCGAGCAGCATCAGCCAGTGCAGCGGCACGCCGCCCTTC
>CAZIOD010000197.1:0-2455 GCA_964540785.1 uncultured Terricaulis sp.
GGGCGTGTCGTCCTTGATGCGCGTTGGGTCGCACTTCCAGCGGATCTGCACGCCGCGCTGGAGATACGCTTTCGACCGCGCCATCTGGAACAGCCGCGCCGGTTTGAACGCGGCGCCTTGGCCGAAAATCTGCGGATCGGGATGGAAGCGCACGCTGGTGCCGCGGCGATTGTGCGCAGGCCCCACTTCGACCAGTTTCGAGGTCGGCGCGCCGCGGGAAAACGTCTGGCGGTAGAGCTTGCGCTCGCGCGCCACTTCCACCTCGACCTTGTCGCTGAGCGCGTTCACCACCGACACGCCCACGCCGTGCAGGCCGCCGGAGGTGTGATACACCTTGTCGGAGAACTTCCCGCCCGCGTGCAGCACGGTCATGATGATTTCCAGCGCGGATTTCTTCGGGAACCGCGGGTGGGGGTCGATCGGCATGCCGCGTCCGTTGTCGGTGACGCGCAGCGTGCCGTCCGCTTCAAGCTCGACCTCAATGCGATCCGCATAGCCGGCGACCGCTTCGTCCATTGAATTGTCGAGCACTTCTGCGAACAGATGGTGCAACGCGCGCTCGTCCGTCCCGCCGATATACATGCCAGGGCGGCGGCGCACCGGCTCAAGGCCTTCGAGCACCTCGATGTCTTTGGCTGTGTATCCGCCCGCGGCGGCGGGCGGGGCCTCGCCGGCGCCGAAAAGATCCTCGTTCCAAAGCTCGGTTGCGCCCGTTTTGGGCGGTGTGGACTTCTTCTCAGGATGCGCCATTGAAGTTCCTTAAGACGCTTCGCGCGCCAACGCTAATGCCGTTGGCCGCACCATCCCTCGCGCCGCAGGCGTTTCCCGCAAGTAAATGCAAGCCGGCTGCGAAGTTTGTGTCGCTCCGGCAACGGCTTTTTGGTCGCGGCCCGAATGGCAGCGGAACTCTGCAACCGGATGCGTTGCATTGGGTTCGGAACGGCGATGCGGCGGGGTTTCGCGAGGAGATTGCAATGATCCGCAAACTAGCATTAGCCGCGGCCGTCATGGTTATGGCGTCGGCCGGGCCGGCGGCCGCCGACGTCGTCAATTCGACCGGACCTTATATCAATCTTGGGGGAACCTGGTTCAATACTGAGGATGAAGATGTGGATGTGACGGGCCTCACGGGCCGTTTCGGGTATCGCATGCATCCGAACTTCGCGATCGAGGGCGAGGGCTCATTCGGCATCGAGGGCGATACAGCCGATGCTCTGGGCACGCCGGTGGATGTCGATCTTGACGATCAGTTCGGTGTCTATGGTGTCGGATTCTTGCCCATCTCCAACAATTTCGAACTGCTTGGCCGGCTAGGCTACGCGACCATCGACGCAGAAGGCTCCTTCGGCGGCTTCAGCGCCGGCGTCGATGACGATGGCATGGCCGTCGGCTTGGGCGCGCAGTGGGCTTTCTCGCGGAATTTTGGCGTCCGTGGTGAGTACACACGCTACATGGCCGATGATGACGATGGGGTGGACGCGTGGACGATATCAGGCGTGTGGGCGTTCTAAGCCTTCTCGCCGCGAGGACTGGACGGGCTGGAGATCGCTCTCCAGCCCGTTCGTCTCTCACCGTCGCGATCAAGCTTTGTAATACATGTCGAACTCAACCGGGTGGGGGTGGGTCTCGAAGCGGTCGAGTTCTTCCTTCTTCAAGTCGATGTAGGCGTCGATCACTTCATCATTCATCACGCCGCCTTTGATCAGGAAGTCGCGATCCGCATCGAGCGCTGTGAGGGCCTGACGCAGGCTTGCGCACACTGTTGGCACGTCTTTCAGTTCTTCGGGCGGCAGGTCGTAAAGATTCTTGTCGAGCGGATCGCCGGGATGGATTTTCTTCTCGATGCCGTCGAGGCCGGCCATCAGGAGCGCCGTGAAGGTCAAGTACATGTTGCCGGCCGGGTCCGGGAAACGGACTTCCACCCGCTTGGACTTTGCGCCCGTGCCGTGCGGAATACGGCACGACGCTGAGCGATTGCGCGCCGAATAGGCCAGCAACACCGGCGCTTCGTACCCAGGCACAAGACGCTTGTAGGAATTTGTCGTAGCGTTGGCGAACGCGTTGATGGCGCGCGCGTGCTTGATAACGCCGCCGATATAATAAAGGCATGTTTCGCTGAGATCGGCGTAGCGATCGCCTGAGAACAGATTGTTGCCGCCCTTCCAGATCGACATGTGCACGTGCATGCCCGAGCCGTTGTCCTTATAGAATGGCTTGGGCATGAAGGTGGCGCTCTTGCCGTACGACGCCGCGACCTGGTGAATTACGTACTTGTACAGGTTCATGCTGTCGGCCATGCGCGTCAGCGTGTCGAATTTGAGCCCAAGCTCATGCTGAGCGGGCGCAACTTCGTGATGATGCTTCTCGGGCTTCAAGCCGAGTTGGCCCATCACGTCCAGCAT
The DNA here is from genome assembly GCA_964540785.1 of uncultured Terricaulis sp. Classification (GTDB taxonomy): domain Bacteria; phylum Pseudomonadota; class Alphaproteobacteria; order Caulobacterales; family Aquidulcibacteraceae; genus Vitreimonas. Next base: position 2,403 of record CAZIOD010000197.1, read on the forward strand.
CTCGCCGCGCATGTCCTGAAGGCTGTCGATCGGCGGGACCGGGAAGTACCCGC
>CAZIOD010000198.1:0-2341 GCA_964540785.1 uncultured Terricaulis sp.
GTCCGGGCGTGCCGCCGCCGCTGCGCCCGCGCACGACGGCGAAATCGGCAGCGCCGGCGCCCGCGCCGGCCGCGCCGGCCGGGCGCGTCACCGCGGACGAGGCGCGTCGCCGCGAGGAAGCGGTGCGCCGCTCGATGGCGGAAAAGGAAGCGCGCGAGCAGCGTCAGCGCGCCGAGGAGGAGCAGCGCCGGGCGCTGGAAGAGGCGCAGCGGCGCAAGGCCGCCGAGCTCGCCGCAATTGAAGCGGAAGCCGAAGCGCGTCGGCGTGCGGAATCCGAAGCTGAGGAAGAAGAAACGGTCGCCGAGCAGGCGCCGCAGCAGGCGCGCGCCCCGCAGCGGGCCGCCGCCGCCCCTGCAGCACGCCAGGACGGGGGCCTGCTCGATGAATTGGGCGGACGCATCAAGTCGTCCCGCAAGCCGATGGCGCCGGCGCCGGTCAAACCCGCCAAGAAGGGCGAACCGGAACGTCGCAAGGGCAAACTCACGCTGGAGATGGTCGAGCGCGAAGTCGCGGGCGACGACGACCGCGTGCGCTCGCTGGCGGCGTATCGCCGGGCGCAGCAGAAGGAAAAGGAACGCCGCGCCAAAATGCTTGGCGGGGGCGGTGAGCGCGAACGCATCGTCCGCGAAGTCACCATTCCGGAAACCATCACGGTTCAGGAATTGTCGAACCGTATGGCGGTGCGAGTCGCCGACATCATCAAATTCATGATGCGCCAGGGCCAGATGGTGAAGCAGGCCGATGAGCTCGACGCCGACACCGCAGAGCTGATCGCCACCGAATTCGGACACACGGTCAAGCGCGTAGCCGAATCCGACGTCGAAGAGGGTCTTGCCGGCGACATCGAGGATACGGCGGAGAATCTGAAGCCGCGGCCGCCGGTCGTGACCGTGATGGGCCACGTCGACCACGGCAAGACCTCCTTGCTGGATGCGATGCGTCAGACCGATGTCGCGTCAGGCGAAGCAGGCGGCATCACCCAGCACATCGGCGCTTATCAGGTGCGGCTGCCGGATGGTCAGCGCGTGACGTTCATCGATACGCCGGGCCACGCTGCGTTCACCTCGATGCGCGCCCGCGGCGCCCAGGTGACTGACATTGTCGTGCTGGTAGTGGCGTCCGATGACGGCGTGATGCCGCAGACCATCGAGGCCATCAATCATGCGCGCGCCGCCGGGGCGCCGATCATTGTAGCGATCAACAAGATCGACAAGCCCGAAGCCAACCCGCAGCGCGTTCTCACCGAACTGCTGCAGCACGAGATCGTCACCGAAGCGCACGGCGGCGACACGCTTGCCGTGGAAGTCTCGGCAACGCAGAAGACGAACCTCGACAAACTGATTGAGACCATCCTGCTTCAGTCCGAAGTGATGGAGCTGCAGGCCAATCCCGACCGGCCGGCGCAAGGGACGGTGATCGAATCCAAGCTCGATCGCGGTCGCGGCACGGTCGCGACAGTGCTGGTGCAGAAGGGGACGCTGAAGCGCGGCGACATCGTCGTCGTCGGCGCCCAGATGGGCCGCATCCGCGCGCTGACCAACGAACGCGGCCAGCAGCTGCAACAGGCCGGGCCGTCCGAACCGGTCGAGATCATGGGCCTGGAGGGCGTGCCGGAGCCGGGCGATGTTCTGAACGTCGTCGAAAACGAAAACCGCGCCCGCGAGGTCGCCGACTATCGCGCCCGCGCCAAGAGGCAGAAGGGCGCGGTCAACGTTTCGCGCACCGGCACTTCCCTCGAATCCATGATGGCGAAGTTCAAGGATTCCACCGCGAAAGAATTGCCGGTTCTGGTGAAGGCCGACGTGCAGGGCTCGGCCGAAGCCATTGTCGGCTCGCTCGACAAGCTGGCGCATGAAGAAGTGCGCGCCCGCGTTGTGCTCTCTGGCGTAGGCGCCATCAACGAGTCCGATGTCCAGTTGGCCAAGACCTCCGGCGCGCCGGTAATCGGTTTCAACGTTCGCGCGTCAAAGGAAGCGCGCGATCTCGCCGAGCGCGAGGGCGTCGAGATCCGTTATTACTCCATCATCTACGACCTGATTGACGACATCAAAGGCGTCATGTCGGGAATGCTCGCGCCCCAGACGCGCGAAACCTTCCTGGGCAACGCACAGGTGCTGGAAGTCTTCACCATCTCCAAGGTGGGCAAGGTGGCGGGTTGCCGCGTAACCGAGGGCGTCGTGCGCAAGGGCGCAAAGGTGCGCATCCTGCGCGACAACGTCGTCATTCAGGAGATGGGCGTGCTCACAACACTGAAGCGCTTCAAGGACGAAGTGAACGAGGTGGTCGCCGGCCAGGAATGCGGCATGAGTTTCGGCCAGTTCCAGGACATCAAGCAAGGCGA
>CAZIOD010000199.1:0-2336 GCA_964540785.1 uncultured Terricaulis sp.
CTTGCCCGCCCCGGTCGGACCGACGACGGCGATTGCCCTCACCACATTGGCCAGTTTGCTTTCAGGCATGAGCGCTCCTCCCTTGGTTCCCCGGTCGGGGTCGGGCGGCGCCCAGCGGCGGCGCCGCTTATGGATCAGGCGAGCACTGTTTCACGGACGGAAGGAGGCGCCAAGCCGGATGCGGCGCCGGCGGTCGCAGAGGCTGCGCAGGCGGCGGCGGCGCCCGGGTTGGACCAGCCAGGAACCGCGCGAGTCGCGGCCGCGTTGGCATGACGAGGAGACATGCGATGCCGCACCTGATCGCCGCCGAGCCGCTGATCGAAACGTTCGCCGACACCGATCCGCGTATGCCCTTGCTCGTGTTCGCGCTGCTCGGCATCTATCTTAAAGAAGGTCCGTTCGAGTTCGATGCAAGCGCGCTCGCCGACCGTCTCTCCGGCCACGCGCTCGAACCTCGCCTCAATCCGGAAGTGATCGCTTCGCTGCAACCCGATCTTGAGAGGTTTTTCGAAGCCGGCGAACGCGGCTGGGCGCCTCGGCTCGGCATCCTAGAACATGCGTACGATGCAGACGGTTCGTTGAGCTATCCGGCGCGGGCGCCGGGCGATATCGCGCCAAGCTGATAGCAATCGCGACAACGTGCTTGTTGCGACGAGATAGTTCATATACGTACTATCTATGCGTATCGCCTGCATCGGCGGCGGCCCGGCTGGCCTTTTATTCGCCATTTCCATGAAGCTGCGCGACGAGCGGCACGACGTGGTCGTGTTCGAGCGCAACGATCCGGGCGACACCTTCGGCTGGGGCGTCGTCTTCTCCGACCAGACCATGGAGAACCTCCGCGCGAACGATCCGATCAGCGCCGACGAAATCGAAGCCGGCTTTGCCCATTGGGACGATATCGACGTGCATATCCGGGGCGAGACCGTCACCTCCTCCGGCCACGGGTTCATTGGCATCGGCCGCAAGCGGTTGTTGAACATCCTGCAGCATCGCGCACGAGAACTGGGCGCGCGGCTTGAGTTCAAAACCGAAATCGATCCTACGCCGGAGCTGTTCGGCGGCTACGACCTGGTGCTCGCCTGCGACGGCGCCAATTCAAAGCTGCGCAAAGCCTTCGAGCCGGACTTCGGCGTCGATATCGATGTCCGGCCCAACAAATACGTCTGGCTTGGCGCCGACAAGGCGTTCGAGGCTTTCACCTTCGCATTCGAAGAGACCGCGCACGGCTGGATCTGGGCGCACGCCTACAAGTTCGAACCGAACGCTTCCACCTTCATCGTCGAATGCTCCGAGGCCACTTGGCGCAGCTTTGGCTTCGACCGCATGAGCCAAGAAGAAACCTGCCGCGCCGCCGAAACGCTGTTCGCCAAGTATCTGGACGGCGCTACGCTCTCCACCAACGCCAAACATCTGCGCGGCTCGGCCTGGCTCAACTTTCCGCGCATTGTCTGCGAGCGCTGGCGCCGCGACAATCTCATCCTCCTGGGCGATGCGGCGCACACTGCGCACTTCTCAATCGGTTCGGGCACCAAGCTTGCCTTCGAAGACGCGATCAAGCTCGCGCAAGTGCTGCACGGCGGCAAGCCGCTGGACGAAGCGCTCGCGGAGTATCACGCCGAGCGCCAGATCGAAGTGCTGAAGCTGCAAAACGCGGCGCGCAATTCGACGGAATGGTTCGAGAATGTGGATCGCTACGCCAATCTCGAGCCGCTGCAGTTTGCCTATTCGCTCCTGACGCGCAGCCAGCGCGTAAGCCATGAGAATTTGCGGGTGCGTGATCAGCGCTTTGTCAAAAGCGTCGAAACATGGTTCGCCGGCAAAGCGCTCTCTGACAACCCGCCGCCGCCCATGTTCGCACCGATTAAATTGCGCGAACTGCAAATTCCCAACCGCGTCGTCGTTTCTCCCATGTGCCAGTATTCGGCGGAAGACGGCGCGGTGAACGATTTCCATCTGGTCCATTACGGCGCACGCGCGATGGGCGGCGCCGGGCTCATCTTCACCGAGATGACCGATGTCTCCGCCGATGCGCGCATCACGCCGGGCTGCGCCGGCATGTATAAGGCCGAGCACGTGACGGCCTGGAAACGCATCGTCGACTACGTGCACGCGCACACACCTGCAAAGATCGCGCTGCAGCTCGCGCACGCCGGCCGCAAGGGCTCAACGCGCGTGCCGTGGGAAGAAGACTTCCCCGATCAGCCGCTGGCCGAAGGCAATTGGGAGATTATCGGCCCCTCGCCCATCGCCTGGTCCGGGCGCAACCCAGTCCCGCGTGAAATGACCCGAAGCGACATGGATCGCGTCAAAGCCGATTTCGTGCGCGCGACGCT
>CAZIOD010000200.1:0-2303 GCA_964540785.1 uncultured Terricaulis sp.
CGGGCAAGATCATGTCGGCGCAGGATGCGCGCGACGTGCTGCAGATGGGGTTCGATTTCCCGATCCTGGGGCGCGCAGCGATCCTGCATCACGATTTCCCCAAGCGGGTTGCGGCCGATCATGACTTTGCCTCCACGCCGACGCCGGTGAGCGCGGCCTATCTGCGCGATGAAGGCCTCGGGCCGGCATTCGTGGATTACATGCGCACCTGGAAAGGCTTCGTCGAAGAGCCTGCGTGATGTGAATTGTGCTATGAGGCGCCCATGACTGACCGTCCCACGCAGCGCGAATATTGGAATAGCCAAGTCGGCGAGGAGTGGGTCCGCCACGCAGACGCCATCGACGCCATGCTGGCCGGCGTGACGGAGGCTGCGCTTGCCGCGCTGCAGCTGCGTCCAGGCGAGCGCGTGCTAGACATCGGATGCGGCGGCGGCGCGACGACGCAGCAGGCGGCCGATCTCGTCGGCGCCGGCGGACGGGTGGTCGGAGTCGATATCTCGCGGCCGATGTTGGAGCTTGCGCGGCGGCGCGCCGAGGGACGCAGCAATATCACTTTCATTGAAGCCGATGCAGGGGCCGGCGCCCTTCCGGGCGCGCCGTTCGACGCGGCGTTCTCGCGCTTCGGCGTGATGTTTTTCGAAGAGCCTGTCGCGGCGTTCACGAACATCCGCGGCGCGATGGCGCCGGGCGGGCGGATGGCGTTCGCGTGCTGGCGTCCGTTCAAGGAGAATCTGTGGTCGGCCGAGCCGCTTGGCGCGCTGACGCCCATCCTGAAAGAGCCGCTGAAACCGGCAGATCCGGACTTGCCGGGTCCGTTCGCGCTGTCAGACCCGGCGAAGATCGAGCGCGTGCTTGGCGGCGCGGGCTGGCGCGATGTGTCGATCGCCCGCTGGGATGGCAATGTCGCGATCGGCGCCAGCGCCGCCGAGGCCGCCCAGTTTTTATTGAAGATCGGACCCTGTGCGCGCGCGATCAACGAACAGGGGCTCGATCCAGCCGAAGCCGAGCGTTTGCTGCTCACGTTCCTGCGCGCGCACGAGGGACCGCGCGGGGTGGAGCGGCCTGCGGCGTGCTGGATCGTTCGCGCTGCGGCGTGATCCTTGGACCGCCGGCATCCTCGACGGCATTTTTCGCCGTGTTCGCTGTGCTGTCGTTGTGTCGCTGTGGTTTAACCACAGCGGCACAGCGATTCCACTGCGGGCACAAAGATGCCGGCGAGGACGCCGGCGGTCCAAGAAGGGCAGCCATGCTTTCCGTGTTATTGACTTTCTAACCTTTCCCCCCGATATCGGCGCCTAGCGACCGTTCGCGCTTCCTTGCGCCGAACGCGGTCCCCACGGAACGCCACCATCGACGTTCGGCTTTGAGCGCCACATCAGGCAAGCTCGCCGCCTTTCTTCGCCGTCGCATCGTTCCTGAACTGATGAGCCGCAGCGCGGATCGCGGGCGGCTGAAAGATTTTACGTGACCAATTTCAAAGATCTCGGCGTTTCCGCGCCGATCCTCCGCGCACTCGAAGCGGAGGGCTACACCCAGCCTACGCCGATCCAGGTGCAGGCGTTGCCGATCGTGCAGAAGGGGCGCGACCTCATCGGTCTGGCGCAAACCGGCACCGGCAAGACCGCCGCCTTCGCGCTGCCGATCCTCGACAAGCTCGCCGCGACGCGAAAGCACGCCGGCGAGAAGTCGTGCCGCACGCTTGTGCTCGCGCCGACGCGCGAACTCGCTGCGCAGATCGGCGACAGTTTCCGCGCCTATGGCCGCTTCCTCGGCCTCTCGACCGCCGTCGTCTTTGGCGGCGCCTCGATGTTCAAGCAGAAGCAGGCGCTTTATCGCGGCGTCGACGTCCTGGTCGCCACACCAGGCCGTTTGCTCGACCATGTCTCGCAACGCTCGGTCAATCTCGGCAAGGTCGAAATCCTCGTGCTCGACGAAGCCGATCACATGCTGGACATGGGCTTCATTCACGATCTTCGGCGCATCGCGACCATCCTGCCGCGCGCGCGCCAGACGCTGTTCTTCTCCGCGACCATGCCGCCGGCGATCGAGGAACTCGCGGCGCAATTCCTGGACAATCCTGAGAAGATCGCGGTGGCCCCACCGAGCACGACCGCCGAGCGCGTCGAGCAGGCGGTGATCCATGTCGACCAGGCCAAGAAGCAGGACCTGCTGCATGCGTTGCTGGCGGACAAGTCAATCAAGCGCGCGCTCGTGTTCGCCCGCACCAAGCACGGCGCCGACCGCGTCGTGAAGAAGCTGGAAAGCGCCGGCTTTGAGGCCGAAGCGATCCACGGCAACAAGAG
>CAZIOD010000201.1:0-2296 GCA_964540785.1 uncultured Terricaulis sp.
CCGCACTGGCGCTTCAAGCTCTCCGGCGCGCGCAAGGAATGGACCGACCTCGTGCGCGGCGCCCAATCGATCGACACCGGCTCCTTGAGCGACCCCGTGCTGATCCGCGAAGACGGCGCCTTCCTCTACACGCTGCCGAGCGTGGTCGACGACATCGATTTCAAGATCACGCACATCGTGCGCGGCGAGGACCATGTCACCAATTCCGGCGTGCAGATCGAGATTTTCGAAGCGCTCGGCGGTCAAGCGCCGGCCTTCGGCCACTTCCCGTTGCTCGCCGGCGCGGACGGCGGCGCGCTTTCCAAGCGTCTTGGCTCGCTCTCTGTCAGCGAGCTCAGGGCGGAAGGCTATGAGCCGATGGCCGTGCTCTCGCACCTCGCCAAGATCGGCACCTCCGATCCTGTGGAGGCGCGCGCAAGTCTGGAACAGCTCGCCGCTGAGTTCGCCTTCGAGAAAATCGGCCGTGCGCCGGCGCGTTTCGATCCCGAGGAACTCAAGCGCGTCAACGCCGCGCTTCTGCATCAGCTCGACTATGCAGCGGTGAAGGACCGGCTCGCCGCGCTCGACGCTGACAAGGGCGAGGCGTTCTGGAACGCCATCCGCGCCAATATCTCGTTGCTGCCCGAGGTGCGCCAATGGGCGCATATTGTCGACGGACCCATCAAGCCCTTCATCTCGGACAAGAGCTTTGCCGCCGCCGCGCTCGAAGCCCTGCCCAGCGGGACATACGACGCAAGCACGTGGAGCGCCTTCACAAGTGCGGTGAAGGAGAAGACCGGCGCCAAGGGCAGGGCGCTGTTCATGCCGTTGCGCCAGGCGCTCACCGGGCTCGACCATGGGCCTGAAATGGCGGCGCTGTTTCCATTGATCGGCGAGCAGCGGGCGCGCAAACGGCTAAGCGGCGAGACGGCCTAGCTCACCACCAGCACGGGCGCGCATTCGGCGCTGACCGGCGGGCTGCCTTGCCAGCGGCGCTTGCCCCGCGCGATCGCTTCCGTGGCCGAGCGAAGGCGCACCTTCCAGTGCGGGTCGTCCATGCGAATCGCCGGCCAGCGTCCGACATAGAAGGAGAAGGCGTCAGGCATCGGCGCGTCATCCATCACGATCGGCACGATCGGTTTTTCGAGCTTGAATGCGGTGGCGATTTCCCCGCGGATCGTCGTCGAGCCGTAGGACGCGTTGGAACAGAAAACGATCAGAGCGCGGCAGGCGCGCAGCGCGATCGCCGCATCGCCCCGATAGCTCGGACCCGAGGGCAGGTGCGCGTGATCGATCCAGAGCACATGGCCGTCGCGTTCGATCAGATCGAGGACAGGCTTCACCGCTGTTTCATCCTCGGGAACGCAGGCGACGAACAGGAAACGGCGTAACGCATTAAGCCGGCGTGCTGTCGTCGGGCTTGGGCGCGTGCGCTCAACCTCACTCATGAGGCCGATGAAGCGTCCAGGCCGCGTGCGGGCGATGTCCAACATGCGCGAACATAACCGCAGCGGGCGCATCCGGTTCGCACGCATGCGTCCCGGCGCCGCAGAATCTGGAACGAAACAGCGCGTCCTCGCGCTTATGTGAACCGCCAGCCGTTCAGGCCGTCTGCCTGGCGGATCGAAACGCCGGCCGCGCCAATCGGGCCGCCGTCGCCGCTGGTCAGCTGCGCGACGGTGTCGACGTCACCGCCGTCGACGCGGGCAAGGAATCGCTGGCCGCGACCGGTCAATGCGATTACAGCCCCGAACCGCGGCGCGCCCTCGCGGTCGTAAAAGACGGTATAGGTCTCCAAGGCGCCCGCGCCTTCGTACGTCTCAAGCACAATTGGCGCCGCGCTGCGCTGCGCGTCTGCGTCGGCCTGAACGTCGAACGCACGCGGCGCGCTGCGCGGCGTATCGCGCGTCAGCACGATGCAATGATTAGTGTTGGCGAAGCCGCCATTGCCGAACAGCAGCCCCGCGCGCCCCTCGCGCCGCAAAAGCTGCGTCATCGCCGCAATCGCGTGGCTCATATAATTGCCGACCGGCCCGCCCGCGAACGTCAGCCCGCCCGCCACCGACATCGGCTTCTCCAGCGGCCAGCCAATCGCCCGCCGCGCCAGCTTCGGAATGCAGGGAAAGCACGAATAAAGCTCGACGCAATCCAGCGCGCTCGCTTCGAGCGCGTTGAACTCCAGCGTCTTCGTCAACGCCGTCTCCAGCGCGATCGAGCGCGTGTAGCTTTCCCGCGCCAGCACATCGCTCGGCTCCCGCGCGCCCGCGCCATAGCCGACAAAAACCAACCGCTCTTCGGCGACTCCCATCGCCCGCGC
>CAZIOD010000202.1:0-2253 GCA_964540785.1 uncultured Terricaulis sp.
GGGTCCGCCGAAAGGCGCCCGGTATGCGTCACTTTCGCGATCTTGGTTTACCGAGGTTCACCAACGCGCTCAAACAACTCGAAATCGTCCTTGGCTAGACTCTCGATGTGGACACGCACGAGGGACATTCTCTACGCGAAGGCAGCGAAGGCCGGGTGCGCGCCATTCGGCGCGCCTTCGCGCGCGTGCATACGCGGGCTTGGCGCTTCAATTCCTGGCGCGTCCCTTGGTGGCGCCGCCGGCGACTCCAACACTGGCTTCGGGCGTGGCTGATTCCCGGCGCCTGCGGCGTTGCGCTCGGCGTTGCGGCGCTGACGTTCTTCGACCTCTCCGAACGCTTCGGCTCGCACGACCTCGCGTTACGCCACCTACTTTCGGCGCCCAACTGCGATGCCGTGCGCACGCAGGGTTTGGCCCCGGCGCGGCGCGGCGATCCCGGCTATTATGAACGCCACGACCGTGACGGCGACGGCGTCGCATGCGAGCCTTACCGCGGGCGCTAGTGCGCGTGGCAGCGCTCAAGCCGGCGAGGGCGCAAGCGCATCCCAGAACGCGCAGGCGCGATCGAAATCGTTGGTGCCGAGACAGACGTAACCGACTTGAGCCATGGTGGCGCTCCCCTTGTTGAAATGGACTGATCAACCTAGCAGCAACAGCGTCAACTGTGCCGCAGCGTTAGCGCCAAAAGGACTTTACTCGTCATTCCGGGGCTCCGCCTGTATCGCGGCTCAAACCCCGATGCAGCGCTCGACGCGGCGGCCGCGATACCGGCGGAGAACCCGGAAGCCAGGGGCCGCCAGCTGTGCGGCCGCGCCGGGATTCCAAAACACGCTCACGCGTCCGGAATGACGAGACAAGACGATTAAGCTAAAGTGGGGCTGTGCCGCGCTTCGAGTTCATCGCCGTGTACATCATGGCAAGCCAGCGCAACGGGACGCTTTATCTCGGCGTCACTGGCAATCTGCTGCAGCGCGGGCAACAGCATCGCGAAGGGCTGATCGACGGGTTTTCCAAACGCTACGGCTGCACGTTGCTGGTGTGGTTCGAGCACCATAGCGAGATGGGAGCTGCGATCGCGCGCGAGAAAGAGATCAAGAAATGGCGCCGCGCGTGGAAGTTCGCGCTGATCGAAAAACACAATCCGCAATGGCGCGATTTGTACGAAGATTTCTTCAACCCACCGCCGCCGACATTTCTGGATTAAACCTGGCTCGTCATTCCGGGCGCTGCGACCAACCCGCAATGCTCGACTACGAGCTGTAGGGTCGCCCCTGGGTTCCGGGTTCTCCGCCAGTATCGCGGCTGCCACTGTCGGGGCTGCACCAGGACTTGAGCCGCGATGCAGGCGGAGCCCCGGAATGACGAGGATAATATTATCGTCGAATCGAGTGGTGCGCGCCTAATACACCCGCTTCCGTGGCGGGATGGGTTCGACTTCGTTGGTCATGGTGTTGGAGTGGACCGGGCGATAGTCGACGCGCACGGCGCCGTTATGGTCGAGCCATGTCAGCGTGTGCTTCATCCAGTGCTCGTCGTCGCGGTCGGGGAAATCTTCGCGCGCGTGCGCGCCGCGCGACTCGGTGCGGTTCAGCGCGGCGTTCACCGTGACCACGGCCTGCTGCATCAGATTGTCGAACTCCATCGCCTCGACCAGATCGGTGTTCCAGATCAGCGAGCGATCGGTGATGGCGATGTTGGGCGCCTCGGCCCAAACGCCGGCCATGCGCTCGACGCCCTCGCTCAACACCTCGCCGGTGCGATAGACGGCGCAGGTCTCCTGCATGGCGCGCTGCATCTTCTCGCGCAGGCGTGCGGTCGGCTGGCCGCCCTTGGCGTTGCGGAATTTGTCGAAACGCGCGAGGTGCGCTTCGCCGGCGCCGGGCGGCAGCGATCGCTGGCTGGCGTTGGCCGTCAGCATCTCCCCGCACCTGAGGCCCACGGCGCGCCCGAACACGACAAGATCGATCAGCGAGTTCGAGCCCAGGCGATTGGCGCCGTGCACCGACACGCACGCCGCCTCGCCGACAGCCATCAGGCCCGGCACGACGCTGTCCGGATCGCCGTTCGCCTTGGTCAGAACTTCGCCGTGATAGTTCGTGGGAATGCCGCCCATATTGTAGTGGACGGTCGGCAGCACCGGGATCGGCTCACGCGTGACGTCGACGCCGGCGAAAATCTTGGCGCTTTCGGAAATGCCGGGCAGGCGCTCGTGGATCATGTTCGGATCGAGGTGATCCAGGTGCAGATAGATGT
>CAZIOD010000203.1:0-2149 GCA_964540785.1 uncultured Terricaulis sp.
GAAATTGCCGTCCATCACCTTGGTCTGGTCGAGATGGAAGATCGACGAGCGCGGATCGTGGTTGAAATCCATCGAGACGTTCTTGTGCTCGGTGTAGCCCAGCACGCCCTGGAGCGGCCCGTCCGCGGCCTTGCGAATGGCAGCGTTGATTTCTTCGGCGCTGGTCGGTCGTGAGGCGACGAACTTCAGATCGACGACAGATACGTTCGGCGTCGGCACGCGGATGGAGACGCCGTCGAGCTTGCCCTTGAGTTCTGGGATGACGAGCCCGATCGCTTTGGCCGCGCCCGTGCTCGTCGGGATCATGTTCAGCGCCGCGGCGCGGGCGCGATAGAGGTCTTTGTGCAGCTGGTCGAGGCTCGGCTGGTCATTGGTGTACGAATGGATCGTCGTCATCATGCCGCGCTCGATGCCGACCGCCTCGTGCAGCACCTTCGCCACCGGAGCGAGACAATTGGTCGTGCACGAAGCGTTGGAGACGACGATGTGGTCCTTGGTCAGCCGTTCATGGTTGACGCCATAGACGATCGTGTAGTCCGCGCCGTCCCCGGGCGCCGAAATCATCACGCGCTTGGCCCCGCCTTCGAGGTGCGCCGCGGCCTTGTCGCGGGCGGTGAAGATGCCAGTGCATTCGAGCGCGATGTCGACGCCCAGCTCTTTGTGCGGCAGCTCGGCCGGATTTCTGATCGCGGTCGTTTTGATCTTGCCGCGCCCCGCGTCGATCCAGTCCTCCCCGGTCTTCACTTCGCCCGGGAAACGGCCGTGCACGCTGTCGTAGCGCAACAGGTGCGCGTTGGTCTCGACCGGCCCCAGGTCGTTGATGGCGACCACTTCGATGTCCTTGCGGCCGCTTTCGACGATAGCGCGCAGGATGTTGCGCCCGATCCGGCCGAACCCATTGATGGCCACCTTCACCGTCATGATCTTGGCTCCAAAATTTCCGTTATGCAGCGGTGGATTAGCCCTCGCATCCGCGCGCGTCCAGGCGCACAAGCGCACACCTGCTTTCACCGAATCGCGCAAGGTCGTAACATTTCGTCGCAATGGCGAGCGATTCTCCCCCCGAGACCCGCAAAACCGCCGAGCAGGCGCGCCGGCTGGCTTTGGCGCTAGATGCCATCGAAGCTCGCCTCGAGGCCCTGGAACCGGGCGCTCGCCCGGATGTTGTGGCCAAAGCGCTGAAACAGCCGATCGAGGCCTTCGACGCTGCGGCCAGGGAGGTTCTCGGTTGATGCAGACGGTCCTGACCATCCTCGGTCGCGATTACGTGCTCGATTGCAGCGAGCCGGAGGAACGCCGGCTGCAGGATTTGGCGCACGCGCTCGACATGCGTCTGCAGAATTTCGGCGGCGAGGCCGACACCCGGCGCAGCCTGGTTCTCATTGCGCTCGCCCTGCTCGACGAAGCGCAGGCCACCAACGCCGCGCTGGCGCGTGCGCGGTGCGAAATCGAACGGCTGACGGACCTGCTCATCGATGCGCGGCTCGACGCCCAAGCGTCAATCGATACGAGTGTGCGCGGCGGCGTTGGCGCGCTGCGGCGCGTGGCAGAAGGCGCAGCTTGAGCGCGGGGCCGGTCGCGCCTAGATTCCCAGCGGGCGGTTCCTGCGGCGTGCGTGAGTTGCTAGCATCCCTGGGACCGTATCATCTCTCTCGGGAGCTGGCTCTGTGCCGGGCCGTGGCCTGGCGTACCTGGCGCCCACCTAGTCGTGCTAGGGTTCGAGAGGATGAGCATGGCTCACGGCGAACGCGGTGCCGCCCAACCTTACTCAGCCATCTCCAGGCTCGATCGGCGGCGCCATGACGAACGCCGATCTTGAAGCCGAAAAAGCCGATGCGCGCATGCTGATGCGCGCCGAACGGGCGCAGGTCGAGCCGGGCGATGCGCCGCTGCGCATTATCGAGAACTTTCCCATCGAACTGGCCACGCTCTCGCCGGCGGCGGGCTATTGGCCGGTGGGCGGGGAGATCGATCCGCGCCCGCTGATGGCGGCGCTGGCCAAAGCAGGGCGCACGGTGGCGCTGCCGCGCATGGAGACCCGCGCGGGACCTGCGCGGTTTCTGGCGTGGCGGGGCGGCGAAGCGCTGACGGCGGACGCCTTCGGCGTGCCGGCGCCGCCGCCGACCGGGGCCGATCTTTCGCCCCGCCT
>CAZIOD010000204.1:0-2125 GCA_964540785.1 uncultured Terricaulis sp.
GCGTTCTGCATGGCCAGCGCGTTCATCACCGTCGCCAGCATGCCCATGTAATCGGCGCTGGCGCGCTCCATGCCTTTGGCTGCGCCCTGCATGCCGCGGAAGATGTTGCCCCCGCCGATGACGAGACAGATTTCCGCGCCGGCGCTGCGCGCGTCGAGCACTTCCTGGGCGAAGCGCTCGCAAGTGGCCTGGTCGATGCCGTACTGACCCTCGCCCATCAGCGCTTCGCCGGAAATCTTCAGCAGCACGCGCTTGTAGCGGCGCGCGGAAGCAGGCTCGGGCATTTCGGCGAGGCTCATATTCAGGACCAATCCGGGGCTGGGCCCCAGCATAACGCGTCCGCCGCCGCTGGCGCAAAGCCAAACGGCGGCGGTTCCGCGTTAGTCCTTCTTGGTCATGGAGGCGACTTCGGCGGCGAAGTCGTCCTGGCGCTTCTCCACCCCCTCGCCGACCGCAAAACGCACGAAGCCCTTGAGCTTGACCGGCGCGCCCGCGGCCTTTTCGGCGTCTTTCAGCGCAGCTTCCACGGTTTGATCCGGATTCAGAACGAAGGCCTGCTTCAGCAGCACGGATTCTTCGTAGAATTTGCGCAAGCGCCCTTCGAGCATCTTTTCGATGACCTGCGGAGGCTTGCCTTGCGCCTTGGGATCTTCCTTCACCTGCTCAGCCAACACGGCCTTCTCACGTTCGACGCGCTCGGCTGGGATGTCGCTTTCGGTCAGCGCCAGCGGATTGGCCGAGGCGATGTGCATGGCGACCTTCTTGCCGAAGCTCTCGAGCGCGGCTTTGTCGCCCGTGGACTCCAGCGCCACCAAGACGGCGATACGGCCGAGATTGTCGGCGCCGTCGACCTTGGCGTGCACGTAATTGGCGACCGCGCCCGTCCCCACCGAGAGCCTGGCCGAACGACGCAGCGAGATGTTCTCGCCGATCGTGGCGATGAGCTCGGTGACGGCGTCCGACACCTTGCCGGCCCCGTAGGGCGCATCGAGCAGCGCCTGGTGATCGCCGGCCTTCAACGCGAGCTTGGCGAACTCTCCGGCCGCTTTCTGGAAGTCCGCGTTGCGCGCGACGAAGTCGGTCTCGGAATTGAGTTCGACCACCGCCGCTTCGGCGCCGGCGACCGCGATCGCGACGATGCCTTCGGCGGCCGCGCGGTCGGCCTTCTTGGCGGCCTTCGACAGACCCTTGGCGCGCAGCCAGTCCACCGAGGCTTCCAGATCGCCGTTATTGGCTTCCAGCGCCTTCTTGCAATCCATCATGCCGACGCCGGTTTTTTCGCGCAGGTCCTTGACCAGCGCAGCGGTGATTTCCGCCATATTCGTACTCCTACGTAAGTCGCGTCAGTAATTGGCCGGATTGGGCCCTTCGAGCGGGGACTCCACCGGGGTGCGTTCGCGTTCCGCCTCAACCAGAGCAGGCTCCGGGGGCGGCTTTGCGGACGCGCCGATATCGACGCCGCCGCGCACCTGGCTCTCGGTCAGGCCGTCGAGCACGGCGTCCGCGATCAGGTCGCAATATAATTGGATAGCGCGCGCTGCGTCGTCATTACCCGGAATCGGATAGGTGACCTCATCGGGATCGCAGTTGGAATCCACGATGGCGACCACGGGGATGCCGAGCTTCTTGGCCTCCTTGATGGCGATCGCTTCCTTGTTGGTGTCGATCACGAACATCAAATCCGGGATGCCGCCCATCGAGGCGATGCCGCCGAGCGAGCGGTCGAGCTTGTCGCGTTCGCGCGTCAGGTTCAGACCTTCCTTCTTGGTGAGGCCCACGGCGCCGCCGGCGATAATCGCCTCCAACTCGCGCAAGCGCGCGATCGACTTCGACACCGTCTGCCAATTGGTCAGCGTGCCGCCGAGCCAGCGCGAATTGACGAAATACTGCGCTGAACGCTGGGCCGCCGCCTTGATGTGATCGGCCGCCTGGCGCTTGGTGCCGACGAACAGCACGCGCCCGCCGCCGGCGGCGACTTCGCGCACCTTCAAGAGCGCCTGGTGCAAGAGCGGAACCGTCTGCGACAGGTCGATGATGTGGATGTTGGACTTTTCGCCAAAGATGTAGCGGTCCATCTTCGGGTTCCAACGGTGGGTCTGGTGACCGAAATGCGCGCCAGCTTCCA
>CAZIOD010000205.1:0-2121 GCA_964540785.1 uncultured Terricaulis sp.
ACGCAATTCCTGCAGTTGTGCGCGAACTCAACGAAGTCGAAGTGCTCGAGATCGCGATCGTCGAGAACGTACAGCGCACCGACCTCAATCCAATCGAAGAAGCGCAAGGCTTCCAGGCGTTGATCGACCGCTTTGGCCGCACGCAGGAAGAGATCGCTGAAGCGGTTGGTAAGTCGCGCCCGCATATCGCCAACATGTTGCGACTGCTGAAGTTGCCGGACGATCTGCAGGAGATGGTGCGCGACGGGCGACTCAGCGCCGGTCATGCCCGCGCCATCCTCACCGCGCCGGACCCGCGCGGCTTGGCCCAGCGCGCGATCAGCGAAGGGCTTAACGTCCGCGACGTCGAGCGCTTGGCGCAGCAAGCCAAAGACGAAAAGCACGGGCCACGCGTCACGTCCGGCGGCGGGGACGCCAAAAGCGCCGACACGCGCGCACTGGAGCAATCGCTGTCGAATGCGCTCGGTCTCGACGTGACGATCACGGAGAAGGGGGGCGCCGGCGAATTAAGGATCGGCTACAAGACGCTCGAACAGCTCGACGACGTCATCCGGCGCTTGCGCGGCGGGTTTTAGTTCAGCGCAGCACCTGCTCGGCGTCGACGACCTCGACGTCGCTCATCATGCGCAGGTAAGCGTCAAACCACGGTTTGTGCGCTGAGCCGACGATGACGAGAATGCGTCCGCCTGGGTAGGCGGCGGCGACTTCGCGGATGTTTGCGACCTCCCGCAGGTTGCGCGTCTCCCAAGCGGCGACGCGCGCACGGCCGGCGTGGTTCGGGCTGGGTCGCGTCATGAGGCTTAGCCATTGGCCGTCGGAATCCTGACGACCGGCGCGCGCCGTGTTGAGCATGCGGTAGGTCTGCAGGGTTTCTTCGGGCGTGCGCGTATTCTGCGCGGCCTCGATGAAAGGGCGGAACGCCGGATCTTGCGCGAGTTCGGCGCGCCACGGTTCGCTGACGAAAGCGGTGTAGTCGGCCTCCCACGTTGGTGATTGAATTTCCGCGGTCTGATCATCTGTCGGATAGACACGGTCGAGTCCGAGCCGGACCGCTAGCCGCGATGCGATCAGCGTATTTTCGTTGCGCCGCGCGGGCGTTTCATAGGTGGCGAAATGTTCAGCCAGCGCAGCCGTGACGTTCTCATCGGCCACGCGCTCTTCAGATGGCAAACGCCACCACTGCACCATTGCAGACGAGGGATCACCGGAGGCAGCAAAAAGCGCCGCGAGCCGCCGCCGGTCCGCCGCTGTCGGCGTGGCCGGCCAATCGGCGAGCGTGCGCCGCAACTCGGCATCGGCGGCCGGCATATCGAGGCCAACACCGATGCTAGCGAGCGCAGCCATCACCGTAGCGCGTCCGCCATAGCGGCTGGCGACGCCCGGATAGGAGGCCTGATACGCCCACATCTGGTCGATCTGCCGGCCCGGCAGGGCTTCGATGGCGATGGCGTCGGGGCGGAACGCAGCCAGACGGTCGAGCAGGGGTTCGAGCACTGCCGGATCGAACGTCTCCGGCGTGCCGGAGAGGTGCATGGTGCCGAGCACCAAGATCTGCGTCGGCTCGCCGACGACCTGTCGCTGATACTCGCGCGGATCGAACGGGCGGTTCTGCGCCGCGGCGGGCGTGGCGAGTGCGGCCGCCAGCAAAGCAGCGGCGATGGCGCGTATCATGGATGCTCCCTCGTTTCTCATGGCAGAGACGCAGGGCGCGCCCTCTTTGGATGCAGCGCGAGGCCGGGAGCGCTACGATAGGCGGCATGAACAGCGTCTACGCCTCTCTCGGCACCACGATCTTCGAGACCATGTCTCGGCTTGCGGCGGAGAAGGGCGCAGTCAATCTCGGCCAGGGCTTCCCCGAAGAAGACGGCCCGCGGGACATCCTCGAAGCCGCGGCGGGTGCAACACTCGAAGGTCCGAACCAGTATCCGCCGATGCGCGGTTTGCCCGAGCTGCGCCAAGCCGTGGCCGCGCATTACGCCGAGCACCAGAATATCCAGCTCGATTGGCAGCGCGAAGTCGCCATCACTTCGGGCGCGACCGAAGCCATCGCCGCCGCGCTGCTTGCGTTCATCGAGCCTGGCGACGAAGTCATCCTGTTCGAGCCGCTCTACGATGCGTATT
>CAZIOD010000206.1:0-2006 GCA_964540785.1 uncultured Terricaulis sp.
GGACGTGCAAAGCACCGGTGCGGACACCAGGGCAGTGCGGGCGCTTGATTTCTTGCGTCAATAATCGTCCTGTCGCGTGCGTCCGTCGAGGCAGCGGAGATCGATGCAGTCGGTTGTCTATCGCAGAAGGCGAAACGCATTGTCGCGCGGCGAGCGCGAATGGCGCGTGGAACAGGACGCGTTAGTCAGCGTCAGCAGCGCCGGCGGCGAGCGGCGCATTCCCTGGGCCGAGATCCAAAACGTGCGCCTGTGCGCCGAGCCGGCGCGCTTTCGCCGCTGGCGCTACGTGCTGGAGCTGCAGCCGCGCCGCGGCGGCAAGCTGGTGATCGACAACGCCAGCTATGTGGGCCCTGGCCGCTACGAAGAACGATCGCCGGCCTATGGCGCCTTCGTGCGCGCCGCGATCGAGCGGTTGCATGCAGAAAAGCCGGACATGCGGGCGCTGATCGGGGAGACGCCGCGGCGCTACTTCATGCTGCTGCTCGGCGCCTTGATTGCGTTCGGCGCGCTCGCTTTCGTCTTGGCGGTCGTGCCGACGCCGCTGGACGACTTGCCGTATGCGGCGCTTGTGAAGCTGGCGATCGTACTGCTGATGTTGCCGATCTTCTGGCGCTGGGTGCTTGGCGCCATGCCGCGCGGGGTTGCGCTCAGCGAAATTCCCGATCGCGCGCTCCCGCCTGACGAGGGACCACAAGATCGCGCGTGAGGCCGGCGATGCTGGGGCGACCCAGGAGCGCCATAGTGCGGCGCAATTCCTCTTCCAACAGCGCAAGCGCGCGCCGCACCCCCGCTTCGCCGCCGGCGGCAAGCCCCCAGAGATAGGCGCGGCCGAGCGCGACGGCATTGGCGCCTAGCGCCAACGCTGCGGCGATGTCGCTGCCGCGCCGTACGCCGCCGTCGAAGATGATTTCCGCGTCGCCGCGCACCGCCTCTGCGATCGCCGGAAGCATATCAATGCTTGCCGGCGCGACGCCCAATTGACGTCCGCCGTGATTGGACACCCACACCGCGTCGGCGCCGATCTCGACACAGCGACGCGCGTCCGCCGGCGTGGCGATGCCTTTGACAGCGAACGGGCCGGCCCATGTCTCACGCAGCCAACCCGCGTCACGCCATGTCACGGTGCGATCGAACTGGGCGTTGATGAATTCGATCAAGCCGCCGCCGATATCGATATGAGCGAAATTGGCCGGACCGATGCGCGGTGTGGCCGCCACATCCCAAAGATAGCCGGGGCGCGCCAGCACCTGGCTCGCGGTGCTCAGGCTTACCTTCGGCGGTACCGTGAAGGCGTTGGCGTGATCGCGTTCACGATTGCCGGCCACCGGAACGTCGACCGTGAGAATGGCGCCGGTGAAGCCCGCCGCTTTCGCGCGCGCGAGCGTTTCTGCGACCAGCGCGCGGTCCTTCCACACATAGACCTGAAACCATTTGGGGCCGCTGTTGACCCGCGCAATCTCCTCCACCGTGGTCGAGGCAAGCGTGGAGCACGAATAGACGATCCCGGCGCCCTCAGCCGCGCGCGCTACGGCGCGTTCGCCGCCGCGCGGGCTGAACAGGCGTGAGGCGGCGGTCGGGCTGATCAGCATGGGCAAGCGCGAGGAAGCCCCCATGATGGTGACGGAGGTGTCGATTTCGGCGACGTTCACGCAGGCGTCCCAGACCAGTTCGACCTGACTCAGACGCCTTTCGTTACGCCTGAGCGTGATCTCGTCGTCTGCGCCGCCATCGATGTAGTCGAACACCATGCGGGGCAGGCGCCGGCGCGCCAGTTCGCGCAAATCGGCGATGTTGCGCGCTCGGACGAGCGAGGAGGGGCGGTATCGCGTACTCATAACCGGACCGCATCTCCCATGGCCGCAGCGCCGCGCCCGCACAAGCCGGCGGCCTTGCTCTTGGCCGCCGGGGCGCGTAGGACACCGCCCTCTTGGAAAGCCGGGCCGGCCCCGGCGCGCCAGGGCCGCCTTAGCTCAGCTGGTAGAGCGGCGCATTCGTAATGCGTAGGT
>CAZIOD010000207.1:0-1967 GCA_964540785.1 uncultured Terricaulis sp.
CCCATCAGCCTGGCGGTATCCCGATCCTGACTAACTGCGCGGACGGCCTTGCCGATCCGCGTATACCGCAGCGCGACGAACATGAAGCCGGTGACAAGAAGCGCAACGAGGGCGACGAAGATGCGGTTGCCCGCAATGGAGACGGCGCCGAGGGGGACCGGGTCGTTGAGGTAGTTCACTACCCGGTAGTCGGCCGACCACAGAAGGAGGGCGGCGTTCTGGGCGACCAGGAGTACGCCGAAGAAGACGATCAGCGTCGCGTTCTCGAAGGCGGCCATGGAGGCGCTGCGCACCAGCAGCGGCTCGATGAGCAGCCTCTGGATCGCGACCCCCGCCGCGCACATCGCCACGGCGGCGAGAGGCACGCTGAGCGCAGGGCTGACATCCCACAGCGTGAACAGCCAGAACGTGAGGTACGCGCCCAGCATCATCAACTCGCCATGGGCGATGTTCAGGATCTTCATGACCCCGTAGATGACGTTCAGGCCGGTGGCGATCAGCGCATACAAGCCTCCCCAGACGACTCCGAATGCGAGCAACTGCACCATCGTCGTCAGATCCATGGCATTGCCACCCGGTTGCCCGCGCCCTGTTGCGTCACGATCCTCAGGCTCCTGCGTCGCGTTGCTACAGCATGACCTCGAGCGCCTGCTTGCTCGCGAGCAACTTCGGGAGGATGCTTCGGATCATGTCGTCGACGCTCATGTGCGTCGTCAGCAGACTCACGACGATGGACAGGTCCATCTCGCCTCGCGAGCTCCTGACAGGCACGGCAATCGAGCGTAGGCCGATCTCCAGTTCTTCGTCGCTGACCGCGTACCCTGCGGTGCGGATCGCGGCGATTTCGGCCATCAGCCATCAGCTCGTCCAGCCGGGTCTTCGTATACGAAGTGAGCTTCCGCCGCTTGCCGGCCGTGAAGAACGCCCGCAGCGCTTCATCGTCGCGCTGCGCCAACATGACACGGCCGGCGGCGGTGCAATAGGCGGGCAGGCGCGAGCCGACGTCGCTGGAGGCGGAGATCACCCGGCGTATCGCCGCGGAGCGGGCGACGAAGACCACGTCCCGATCGTCCAGCGTAGCCAGGGACGTCACCATCTTGAGCTTCTCGCCCACGCGGTCCAGGATCGGCTGAGCCAGCTTCGTGAGCGGCGTCGTCGAAAGGAACGCGTACCCGAGGCGCAGTACGCGCGGCGTGAGCCAGAAGTGCTTGCCGTCCGTGTCGGCGTACTTCAGTGCCACGAGGGTGAGAAGGTAGCGTCGGGCCGCTGCGCGCGTCAGCGACGTCTTGCGCGCCGCATCCGCGACCGTAAGCCGCGGCTGCTCCGCCTCGAACGCCTCGATCAGGAGCAGGCTCTTCTCCATGGCGGCGACGAAGTCCCGGTCGTGTGACCGCCGGGGCTCGGAGTCCCATCTGTCGTCCTGCGGCTCGAGACGCGCGGGCCCGGCATCGGGATCGCCCGTTCGGCGGGGGTTATGAGCGGATGGCGCGCGCATTTCGATGTGCAAGACCCGAAAGCCGGCTCTTATTGTGGCGACAGCTTCAATTCGGCCTTGGCGAGCTCCCTGGGCCAGACGATCACGCGCTTGCCGTTCTGGACCTGGCAGATGAAGATGGTCTGGTGCTTGTTGACGCCGTTGGGTCCGTACTCATAAGGACCGAGGATCGTCGAGAACTTGCCCGAGCGAAGAACCTGCGCAATCTTTTCGCGATCGAGACTGCCGGCCTGCTCGACGGCTTGCTGGAGGATCTGGCTGCCGATATAGGCATAGGCGGCGTCCGTCGACGGATCCTTCCTGTACCTCGCCACGTAGCTGTCGTCGAACGCCCGGGCGCCTTCGTAGGGAAGGTCCTTGTCCCAGAAGCCGTTCTCCACCATGCCCTCCGTCGCGGCTCCCAGCTTCTCCAGGAATTCGTGCGTGAACATCGGCCCGATATTCACCGAATAGAACTTCGGCTTGAAGCCGA
>CAZIOD010000208.1:0-1957 GCA_964540785.1 uncultured Terricaulis sp.
TGGAGGCCTCGCCCGGAATCGAACCGGGGTGCACGGATTTGCAGTCCGCTGCGTAACCACTCCGCCACGAGGCCATGCCCGGCGATCAAATGTAAGAGCGCCGGGCCGGATGTCCTAGGCGTAGCGCGGCGACAGCGTCAAGGCAGTGCGCGCCCAGCCGGCGCCGGCCAATCCGTTGCCAGGTGTTCATGCCGCGTCAACGCGGCCCGCTTGCGGGAATGGCCCGGGAGGCTTAACCGGGGGCGCCTTACGGAGACATATTATGGATCTCGCGCGCAGCCGGGACATCATGGTTGAGAGCCAAATCCGCACCAGCGATGTAACCGATGTGCGGATTCTAGGCGCGATGCGCGCTTTACCGCGCGAGCGGTTCGCGCCTGCGCAACGGCGCACGCTCGCTTACGCCGACCTTGAACTTGAGGTCGCGCCCGACCGCTACCTGATGCGCCCGCGCGATCTGGCCAAATTGATTCAGGCGCTCGATCCTCAGCCGCACGAGAGCGCGCTCGAACTGGCCGGCGCCACAGGCTATGGCGCCGCCGTGCTGGCGGCGTGCTGTAAAGATGTCGTCACGCTGGATCCGGATCCCGATCTGTCCTTCGCCGCGCGTGCGGCGCTGGAATCGTGCGGCGTAACGACGGCGCGGACCGTGTGCACCGCGGTAGCCGAGGGCTGGAAGGACGAAGCGCCGTACGATGTGATTCTGCTGAATGGTGCGGCGGAGATCGTGCCGGAAGCGTGGTTTACGCAGCTCGCGCCCGGCGGCCGTCTGGGCGTAATTGTGCGCGAAGGCCGCGCCGGTCAGGCCCGCATTTACACGCGCACCGAAGACGCAGTGGCGTACCGCGTCGAGTTCGATGCGTTTCCCACCGTTGCGCCTGGGCTGGAGCGACCGCGTGTCTTCACGTTCTAAGTTGACACATTCCGGAGCTGCAACTTCGCGCGACGCACGCGCGCGTTAACGCCTCCTTATTGCAAAAAGTTGAGCATCGGGTTCGCATCGTCGCGGTGATTCCGTCGTGCGCTGCTGATGCTTGTGACGCGCAGTGGACGGGAATCGTCGCCAAACCTAACCTCGGGTCGAATCCGACTCGCACGAGAGGCTCGACATGGCGCTTCAAGACCAGCAGGCTGAACCTTCAATGGAAGAGATCCTCGCGTCGATCCGCAGGATCATTTCCGAAGAAGAGCAGTCGCCGACCGCCGAGCCTGTCCTTGATCTGACGCAAACCGACGAACCGCAAGCCGAAGCGGTCGACGACGACATTGTGTTCGAAGCGGTTGAGCAAGTCGTCGTCGAAGAAACCGCCGCGTCGGAGCCGGAGCCCGCGGCAACGCCGACGCAAGCGAGTGCTGAGACCGCAATGCCGAGCCCTGCATCCGCCGCGACGCCGGCGACGGATACGATCCTCTCACAACCCACCGCCTCAGCAGCCGCCGGCGCGCTCGCGCGGCTCGCCGGGACGCTGCGTGTCTCGGACACGCCAGGGCAAACGGTCGAAGGCGTGGTGCGCGAACTGTTGAAGCCCATGCTGAAGGAATGGCTGGATAGGAACCTGCCGGCGATCGTCGAAGCGCGGGTGGAGGCCGAATTGGAGCGTATCGCCCGCTTGGCGCGATAAGGTCGCAAGCACCGAAGCATAGAAACGCCCCGGCGAAAGCTGGGGCGTTTTTTCGTACCGTCATTCCGGGACGCGCGCAGCGCGGACCCGGAATCCAGGGCAAACGCCTGAATGGTTGCCCTGGATTCCGGGTTCTCCGCTCCGCGGAGCCCCGGGATGACGAGGTGTTTGTCGTTTGCGGGCATGCGTCATCCTTGTTGATCCGTGGATCGAAAAATGAAGGGCGGGACGCGGATGGGTCACGCCTAGCAATTGCATCGCTTGCGCGATGCGTATCGACGCGGCGCATCCGCGTCCCGTGATCGTTTTGCACCGGCGCCGTCGCGGGAGCTGTT
>CAZIOD010000209.1:0-1933 GCA_964540785.1 uncultured Terricaulis sp.
TTGGTGAGCTTCTTGCCCTTGAGCGGATTGACGTCGAGATCTTCGCCGCGGCTGTTTTCGCCGATGATCATGCCTTCATAGACGTCCTCGCCGTCGGCGATGAACATCTGGCCGCGCTCTTCCAGATTCCAGAGCGCGTAGGCGGTGGACGTGCCTTTGTCGTTCGAGATGAGCGCGCCGTTGCGGCGGCCGGGGATGTCGCCTTTCCACGGCGCCCAGGAATGGAAGAGGCGGTTCATCACGCCCGAGCCGCGCGTGTCGGTGAGGAATTCGCCGTGATAGCCGACCATGCCGCGCGACGGCGCGTGCATGATGAGCCGCGTCTTGCCGCCGCCGGACGGACGCATGTCCTGCAGCTCGGCTTTGCGGATGCTCATCTTCTCGATAACGACGCCTGTGTATTCGTCATCCACGTCGATGGTGACTTCTTCGACGGGCTCGAGCATTTGGCCGTTTTCGCTGCGCGTCAGCACTTTGGGGCGCGAGAGCGACAGCTCGAAGCCTTCGCGGCGCATGGTTTCGACCAGGACGCCGAGCTGGAGTTCGCCGCGGCCCGCCACTTCGTAGGCGTCCTTGCTTTGGGTTTCGGTGACGCGGATAGCGACGTTGCTTTCCGCCTCCGCCATCAGGCGCGCTCGAATGACGCGGCTTTGCACCTTGTCGCCGGCGCGCCCCGCGAGCGGGGAATCGTTGATGGAAACAGTGATCGCCAGCGTCGGCGGATCGATCGGCGTTGAGGGCAGGGGCGCCGCAAGATCGACCGCGCCGATCGTGTCGGCGACGGTTGTGTCGACGAGGCCGGCAATGGCGATGATGTCGCCGGCTTCGGCGTTCTCCACCGGCACGCGCTTCAGACCGCGGAACGAAAGCAGCTTCGTAAGCCGTCCGCGCTCGATTTCCCTGCCGTCGCGCCCAAGCGCCTTGACGTTGTCGCCGACTTTAACTCGACCGGCCTCAACGCGGCCGGTCAGCACGCGTCCGAGGAAGGGGTCGGAATCGAGCATTGTGACGAGAAAGGCGAACGGCTCGTCCTTGCGTTGGGCCGGTTCAGGCTCGGGCACGTGGCGCACGATGAGTTCGAACAGCGGCGTCAAGTCCTCATTCGCGCCGCTCATGTCGGTCTTGGCCCAACCTTCTTTGCCGCTGGCATAGAGAATTGGGAAGTCGGCTTGGTCGTCGCTGGCGCCCAGGGCGAGGAAGAGTTCGAAGATTTCATTGAGGGCGCGGTCGGGCTCGGCGCTCGTGCGGTCGACCTTGTTCAGCACCACCATTGGCTTGAGGCCGCGCTTAAGCGCCTTTGACAGCACGAATTTGGTTTGCGGCATCACACCTTCGGACGCGTCCACTAAGAGCACGCAACCGTCGACCATGCCGAGGATGCGCTCGACTTCGCCGCCGAAGTCGGCGTGACCGGGCGTATCGACGATGTTCAGACGATAATCCTGCCCATCCTTGGTCCACAGGATCGAGGTGCATTTGGCGAGGATGGTGATGCCGCGCTCGCGCTCCTGCTCGTTGGAATCCATAGCGCGCTCCTGGCGCGCCTCGTTGGCGCGGAAGGCGCCGCCCTGGGTCAGCATCTGGTCGACCAGCGTGGTCTTGCCGTGGTCGACGTGGGCGATGATTGCGAGATTGCGCAGGCGCTCGGCCATGGAGAGCTTTCAGAAAAGGGGCGAGGTTCTTGCCCGCCCCAACGGCCTGACACAACGGCAGGCGTGAAGAATAGTGCAGGCGAACCTATCCGCGCCCGCAGTGAGCACCTGCAATAATGCCTACCAGATACACAAAGACGTGCATTATCAGCGCACTAGGCGATTTGTTGGCTGCACAGCAGCGAGCGATGCTTGCGTTTTGCTGCGCTGCAACCTAGTTTTGCTGCGTTGCGGCGTTTCGCGACGCCGCACCCGCCCTATCGGGCGTTTCCTCCCTATTG
>CAZIOD010000210.1:0-1930 GCA_964540785.1 uncultured Terricaulis sp.
TCGGTATCGCCGTTGGCCGAGATGGTGCCGACCTGGGCGATTTCTTCCGAGCCCTTCACCTTCGACGCGCGCTTCTTGAGATCTTCGACGATGGCGGCGGTGGCCTTGTCGATGCCGCGGCGCAGGTCCATCGGGTTGCGGCCGGAAGCTACGGCTTTCATGCCTTCACGGACGATCGCTTGGGCGAGCACGGTGGCGGTGGTGGTGCCGTCGCCGGCTTCGTCGTTGGTCTTGGACGCCACTTCACGAACGAGCTGGGCGCCCATGTTCATGAACTTGTCTTCGAGCTCGATTTCCTTGGCGACGGTGACGCCGTCCTTGGTGGTGCGCGGGGCGCCGAAGGATTTTTCGATCACGACGTTGCGGCCCTTGGGACCGAGCGTGACCTTCACCGCGTTGGCGAGAATGTCGACGCCGGCGAGCATGCGCTCACGGGCGTCGGCGCCGAAATTGACGACTTTAGCAGCCATGGTTCAGTTCCTTTTGAATGCTTGTGCAAAGCGAATAGCGAAAGGCGAGTAGCGAATAGGGAGGGCAGCGGTGCGGTTCTATTCGCTACTCGCTGCTCACTATTCGCTCACGCGCCGCGAAGCGGCGCTCAGGCGGCTTCCTTCTTCGCCTTCTTGGCTTCGAGGACGCCCATGATGTCGCTCTCCTTCATGATGAGGAGGTCTTCGCCATCAATCTTCACTTCCGTGCCGCCCCACTTGGCGAACAGGACGCGGTCGCCGACCTTCACATCCGGCTTGATGTACTCGCCGTCCTCGTCGCGGGCGCCCGGGCCGACGGCGATCACTTCGCCTTCTTGCGGCTTCTCTTGAGCCGTATCCGGAATGATGATGCCGCCGCGGGTTTTTTCTTCTTCCTTCACGCGCCGGACAACGACGCGGTCATGCAGGGGACGAAAACTCGCCACTTGTGTACTCCCTTGTTTTAAAGGCCTTTTTAGCTCCGGCAGAGGTTTAGCACTCGCCGCCGCCGATTGCTAACGGCCCGGATTTAGGGGCAGTGCGGCACAGCGTCAACGGGGCCGAATGCCACTTTTTGGGCGCCTCCTTGCGTTTTCGCGCGTTTGCGAGCGATGGGCGATCCCAACCACCCGCTGCCCGACACGCCGGAGCCTCCGCCGACGCCCCCGACGGAAATCCCCGAACCGCCGGTGCGCGATCCTCCGCCATCACCCAAACCGCCCCCGCCGGCCACTGCGCTCCGCGCGCGTCGGCGCGTACGGCTGCTTCATTGAAACGAAAAACGGGGCCGTGCGCAGGCACGGCCCCGTTCTCAATCCCTCGCCCTCTCGCTCAGTAGTAGAGCAATGCGTCAAGGATGATGCCGGTGGCGATGGCCACGAGCAGGATGTCGCCGTCGGCGTAGACGTAGCGGCAGCCGTACGGCGCCGGCGGCAGCATGTAATAGAGATCCCACGGCACCGGCTCCCAATAGAGCCAAGCCGGAATTACGTAGCCGACTGACCAGCGCCGGTACGGACGGCTCCAGCCGTCATAGCTCCACCAATAATAATTGCGCCCGTAATAGCCGCTGACGATGCGCGAATAGCCGTGGTCGAAATAATAGCCATGCCGGACGTGGCGCCAGTCACTGTAGCGCGGCCGCGCGAAGTCACGATGCGTGTTCCAGTAACGGCGATAGCGCTGGTCGTTGCGGTTGCGCTCCCAAGCGCGACGATGGTGGTCGTCGTCACGCCAGTCACGCCGCCCACGACGGTCCCAGTCGTTGTTGTGACCGCCGCGGCTCCAGTCGCGCCCGCGATTGTCATTGTCGCGCCGGCCTTGCCAATTGCCGCGGTTATCGGCGCCGCCGCGGTTCCAATCGCGCCCGCGATTGTCATTGTCGCGCCGGCCTTGCCAATTGCCGCGGTTATCGGCGCCGCCGCGGTTCCAATCGCGCCCGCGATTGTCATTGTCGCGCC
>CAZIOD010000211.1:0-1917 GCA_964540785.1 uncultured Terricaulis sp.
CCGGCCAGGAATGCGGCATGAGTTTCGGCCAGTTCCAGGACATCAAGCAAGGCGATGTGATCGAGTGCTTCAACGTCGAAGTGGTTCAGCGTTCGCTCTAAGGGCTAGCCGATGCGCACATTGCTGTTGGCGGCGCTGGCGGCGTTGAGTCTGACCGCAGCCGCTTGTTCGCGTCAGGATGAGGGCAATAAGCCCGACCGTCCGCGTGGCGCCACCGTTATCGAGCCGGAGACCCGCGTCGACGTGGTGCCGCAGGAGGAGCCGACGGTGGCGCGTTCGCAATGGCGCGCGGCTTCGGACGTTGCGCGCCGCGCCACCGGCAATTTGCGCGTCAGCCTGGAAGGCGTGCGCGGGGGGCCGGTGGTGTTTGCCTTCGCCAACGGCATCACGGTGCGCGCGCAGCCCTACAATGTGGTTCCGGCCGACTCGCGGTCGGGGGTCGGCGGCCAGAGTTTCGCTGCGGTGCTCGGCGGCGATCCGCGTGTGAGCGCTTACCTTTACCGCGTGCTGGACGAAAACGTGACCCGCAGCGCCGCCCAAGGCCTGTGCGGCGAGGAACGCACGCGCTACATGGCTGTCAGCGAGTTTGTCGACGGCAGCGGCCGATGGGTGTTCAAAATCGCCGCTTTCCGCGGCAGCGAGGCGCTCCCGGTGGTCGATCCGGGTCTGTGCAATTCCTACGCCTACATCGCGCAGTGACATGAAACGCAAGGCGAGAGGACACGAGCGCGGCGGCCCGTCGCAACGCCAGTTGCGGGCCGCAGAATTGGTGCGCCATGCATTGGTCGACATCATCGCGCGCGAAGAACTGCGCGATCCCGATCTCATCGGCGCCTCCATCACCATCGGCGAAGTCCGCGCATCGCCCGATCTCAAACACATGACGGTGTTCGTCTCCGCGCTCGGCCCGGCCGATCCGCACGCGATTGCCCGCGGGCTGACGCGCAGCGCCGGCTTTCTGCGGAACAGACTGGGGCGCGCCGTCGAGCTGCGCTTCACGCCCGAGTTGCACTTTCAGGCAGACGTCTCCTACGACGAAGCGCGTCACATCGAGGAGTTGCTGGCGAGCCCCGAAGTGGCGCGCGATTTGAAGCAAGAGCGCGAAGAGTGAAGACGGCGCGACAGCCCCTAACCCCCTCTCCGCAAGGGAGAGCGGGAAGATGAGCCGGCGCAAGAAGGGCGAGGACGTGTCCGGCTGGGTCGTTCTGGACAAGCCGGAGGAGATGACGTCGACGCACGCCGTCTCGGCGATCAAGCGCGTGTTCAACGCCAACAAGGCCGGTCATGCGGGCACGCTCGATCCGCTTGCGTCAGGCATCCTGCCGATCGCTCTGGGCGAAGCGACCAAGACGGTCCCTTGGTTGATGGAGGCGGAAAAGACCTACCTCTTCACCATCAAGTGGGGCGTCTCGACCAAGACGCAGGACCGCGAGGGCGAGCCAACGGCGACGAGCGACGTGCGGCCGACGCCCGACGCAATCCGCGCCGCGCTGGCGGACTTCATCGGCGAGATTGAACAGACCCCCCCTCAATTCAGCGCGGTGAAGGTCGACGGCGAGCGCGCCTACGATATCGCCCGCTCCGGCGAATCCGTGGCGCTGGAGCCGCGCCGAGTGATCGTACATGAAGCGGAGCTGGTCGGAACCGAGGGCGCGGACCACGCCACGCTCAGGGTGCGCTCCGGCAAGGGCTTTTATATCCGCGCCCTGGTGCGCGACCTGGCGGCCAAGCTGGGGGCGGAGGGCCATGTCTGGCGGCTCCGGCGCACGGCGGTCGGCCCGTTTACCGAAACTCAGAGCGTCACACTGGACGAATTGCAGCATTTAGGTCAGAAGGGCGCCGCGTCAGAACGCCTGAACCCCGTGGAGACCGCGCTGGCCGACATCCCGGCGCTGGCCATAAACGGGGAGGACGCGT
>CAZIOD010000212.1:0-1888 GCA_964540785.1 uncultured Terricaulis sp.
TGATTTCCGGCGGCATGGTGGCGGAGAAGAACAGCGTCTGGCGCGTGAACGGGGTCAGCTTGAAGATGCGCTCGATGTCCGGGATGAAGCCCATGTCGAGCATGCGGTCGGCCTCGTCGACCACCATCACCTGCACGCCGGTGAGCAAAAGCTTGCCGCGCTCGAAGTGATCCAGAAGCCGCCCGGGCGTCGCGATCAGCACGTCGACGCCGCGCGCCAAAAGCGCATCCTGATCGGCGAATGAAACGCCGCCGATCAGCAGCGCCTTGGTCAGTTTTTGGTACTTGCCGTATTTGTCGAAGCCTTCGGCGACCTGGGCGGCGAGTTCGCGGGTCGGCTCGAGGATCAACGTGCGCGGCATGCGCGCCCGCGCGCGGCCGGCAGCGAGAATATCGATCATCGGCAACGTGAAAGCCGCCGTCTTGCCGGTGCCGGTCTGGGCGATGCCGAGCACGTCGCGCCCCTTCAGCACTTCCGGGATCGCCTGGGCCTGGATGGGCGTGGGCGTCGCATAGCCGCTCTCGTGCACCGCGCGGAGCGTTTCAGCGGACAAGCCAAGATCATCGAAGCTGGTTTGGGTCTGTGCAGTTTCAGCGCCTGCCGGCGCGGTATTCTCGGAGGTCATTCAGTCTCACTTGCGCCACCGCCCACGCATGTCGCGCGGCGAGGTCGCTGGGGTTGGCGCTTCTGCCGGCGTCGCCTCGCGGATCGAGGCGGGGGCTTCAGCGAAAGGGCGCACGCCCTTTCGGCGCGCACAACGAACAGCCCGCAGATGGGGCGGTTCGTTCGAAAAGTCAACAAAACTACCGCTTTTTGCTTGGCGCGTGGGCAGTTTGGGCGTTCAAACAAGCCGGGGAGGATTACCGCCAATGACCCGCTCTTTGGTTTTCGGTCTAGCTTTTGCCGTGCTTGCCGCCTGTTCGCCGCCGGCTTCAAACAGATCTGTCGACCCGGGCGAAGCCGCTGCTCAGACGAGTTCGGGCGCGCCAGCCGGGGCGGATGATGCGATCGTGGCCTGGTATCGCCAGCAGCACGGCGTCAACCTGATCGAGCCGGTCAACACCTTCTACGGTGATTTCAGCGGCGACGGCGCCGCCGATGCGCTGGCGTTCGGCTATTTCGATATGGGCGGCAGCGGCGCGGGCCTTACGATTGCGCTCTTTCGCAACGAGAGCGGAAACATGAGCCTGGTTCGCACCGTGGACGACGTGTTCGGAATGGAGCCGCGCAACGTACAGTTCGCGCAAGGCCGCATTACGCTAACCACTACAATGCCGCGCCCGGGCGATCCGCACTGCTGTCCCACCGGATCGCAGGATTGGACAATCGAGACGGACTAAACGTCAATCTCCTCGCGCACGAACGTCGCGTGCTCCTGGATATATTCGAAGCGCTTCTCGGCTTTTTTGCCCATCAGCGTGTCGACGAGTTTCTCGAACGCCGGCAGACCCTGCTCGTCCAACACCACGCGCGCCAGCGTGCGGGTGGCTGGATCCATGGTCGTTTCTTTCAAGTCCGAGGGCATCATCTCGCCGAGGCCTTTGAAGCGGGAAATCTCGACTTTCTTGCCCTTGAACTCACCGTTCAGCAGCGCCTCTTTGTGCGCGTCGTCGCGCGCGTAGATGCTCTCTTTGCCGGCGGTGACGCGATAGAGCGGCGGCATGGCGAGATAGAGCCGGCCCGCGCGAATGAGCTGCGGCATCTGTTTGTGGAAATACGTGATCAGCAGCGAGGCGATGTGCGCGCCATCGACGTCGGCGTCGGTCATGATGATCACTCGCTCGTAGCGCAAATCATCGAGCTTGAATCTCGCGCCGGGCTGCACGCCGAGCGCCAGCGCCAAGTCGGACAGCTCCTGGTTGGCGCTCATCTTGTCGGCGCCGGCCGA
>CAZIOD010000213.1:0-1886 GCA_964540785.1 uncultured Terricaulis sp.
GCAATTGATCGAGGAGCTGCGATGAGCAGGAAGCGATTCAACAGCGTTTGGGATGCAATCGAGACGCCGGCTGCCGCTGACAACATGAAACTTCGCGCCAAGCTAATGCGGGCGATCATCAATCACATCGAGAAAAACGCATTGAGTCAGGCGCAAGCTGCGAAGCTCATGGGCGTGACGCAACCGCGCATTTCCGATCTGGTTCGTGGAAAGATAGACTTGTTCAGCATCGATATGCTCATCAACATGGCGGCGGCGGCGGGCCTGCATGTCGATTTGAAAATTGCGCGCGGCCAGTAGCCGCCCAGCTCACTCGGCCGCAGCGGAATAAACGATCCTGGCGGCGCCTTGCACCACCGCGCCCGGCGTCAGCGCAGCCGGATCGACGTGTCCCGCTCCCATGATGTGAAACACCTCTTCGCCGCCGGCCAGCAGATAATCGGCGATGATGCGCCGGTGACAGCGCCACCACACGGCCTCCGCGCACATGATGGCGCAGCGGCGTTCGCGGCCGATGGATTTGAGGCGCGCCAGGCCGGCGGCGAATGGCTCCGTCAGCGCGTAGTCGGCGTAATTCTGAAAACTCTTCACGCGCCAGAACGTGTTGGGCGAAGGCCCGTCAGCTTTGCGCTTGCCCCGCAGACCGCCGAGTTCGGCGATGTGCTCGTAGCCGATCTGGAACGGCGCGAGCGCGTCCGGCAACGCGTCGCGATTGAACTGCGGATTGGTGCGTGAGCGCGGGATGGTGCGCACGTCGACGAGATGCGCCACCTGGGACTCGCGCAGCAAATCGGCGAGCTCCGCCACTGAGCGTGTCGAATGGCCGATGGTGAAGAATGGAACCGCCATGTGCAACCGAAACACATGTAGGCGCCATTTGTTCGGCCGGAGCGGTGTGGATGCAACGGCCCCTTGCCGCTGCACGGCAAGTTCCGCCAATATGCGCGCGGGGTGAGGGGGCAAATCGATGCGTCTTGTTCTGTGCTTGGCGTTCTTGCTTTCGGCCTGCGCGAGCTCGCGCGGGGCCGCAGGAACGCAGTCGATTGAGGTCGTCTACCATCCTGGCGGCATGGAATACTCGATCTCCGATGGCGGGCCGGCGCGGCTGATCAGCAGCACGGCCGCTCATCCGCTCTACGAATTCGAGGCGAGCGGCGAAGACTTCCGCCGCATCGCCGATCTGCTCGAGCCGCTGAAAGAGAGCGGGCTGCCGTGCAGCGAACCTTCGCCGCATACAGCGCCAGGTTATATCGTCTGGCGTGAGGCAGGCCAGGACGTCCGCCGCGTCGAGATGCACACGATCTGTTATGCCGACGGCGCGCGTCCGCTTGCGCGCAATGCCGATCAGGCCTGGCGCCTCATGGAGGAGATGGGACACGAACGCTATGTCATGCCGGCCATTCCCGATCCCGCCATCATCCGGCTTGAAAACATGTATTGGGGCCGCACGACATCAAGCTGGATCGTTCGGCGCGGCGGCGAGGGCGGCTATTCCGATCCGCAGCGGATCGTGACGTTCGATGTCTCTGCGGACACGTTCGACCGTATCCGCGAAATTTTCCTGCCCTACGAAGAGCGGGATTTTCACTGCAATCGCGTGATCACGGACGGCCCCTACGGCTTCGTTGTCTGGTCTTCGCGCGAGGACGAGGAGGATCAGCGCACGCAATGGGATGCGGGCTGCGTGACCGGCGACGCTGGCGATCTGTTCGCCCGCATAGACGCGGCGGTTGAGATTCTAATCCCGCTGCGGGAGGCGGCGGCGCTTGAGCCGGAGGACGCGCCTCGCTAGAAGCCCAGCCCATGGCAGGCCACTCGAAATTCGCAAACATCATGCACCGCAAGGGCGCGCAGGACAAAAGACGCGCCCAGATGTTCACCAAGCT
>CAZIOD010000214.1:0-1801 GCA_964540785.1 uncultured Terricaulis sp.
TGCCCCCAGGAAGCACGATCGGCATCTTGGGCGGCGGTCAACTCGGACGCATGCTTGCCGTCGCAGCGGCTGAGCTGGGCTTCGATGTGGCCATCTACGCCGATGAAGAAGATAGCCCCGCCTCACGCGTCGCGGCGAAGACCATAACGGCGCCCTATCTGGACCGCCGCGCGCTGGCCGAGTTCGCCAAGATCGTCGCCGTCGTCACGACTGAATTCGAGAACGTGCCGGCCGACACCGCTGAAGCGCTCGGCGCGGCGGGCGTGCGTGTGGCGCCGACGCCGAATGCGCTCGCCATTGCACAGGATCGCTTCGACGAGAAGAGCTTTTTCGCTTCGATGAACATCGCCACGCCGCCCTTTGCGGCGGTGTCATCGCAGCACGACCTCGACGCCGCGCTCGCCGAGATCGGCGCGCCGGCCATCCTGAAAACGCGCCGCCTCGGCTATGACGGACGCGGCCAGATTCGCATCGGCAGCGCTGAGGACGCGAAAGGCGCCTACGAAAAGCTCGGCGCGCCCGGCATTCTGGAAGGCTTCTGCGCCTTCGAACGCGAGGTCTCGATCGTCGCCGCGCGCGGCGTTGACGGCGCCATCGCCTATTACGATCTCTGTGAGAACGAACACGCCGGCGGCATCCTCTCGCGCACCACGCTGCCCGCACACGTCGATGACGACATCACCGAGCAGGCCCGGAGTGCAGCGCAAGCCATACTTGAATCGTTCGACTATGTCGGCGTGCTCACCATCGAGTTTTTCGTCATGCCGGGCGGCAAGCTCATGGCCAACGAAATGGCGCCGCGCGTGCACAATTCCGGGCATTGGACCATCGAGGGCGCCCTCACCTCGCAGTTCGAGCAGCACATCCGCGCCGTCGCCGGCTGGCCCTTAGGGCCGACGACGCGCATCGCCGATATCGAAATGCTGAATCTCATCGGCGAAGACGCCGCGCGCTGGCCGGAGCTTGCCGCCGATCCCACCGCGCGACTCCACCTCTACGGCAAACGCGACGCGCACGCCGGGCGCAAGATGGGGCACGTGACAAAGTTGAAACGCAGCTAGCGCCGCGCTCTCACCGAAGCGCGTTGCCGACCCTGATCGCGTCTGAACCAGCCGGCAGGCTCACCAGCACACCGTCCTCGCCCATGCGAATGCGCCCATCGAACAGCTGCGGCGCATCGCCGAGATAAGCTCCATAGAGGATGCGCCCCGGCGCCGGCGGAACGATGTGATAGAGGATGAGCTCGCGCGCGCCCGCGGCCTGCGCCGCGCGCGCGGCGTCTGCCGGCGTCGTGTGATAGTCGGGAATGTCGGCGGCGATCTTGGCGAGCGCAAGCTGACCGTTCGCGCCCGCACGCGCGCCAAGTTGCGCCACCATCTCTTCGTTGAGCGCTTCGTGGAAGAGCACATCCACGCCCGATGCCGCGGCGATGAAGCTGTCATTGTACGTGGTGTCGCCGCTGATCGCGACGGCGCGGTCCCGGTAGCGGACGACGAAGCCGAACGCATAATCGACCGGCGCGTGCGTGACGGGAAGGGCGACGATGCTGAGATCGCCGTCCTCGAACACGACCTGTCCGCTTGGACCGATCGGGCCGATCTCCTCGGCGACGCCGCCATAGCCGGCAGGATCGGCCACCGCGGCGCCGTGGTGGGCGGTGCGAAAGCCGCTGTCGATGCGATAGGCCCGGTTGAATCCCTCGACCACTTCGCTCACGCCGGGGGGACCTGCGATCGGCAGGGGCGCGTCGCGCCCGCCGCCGACCCAGGCCTGCAGCATCAGTTCACCGAGCCCGTCGATG
>CAZIOD010000215.1:0-1767 GCA_964540785.1 uncultured Terricaulis sp.
GCTTCTTCGGCGCCGCGCGCAACATCGAGGAGGGCGGCTCGCTCACCATCATCGCCACCGCGCTGATCGACACCGGCTCGCGCATGGACGAAGTGATCTTCGAAGAGTTCAAGGGCACTGGTAACAGCGAACTTCAGCTCGACCGCAAGGTCGCCGACCGGCGCATCTTCCCGGCGATCGACGTACTCAAATCTGGCACGCGCAAGGACGAACTCATCACGCCGAAGGAGCACCTCCAGAAGATGTACGTGCTGCGCCGGATCCTCTCGCCCATGGGCACGCAGGACGCGATCGAGTTCCTGCTCGACAAGCTCAAGGGCTCGAAGAACAACGACGATTTCTTCCAGTCGATGAACACGTAACGTCGCGAAGCTCTCGCCATCACGCGACTCGCGGAGCGAGAACCCCGGGGACCCAGCGGCGACGACACCGCTCTGCCGCCCCCCGCGCTCCGGCTCTTCGCCGCGGTGCGGCTTGACGTGGATGACTACCGCGTACTGCGGTGCTAGCACCTCCAGCCACGGAGGACGCATGCTGAAAATCTATCACGCGCAAGGCGCGCGCTCGCTGCGGGTCGTTTGGCTCTGCGAAGAAATGGGCGTGCCGTACGAAACTGCGGAAGCCTCCTTCCTTAGGCCCAGCGACGAGTTCAAGACCGTCAATCCATTGCGCACGGTTCCGGCAATGACAGACGGCGACGTCTCCATGATCGAGTCGGTGGCCATGATGATCTACATCATGAACAAGTACGGCCCGACCGATCTTGAGGTGAGGCCGAACGAGCCTGGTTACGCCGAGTACCTGCAGTTCTTGCTGTTCGGCGAAGCGGGTGTGGCCGCGTACGGCAATCCACTCGTCGCCACCCGCTTCATGGCGCCCGAAGACCAGAAGCAGAACTGGACAGTCGGCTATCTGCAGAACGCCATCGTGAGGCGGCTGGGGTGGGTGTGCGAGCGTCTTGGAGACGGCGACTACGTCGCCGCCAACCGCTTCACCGCCGCGGACATCTCGGTCGCCTACATTGTTGCCGCGTCGAAATTCGCCGGCATCGAAGACAAGATCCCCGAGCGCATGCGCGGCTATTACGACAAGCTGGCGCAGCGGCCAGCCTTTCAACGCGCCGCGGCTGTGAAGTGATGTGGGCTCGGGCGGGGGCGCCGGCGGTTCGTATTACGGCGTCAGCACCAGGCTGCCCGTTGTCTTGCGCGCTTCCAAATCACGATGCGCTTCAGCGGCGTCGGCGAGCGCATAGCGCGTAGGCGGCGCGATCTGCACCGCGCCCTGCTCGATGACGTCGAACAGGTCGCGCGCGGTTTCATTGAGCTGCTCGACGGTCGCCGTGTAATGAAACAGCGTCGGTCGCGTGAGAAAGAGCGAGCCCTTCTGCGAGAGTGCGAGCGGATTGATATCCGGCGGCGGCCCGGACGCATTGCCGTAGCTCACCATCATGCCGAGCGGGCGCAACGCATCGAGAGATGCATCCCACGTATCCTTGCCGACGCCATCGTACACAACATCGGCGCCAACGCCATTTGTGATTTCGCGCACGCGCTTTACGATGTCATCGCGCGATGTGACGAGCACATCGTCCGCGCCAAGCGCGCGTGCGATCTGCGTCTTCGCTTCGCCGCCGACAGTCGCAATCACGTGTGCGCCGAGATGCTTAGCCCATTGCACGGCGATTTGGCCGACGCCGCCGGCGGCAGCGTGAATGACCGCGACATGACCCTGTTCCACGCGAAACGTCTTGCGCAGAAGATAACGCGC
>CAZIOD010000216.1:0-1757 GCA_964540785.1 uncultured Terricaulis sp.
GGCGTGGCGACGGGCGCGAAGCGCTTTCCCATGAAGGGCACGTGCCTCGCCATCTATTCGCGCGTCGTGAATGCGGATGAGTCGATCGCGGATGCGCTGGCGGCGGCGTTTCCGTGGTGCCGCGAATGGGAAGCGGAGCTGAAGCGCCTCTTCGCGGCGTATATCGAGGCCAAGCAAGAGCAGAACGTCTTGGACTACGACGATTTGTTGTGGCTGTGGGCCGAGGCGATGAATGAGCCGGCGCTGGCAGAGGAGGTTGGCGCGCGCTTCGATCACGTACTGGTCGATGAATATCAGGACACCAACAAGCTGCAGGCCCGCATATTGCTGGCGATGAAGCCGGATGGGCGCGGGCTCACTGTGGTGGGCGATGATGCGCAGTCGATCTATTCGTTCCGCGCCGCGGACGTGCGCAATATTCTGGAATTCCCGAAAGCGTTCACGCCGGAAGCGCAGCTGGTCACGCTGGAGCAGAATTATCGCTCCACTTCACCCATCCTCGAAGCCTCCAATGCGGTGATCGATCTGGCGCATGAGCGCTTCACCAAGAATCTGCGCACCACGCGCAGCGGCGGCGCGGCGCCGAAGCTGGTCAGCGTGCGCGATGAAGCGGCGCAGGCGTCGTATGTCGCCGAGTGCGTGCTGGAAGCGCGCGAGCGCGGCCTGGCGCTCACGCAGCAGGCGGTGCTGTTTCGCGCGGCGGATTTTTCCGCGCCCGTCGAACTCGAACTCGCCAAGCGCGACATTCCCTTTGTGAAGTTCGGCGGTCTCAAGTTTCTCGAAGCGGCGCACGTGAAGGATTTTCTCGCGATCCTGCGCTGGTCGCAAAATGGCGGCGACCGTATCGCCGGCTTCCGCACGCTGCAGCTGATGCCCGGCGTTGGTCCCGCGAAAGCGGCGCGCATCTTGGACGCTGTGAATGAAAACGGCGCCTATGGCGTCATCCGCAACACCGCGCCGCCGGCGAGCGCGGGCCAAGCGTGGAGTGCGCTGAAAGACGTGTTTGACCAATTACGCAGCGCGACCTGGCCCAGCGATCTCGATTTGGCGGCGCGCTGGTACGCGCCTTTGATGAACGAACGCTATGACGATGCGCGCGTGCGCGCCGGCGACATCGAACAGCTGCAGCGTATCGGCGCGACGTTTGCTTCGCGCACGACTTTCTTGACTGAGCTCACCCTCGATCCGCCGAACTCGACCAGCGACGAAAGCGCGGCTCCGACCAAGGACGATGACTATCTCATTCTCTCCACGATCCATTCCGCCAAAGGCCAAGAATGGAGAAACGTGTTCGTACTGAATGTCGTCGACGGCTGCATGCCGTCGGATTTGGGCGCGGGCTCTACTGCCGAGCTGGAGGAGGAGCGGCGCCTGCTTTACGTCGCCATGACGCGCGCCAAGGACGAGCTGCACCTCATCACACCACAGCGCTTCTATCACACGCAGCAGGACAGAGGCGGCGACAAGCACGTCTACGCCATCCGCTCGCGGTTTCTGCCGCCGAGCGTGTTGAGCAAATTCGAGCAAACAGCCTGGACGGCGGCGGAAGGCCCCGGTGCGGTTCGCGCGCATAGCCCGTTGCCGACCATAGATTTGGCTGCGAAGGCGCGCGGCCGCTTCAGCTGATGCGGTGACGCCTGGTTCGCCGCCGGCCCGCCACCGACATAGCCGAGCGTGGCTGCGCGCGCTCAATTGCGGAGGGATCACTCCGATCAGTCGAAGCCGCCCCGGAGCGATGAGGTGGCGACCCCGGAGAG
>CAZIOD010000217.1:0-1691 GCA_964540785.1 uncultured Terricaulis sp.
AACTGCGCCGGTCCACCGGCGATCCGTGGGAGGTCGAGATGGCACCAAACGCATGTCCGAGTTGCGCGCGGGAGATCGGCGTCGATCGTCTCGACTTCTGCTATCCGCTAGGAGTCTGGGCGGCAGAGCGCCGAATCAGCTGACGAAGCGATGGTGATGAGGTAGTTTTCGTGGCCATGGCTGCGAACTACCTTCCGTACGAGCCCGGACAGATGCTGCTGCTGCCCGAGGCGATCCAGGACTGGCTGCCCGATGGGCATCTGGCGCACTTCATCAGCGATACCGTGGACACGCTGGATCTGAGCGAGTTTCACGCACGCTACGCCAAGGATGGACCGCGCAACCAGCCGTTTCATCCGGCGATGATGATCAAGGTGCTGGTGTACGGATACGCCACGGGGGTGTTCAGCTCGCGCAAGATCGCGTGCAAGCTGCACGAGGACGTGGCGTTTCGGATGTTGGCAGCGGGCAACTTCCCGGCGCACCGCACGATTCGGGACTTTCGTGCGATCCACCTGAAGGAGCTCTCGGCGCTGTTCGTGCAGGTGGTGCGCTTGGCGCGCGAGATGGGGCTGGTGAAGCTGGGCACAATCGCGGTGGACGGCACCAAGGTCAAGGCCAACGCCAGCCGACATAAGGCCATGAGCTACGGGCGCATGCTGCACTCCGAGCGCGAGCTCGCCGCGCAGATCGATGCGTTGATGGCGCGTGCGAAGGCTGCCGACGAGGCCGAGCGCAACGAGCCGGAGTTGGACATCCCCGCCGAGATCGCGCGGCGCGAAGCGCGGCGGGCGGCAATCGCTGCCGCGCGCGAGCGCCTGGAGCAGCGCCAGCGCCAAGCCGATCTGCAGCGCGGTCGTCACCCGGACGATGAGAACAAGCCGCGCGGCAAGGACGGCAAACCGAAGGGAGGTCGCTACCTGCGCGACTTCGGTGTACCCAAGGACACGGCGCAGGAGAACTTCACCGATCCCGATAGCCGGATCATGCCGCGTGCCGGCGGCGGCTTCGATGCGAGCTACAACGCGCAGACGGCGGTGGACGACAGCGCGCACATCATCGTGGCCGCAGAGCTGACGAACAACGCCAGCGACGCAGCCGAGTTGCCGCGGATGTTGCGCGCGGTGCGCCAGAACGTCGGAGCCGCACCTGATCAGATGCTGGCCGATACCGGCTATCACGGCGAACAGGTGTTCGCCGATCTGGCCGCTGGCGACACCGAGTTGATCGTGGCGCTCGGACGCGAGAGCAAGCAGCAGATTCGGTTCGATGCGCAACGCTCGCCACATCTGGCGGCGATGGCGGCCAAGCTGAGGACCGACCGTGGCAAGGCTGCATATCGACGACGCAAGTGGATCGCCGAGCCGCCCAACGGCTGGATCAAGAACGTGCTGGGGTTCCGGCAGTTCAGCCTGCGCGGCCTCGAGCGAGTCCGCGCCGAGTGGAAGCTCGTCTGCCTGGCGCTGAACCTCAGGCGAATGGCGGCGATGCCAGCCAGGTGAGGCAGGCGAGGCTGCAAAAGTGCCTCGGGCTGCCGCCTCGCCTGTCGCATTGCCACCCAATGGCAAGCACGATGCTCGTTTTAGGCGCCTAAAAGTTTAGGCGCCTAAAAGCGAGGATCGAAATGGCCCGGCTTGGACAGCTTCAGCCTTCTCAACCTCGTCCGGGCGCTCTGCCGCCCAGACTCCTAG
>CAZIOD010000218.1:0-1668 GCA_964540785.1 uncultured Terricaulis sp.
CATGGCGTGGCACGCGGCGGGCACCTATCGCGTCGGCGATGGCCGCGGCGGCGCCGGGCGCGGGCAACAGCGCTTTGCACCGCTCAACTCTTGGCCGGACAACGGCAACCTCGACATGGCGCGCCGGCTCTTATGGCCAATCAAGCAAAAGTACGGCGCCAAACTCTCCTGGGCCGATTTGCTTGTGCTGACGGGCAACGTCGCAATTGAATCGATGGGCGGGCCGATTTTCGGTTTCGGCGGCGGGCGCGCCGATGTGTACGAACCCGAGAATCATGTGAACTGGGGCGCCGAAGAAGCTTGGCTTGCCGACAGCAAGGCGCCTAACAGCCGCTACAGCGGCGAGCGTGAATTGCACGGCGATCTGGGCGCGGTGCAGATGGGCCTCATCTACGTCAATCCAGAAGGCCCCGACGGTCAGCCGAACGTGATGGGCTCGGCACGCGATATCCGAGAAACCTTCGCCCGCATGGCCATGAACGACGAAGAGACTGTCGCGCTCATCGCAGGCGGCCACGCTTTCGGCAAAGCGCACGGCGCAGGGCCGGTCAGCCATGTCGGCAAAGAGCCCGAAGGCGCCGATCTCGAACACATGGGTCTCGGTTGGCAAAGCACATTCGAGAGCGGCATGGCCGGCCACACCATCACCAGCGGCATCGAAGGCTCGTGGACGCCGACGCCGACGAAGTGGGACATGTCCTATTTCGACATCCTGTTCGGCTATGAATGGGATCTGGTGAAGAGTCCGGCCGGCGCCTGGCAATGGCATCCGATCAATCCAAAGCCCGAGCACATGGCGCCCGCGGCGCACGATCCCTCAAAGCGCGTCACGACAATGATGACGACGGCCGACCTCGCGCTGCGCATGGATCCCGATTACGCGAAGATTTCGCGGCGCTATCACGCCAATCCGCAGGAATTCGCCGAAGCGTTCGCCAAGGCCTGGTACAAGCTCACGCACCGCGACATGGGCCCTAAATGCCTTTATCGCGGCAAGCTGGTGCCGAAAGAGACGCTGATCTGGCAAGATCCGATTTCCGGCCCGAAGAGCAATATCGACGACAAGGACGTCGAAGCGCTGAAGGCGAAGCTGCTCAGTGCAGGGATTTCTGGCCGCGAGCTGGTTGAAACCGCATGGGCCTCCGCATCGACCTATCGCGGGTCGGACCGCCGCGGCGGCGCCGACGGTGCGCGCATTCGGCTTGCGCCGATGAAGGACTGGGAAGTCAACAAGCCGTCCCAGCTCGCCAAAGTGATCGCCAAGCTCGCAGAGGTCCAGAAGGGCTTCAACAGCGGGAGCAAAACCGTCTCCATCGCTGATCTCATCGTGCTCGGCGGCGCCGCCGCGATCGAGAAGGCGGCCAAAGACGGCGGTTTCAACATCAAAGTCCCGTTCACGCCGGGCCGCGCCGACGCCACGCAGGAAGAGACGGAGGTCCACTCCTTCGAGTTCCTCAACCCGAAGGCGGACGGCTTCCGCAATT
This sequence comes from uncultured Terricaulis sp., assembly GCA_964540785.1. GTDB lineage: Bacteria > Pseudomonadota > Alphaproteobacteria > Caulobacterales > Aquidulcibacteraceae > Vitreimonas. The sequence goes on from CAZIOD010000218.1 coordinate 1,485, forward strand.
ATGTGCGCAAGCCGATCATGTCGGTGGAAGAGCATCTGGTCGATCGCGCTCAATTGCTCGAGCTCTCGGCCCCGGAAATGACGGTGTTGATTGGCGGCCTGCGCGTGCTGCAAGTCGGCGACGACAAGCTCGGCGTGCTCACCGATCGTCCTGGCGTGCTCAGCAACGACTTCTTCCTCAACCT
>CAZIOD010000219.1:0-1632 GCA_964540785.1 uncultured Terricaulis sp.
GCGGCCGGGCTGACGTGGAAGGATAATGGCGCGCTACGTGTTCATTACCGGCGGCGTGGTCTCTTCCCTTGGGAAGGGCATCGCCTCCGCCGCTCTCGGCGCTTTGCTGCAAGCCCGGGGCTACCGCGTCCGCCTCCGCAAACTGGATCCCTACCTCAACGTCGATCCGGGCACGATGAGCCCGTACCAGCACGGCGAGGTGTTCGTCACCGACGACGGCGCCGAGACCGATCTCGATCTCGGCCACTACGAGCGCTTCACGGGCGTATCGGCAACCCAGGCCGACAACATCACCACCGGGCGCATCTATCAGGAGATCATCGCCAAGGAGCGGCGCGGCGATTATCTCGGCGCCACCGTGCAAGTGATCCCGCACGTCACCAACGCCATCAAGGACTTCATCCTTTCAGATCACGGCAATGCCGACTTCGTGCTGTGCGAGATCGGCGGCACCGTCGGCGACATCGAAGGTTTGCCGTTCTTCGAGGCCATCCGCCAGCTCGGCCAGGAACTCGATCCCGGCCAGGCCGCCTTCGTGCACTTGACGCTGCTGCCCTTCATCCCGTCCGCCGGCGAGATGAAGACCAAACCCACGCAGCATTCCGTCAAGGAGCTGCGCTCGATCGGCATCCAGCCCAACATCCTGCTCTGCCGCTGCGATCGCCCGATCCCCGAAGACGAGAAAAAGAAGATCGCGCTCTTCTGCAACGTGCGCGAAAGCGCGGTCGTCGAGGCGCGCGATCTGCAGACGATCTACGAGGCGCCGCTCGCCTACCACGCCGCCGGCTTCGACACCGAACTCTTGCGCCATTTCGGCGTCTCGGTCGCGCCCCATCCCGATCTCGGCAAATGGGAGACCATCGTTAAACGCTTGAAGTCCCCGGACGGCGCCGTCACGATCGGCGTTGTCGGCAAGTACACCGAACTCAAAGACGCGTATAAGTCGCTGATCGAAGCACTGCATCACGGCGGCGTGGCCAATAACGTAAGGGTCGACATCCGCTGGATCGAGAGCGAGAAATTCGAGGAGCGCGGCGACGCCTGGCACGCGGATCTGCAGGGCGTGCATGGAGTCTTGGTGCCGGGCGGCTTCGGCGAGCGCGGCAGCGAAGGCAAGATCGCCGCCGTCACCTTCGCGCGCGAGCACGACATCCCGTTCTTCGGCATCTGCTTCGGCATGCAGATGGCGTGCATCGAGGCGGCGCGAAACCAGGCCGGCCTCAAGGGCGCCAGCTCCACCGAGTTTGGCCCGGCCAAGCACCCGATTGTCGGCCTCATGACGGAATGGCTGAAGGGCAACGAACTGGAAAAGCGCCAGGCCAACGGCGACATGGGCGGCACCATGCGTCTGGGCGCCTACGCGGCCGAACTCGATCCTGAGAGCAAAGTGGCTGCGATCTATGGCGATACGCGCATCTCCGAGCGCCACCGCCACCGCTACGAAGTGAACACCAAGTACCGCGACAAGCTGGAAGCCGCGGGCCTCTGCTTCTCAGGCATGAGCCCCGACGGCGTGCTGCCGGAGATCGTCGAGCGGCGCGACCATCCCTGGTTCTTCGGCGTGCAATACCACCCCGAACTGAAATCGCGCCCCTTCGAGCCCCATCCGCTGTTCGCCAGCTTCATCGGCGC
>CAZIOD010000220.1:0-1560 GCA_964540785.1 uncultured Terricaulis sp.
GGTCCACGACTGGGGTCAAGCGCACCTGGCGCACCAGTCAGAGCGCTAGCGATAATACTCCGTCCTGCGATCGCGGAAGAAACCCCAGGCGGCGCGGTGGCGATCCAGGAAATCGAGATCGAACTCGTGCACGATCGCGCCTTCCTCGTCCCGCCCCAGCTCTTCGACCAGATCGCCGCGATGATCGGCGATGAAGCTGGAGCCGTAATAGGTCTGCGCCGCGGGCCCGCATTGTTCCGTGCCGATACGGTTGGAGGCGACGACGGGAATGACGTTCGAGACCGCGTGGCCCTGCATCGCACGCCGCCAGGGCTCGCGCGTATCGAGTTCAGGATCGTGCGGCTCTGAGCCGATCGCCGTCGGATAAAACAGCACCTGCGCGCCCATCAGCGCCATGGCGCGCGCAGCTTCGGGAAACCACTGATCCCAACAGATGCCGACACCGATGCGGCCGAACTTGGTGTCCCAGACCTTGAAGCCGGTGTCGCCGGGGCGGAAGTAATACTTCTCCTGATAGCCCGGCCCATCGGGGATGTGGCTCTTGCGATAGACGCCGAGCTGTTCGCCATCGGCGTCCACCATGACGAGCGAATTGTAATAGGCCGGCCCGTCGCGCTCGAAGATCGAGACAGGAATGGCCACGCCCAGCTGTTTCGCCACCGGCTGCAGCGCGGTGACGGCCGGATGCGTCGCGGCCGGATAGGCGGTGGCGAACCACTTTTCTTCCTGCGACGTGCAGAAGTACGGCCCCTGAAACAACTCGGGCGGCAGGATTACTTGTGCGCCCTGCTTGGCGGCGGCGCGCACGAGCTTTTCCACTTTGGCGATGTTGGCGTTCATGTCCTCGCCAAAGGCCGCCTGCACCGCCGCGACTTTGATCGTCTTGTTCATTTCACAGCCTCATGCCGGCTCTTGTTGCGTGATGCAGTGGAACGCGCCGCCGCCGGTCAGGATCGCGCGTGCGGGCAAGCCGACAACCTTGCGTCCCGGAAACAGCGGCTTCAGCGCATCGACCGCCGCTTGCGCGCTCGCGGAATAGACCGGCACGACGACGGTCGTGTTGCCGATCAGGAAATTCACATGACTGGCGGCAACGGCGTCGCCGTCTTCGTCGAGAACGACGCCAGGTCCGGGAATGCGCACGACGTCGAGCTTGCGTCCTTTGGCGTCCGTCATCGCCGCCAGCGCCAACGCGATTTCGTCCAGCACCTCGGCGTTGGGATCGTCCGGGCCGAACGGCGTCTGGCAGACCACGCGCCCCGGCGCGACGAAGCGCGCCAGATTGTCGATGTGGCCATCAGTGTGATCGTTGGCGAGGCCCTCGTCGAGCCACAGCACCTTTTCGACGCCGAGCGCCCGCTTGAGTTCGCGCTCCGCGCCCGCTTCGGTCCAGTGCGGATTACGATTGGGGTTCAGGAGGCACTGCCGCGTCGTCAGAAGCGTGCCCTCGCCATCCATCTCGATGGCGCCGCCTTCAAGGATGAAATCGTACATCTTGAAATCGGCGCCGGCGAGCAGCGCGATGCGCGCGCTGACCTCTTCGTCGTGCGGCAGGATGTA
>CAZIOD010000221.1:0-1557 GCA_964540785.1 uncultured Terricaulis sp.
TCGATGCCATCAATGTGCGCTCCCCCGCGCGACATCAAGATGTTCGGCTGATTACGGGGGTGTCCGGATTTCTGTGTGTGAGGCTCTCGGATGAGTTGTCCACGGCGGCGGGCGTCGCTTGCGACGAACGACCGCCGCGGTGGGCAACTCGCGGCGCCACGCTCACGCGGCGGGTCTCGTGAATCTATCACCGTAGGCGATCGCGAACTGGTTCATCGCTTCGCGCCATTCCTTCGCCGCTCGTCCCCAATCGGCGGTGATGTTGCGCAACGCCAGCCAGATCAGCTTGCTGGCTGCGTCGTCGCTGGGGAAGTGCCCGCGCGTCTTGATGATCTTGCGCAGCCGCGCATGCACGCTCTCGATCGCGTTGGTCGTGTAGATGACGCGGCGTACCGCCGGCGCGAACGCAAAGAACGGAATCACGCGATCCCAGGCGCGACGCCACGCAGCGACCACCGTCGGGTATTTGCGACCCCATTCGCCGCGCTCGAAGGCGTCCAGAGCCGCTTCTGCCGTCTCGGCGCTCGTCGCCGAGTAGATGGGGCGCAGCGCCGCTGCCAGCAGCTTGCGGTCTTTCCAGCTCGCATAGTCCAGGCTGTTGCGGATCAGGTGCACGATGCAGGTCTGCAACGTCGTGGCGGGGAACACCACTTCGAGCGCCTCGCCGATGCCCTTCAGGCCGTCGGTGACGGCGATCAGGATGTCCTGGACGCCGCGCGTCTTCAGGTCGTTGAAGACCTTCAGCCAGAACTTCGCGCCCTCGGTGTTCTCGATCCAGATGCCCAGGATCTCGCGCGTGCCATCGGGCAAGACACCGAGCGCCAGGTAGATCGCCTTGTTGCGCACCACCGCGTCCTCGCGGATCTTCACGCGCAGCGCATCGAAGAACACCACCGGGTACATCGGCTCGAGCGGGCGGCTCTGCCAGGCCGTCACCTCGGCCATGACCGCGTCGGTGACCGAGCTGATGAACTCCGGGCTGACCTCGGTGCCGTACTGCTCGGCCAGGAACCCCTGGATCTCGCGCACCGTCATGCCGCGCGCGTACATCGCGATGATCTTGTCGTCAAAGCCGGTGAAGCGCCGCTCGTGCTTCGGGATCAGCAGCGGCTCGAAGCTGCCGTCGCGATCGCGCGGCACCTCGATGCGCACCGGCCCGTCCTCGGTGAGCACCGTCTTGCCGCTGGCGCCGTTGCGGTGGTTGCTCACCTCCTCGGGCTTGTCCGTACCCGGCGGGTAGCCCAGGTGGTGCGACAGCTCCCCGCCCAGCGCGCGCTCGATCAGCGCCTTCTTCAGCGCCAGCATCGTCGCGTTGACCTGCTGCGCCGTCAGCGGGCCGTCGGCCACGATCTGATCCAGTACTTCCTTCGAAATCTTCGGCAACGCCGCCGACTCAGCGGCAATCCGGGCGTTCCTCAGCTTCGTTCTGCTCACTTCCTTGCTCGGCATACTCCCTCCTGCGGGTCATGGTATGCCTCACACACAAAATTCCGGATAGGCTCTGCCCAGGACATCGATACTGCACACCGCGCCGGCGCGCGGCTCGAACTGGCTTGC
>CAZIOD010000222.1:0-1529 GCA_964540785.1 uncultured Terricaulis sp.
GCACTTTGGCGAGTTTGCCAGTGCCTGAGAACGTGACGTACGCGTCCCGCATGTCTGCGCCGCCGAAGGCGATGTTGGTGGTGATGGGATCGGGAAACGGGGTGTGCGTTGAAGCGCCAGCCGGCGTGATGGTGGTGATGCCGCCGTTCAAAATTGTGGCGACGCAGACATCGCCATTGGCTTGCACGGCGAGACTGTCGAAATAGCAATGATAAGGCTGCACGGCGATGACACGACCCGAACCGCCGAGCGCGCCAGGCGCGACTTCGCCCTCGCCGGTGATGTCGAACGCCCAGAGCTTGCCGGTTTCGGTTTCGGCGCAATAGACGACGCGCTCGTCCGGCGAGAGACCGACGCCGTTCAAGCCGACGTGGCCGTACGCCGCCTCCTTGATCAGCGAGCCGTCAGGCTTGGCGTAATAAAGCCCGCCGCGATCGCGCTGACGCGCCCAGCCTTTGCCGAGATCGGTGAACCAGAAGCCGCCGCTCTTATCGAACACGATGTCGTTCGGCCCGCGCAGCTTGTGGTCGCCCACGCTTTCGTAGATGCGCTCGATTTTGCCTGTTGCGAGATCGACGCGCTCGATGCGGCCGGTTTCATAATCTTTCGCGGCGTGCCCGGGAATGGTGAACCCAGCGGCGTCGTGCCAGGCGAAGCCGCCATTGTTGCAAACGTAGACCGCGCCATCGGGGCCGAACGCGGCGCCATTTGGCCCGCCGCCAATCTTGGCGATAACTTCGCTCCGGCCCTTCCAACAGCGCGTCAGCGTTTGGCGCTTGATTTCGACCAGGATGACGCTGCCATCCGGCATGGCGATCGGGCCTTCGGGAAATTGAAGGTCTTCGGCGAAGATTTCGAATGCAGTCATGGCATGCACCGTACAAACCTTCACCCTTGCGGAGAAGGTGGCTCGCGAGGCGAGCCGGATGAGGGGCGGCGGGTCAAAGGCGGCGCGAACCTGAAAGTGCGCGGCGCTTCTCGCCCCTCACCCCCTAGCCCCTCTCCGCAAGGGAGAGGGGGAACGCGCTTAGCGCTCCAGCACCCGCACCGTGAAATCCGCGTCGTCCTTGGGGCCGCGTTCGACGTGCTCGCGGCTGACTTCGCGCCATTGCGTAAGATCGAGATGGAGGCGCACGTCGCCGGCCGGCTCAAGACTGACCTCGGTGAGGACGATGCGGTCGGCTTGCGGCAGCACCGCGTTGAAGAGCTGCGCGCCGCCGATGACGCAGACTTCGTCCGCGCCGGAAGCCTCGGCCATCGCGCGGCCCGCCGCGAGCATGGCGGCGAGATCGGTGTAAACCCACGCGCCGTCGGCTTTGAAATTTGCGTCGCGCGTCAGCACCAGATTTGGCCGCCCGACGAGCGGGCGCTTCGGCAACGACTCCCACGTCTTGCGCCCCATCAGCACCGGCTTGCCCATCGTCGCCGCCTTGAAGCGCTTCATGTCGGACGAGAGCCGCCACGGCAGGTCGCCGTCGCGGCCAATGACGCCGTTCTTGGCGACGGCGACGACGAGGGTGAGCTTGGGA